>CAYZQS010000095.1:0-10196 GCA_964480735.1 uncultured Rhodobacterales bacterium
CGTGCACGATGTCTTCCAACTTGCGCAGCACCTTGAACCCCAGCGGAAGCCACGAGTAAATCCCGGCGCTGGACTGGCGGATCATGCCCGCCCGCAGCATCAGGCGGTGGCTGGCGATGGTCGCCTCTGACGGTGTTTCTTTGAGTGTGGGCAGAAAATAGCGGGACAGGCGCATGGGTTCAAAGGCTCCGTTTGGGCGGGGTATTTACGGTAATTTCCTCTAAGCTATCGCGCAAGTGTCAGCAAGCGGCGCTGACCGTCTGTCCTTGTAAAATTTTGCAGTTATTTATTCAAATGTCAGTCTGGTTTCATACCCCAGCGACCGTGCAAGCGACTGAAACCGGCTTTCCACCACCTCGCCGTAAAGATCGTGGCTTGGATCGGTCAGCGCAAGTTCCAGCACCCGTGCCTTTTTATCAACCTTAAGCTGCCCCATCATCTTTTTGGATGGCCCGGCCAGCATGGCGCCAAAGCGCATCGCCTTGCCCAGAATTTTTGCCCGCTCGTGCTCGCCCTCGTCCAGCAGGTCCTTTACGCTGGCAAAAACCGCGCCACCGCCGGAATTCTTGTACCTGTTCAACAGCGCAACGCCCAGGAAAATCCGCCCTTTGTGGTCCAGCCCACCCAGATTGGCCCTTGTGGCGTTGTCAAAACACACCTCTGCACGATAGTCAGGATGCGCCCGCCATGTTACATCATGCAGCAGGCACGCGGCTTTGATCAGCCGTTTGCTGACGCGGTTATTGCCCTTGAAAACCGGCCTCAAAAATTCGTACAGCACTTTGCCAAACCCGGGATTGCGTGCTGCGGCCCGTTCCATCGCGATGCAGGCCTCAATCAGCGGGTCGCGCCGCCGCAGCTTTTTGGGCATTTGCTCATAAAGCATCCCCTCGCGGATACCATAGCTGGAAACCGCAATTTTGTCCGGGGCAAAGCGCGTTACCAATTCACGCAGCACCCGCGCCGCATTTGGCACCAGCCGCATGCGGTCCTTGGACGAGCCGGTCGTGCCGCGCATTTCGTCAACGCCGTGGCTGCTGATCCAGTCTGCGGTGTCCAGCAGATCCTGCGGCGTCATCTCATATTCGTGCAGCACCTTAAGCGGATAATTCCGCCGTTCCATATCCAGTCGCGCAATGGCCCGCCAGGAGCCGCCAACCAGAAACAGCGTTTTATAACGTGCGTCCATCTGCTGACGAAGCCCGGTGATGGTTGACTGAATGTGCCGGTCCATCCCGTCCTGATCATCCGCCATCGCCGTCAACTTTAGCGGCCCCAGTGCCGAAGTCAGGCACCGCCCCACCTCGCCGCCTGATATCTCTGCCAGCTCCATTGACGAGCCACCAATATCACACATCAGCCCGCGGGCTGTCGGCCAGCCCAGTAAAACACCCTGACCTGACAACCGCGCCTCTTCCTTGCCGCTGGCAATTTGAAGGTTCAGCCCGGTTTCGCGCAAAACATCAGCACAAAACGCTGACCCGTCGCTGGCTTCGCGCACCGCTGCTGTGGCCACGCCTGTCAAAGGGCCAACCTCCATACCCTGACCCAGCAGCACAAATCGCTTTAACGCCGCCAGCGCACGCACGCGACCCTCTGGATTAAGCTTGCCGGTTTGCGGCAACCCGGCCCCAAGACCGCACATAATTTTTTCGTTGAAAAAATAAGCCGGAGAACGTGCCGCGCCGTCAAAAATCACCAGTCGAACCGAGTTTGAACCAACGTCAACAACGCCCACACGATCCAGCGCGCGTTTGCGCGAATAATGAAACCGCGACAACCGTACCGCAGCTGTACCTTTGGATTTATGTTGCCTGGTCAACGCCGCCTAATCCTCTGCGTGGGTCAGATCGGGCACGTCTTTTGCCCCAACCGAACCACGCCCGGACAGCGACGGGTTTTGCATGAAAAACCGGTGACAGGCGAACATCGCTTCGCCGTCCCGGCCGGAATGGCGCAGATAATCCCCGCCCGGTTGCAACACCCAGCTTTGGGCCTGATCCGCCAGATTGGCCGCCATGATCTGGCTCATCACCTGCGCGTGGACGGTTTTGTTCTTGATCTCCACCAATGTTTCCACCCGCCGGTTCAGATTGCGGCTCATCCAGTCAGCAGACGACATATAGACCCGCGCCTTTTTTGACGGCAATCCATGCCCGTTGCCAAAACAGACGATGCGGGAATGCTCTAAAAACCGCCCCACAACCGATTTGACTCTGATGTTGTCCGACAGCCCTTTGATGCCGGGTCGCAATCCGCAAATGCCCCGCACCACAAGGCTGATCTTTACCCCTGCATCCGAAGCCTTATACAAAGCCTCTATCACATCTGCCTCAATCAGCGCATTCATCTTGGCCCAAATTTCCGCAGGCTTGCCTGCGCTCGCATATTCTGCCTCGCGTTCGATGGAATCCAGCAATGTCTGCTTTATACCGCCCGGCGATATGGACAGGTTTTCCAACGCGTCCGGTTTAGCGTAGCCGGAAACATAGTTGAAAACTTTGGTCGCATCCCGTCCCAGCGCTCCGTCGCAGGTAAACAACGACAGATCGGTATAAATCCGCGCGGTGATCGGGTGATAATTGCCGGTGCCAAAATGGGTGTAGGTCACCAGCTTGCCCTTTTCCCGCCGCACCACGGTGGAAATCTTGGCGTGGGTTTTCCAATCCAGAAATCCGTAAACCACATGGGCCCCGGCCCGTTCCAGACGGCGGGACTGGCGGATGTTGGCGGCCTCGTCAAACCGGGCTTTCAGTTCCACCAGCGCGGTTACCGATTTGCCGGCCTCGGCGGCCTGACACAGGGCCTCGACAATCGGGCTTTCGTTGGAGGTACGGTAAAGGGTTTGTTTTATGGCCAGAACATTGGGATCAATCGCCGCCTGGTTAAGATAGCGGATCACCATATCAAATGTTTCATAAGGGTGATGCAGCAACATGTCTTTCTGACGGATGGCGGCAAATATATCGCCCTCGTGGTCCAGCACCCGCTCGGGCACGCGGGGTGTAAATTTCGGCCACAGCAAATCCCGGCTGGTGTCAGGAACAAGCTCCTGCACGTCGGAAATCCCCACAAGCCCGCCTATTTCGATCACCTCGTCCGGGGCCATATGCAACGCCGTGGTCACCAGTTTTCGCAGGTTGGACGGCGCGTTTTCTGACAGGCTCAGGCGGATCACTTCACCCCGGCGGCGGCGTTTTAATGCGGTTTCAAATTCCAAGACCAGATCCTCGGCCTCGTCTTCCACCTCCAGATCGCTGTCGCGCAATACTCTGAAAATACAACTGCCCCGCAACGAATACCCGGGAAACAGCAATCCGATTTTATCCAGCAGCAGCTCTTCCAGCGGCAGGTACCGCCGCTGGCTTTTGGTCGCACCGGGCAGCACCACAAAACGATCAATCTGATGCGGAATTGGCAGCAGCGACAGCAGTTTTCGTTTGTCACTGCCCCGTTGCATTTCCAGCGCCAGCGAAAGACCCTCGTTTGGAATAAACGGGAAGGGATGCGCCGGATCAATCGCCAGCGGGCTGAGAACCGGGAAAACATCGTTGATGAAAACATCTTCCAAAGCTGATTTATCACCGTCGCTCAAATCTTCGCGGTTTAACAAAACGATACCGGCGTTTTCCATTTCCACCCGCAAGTCCGCCCAGCAGGACTGCTGGCGCAACATCAAATCGCGTGCTTCCGCGTCGATCAACAGTAACTGTTCGGCAGCACTCAGCCCGTCGATGGAAAGCCTGCTGGCACCGCCACGCCGCAGTTCGCGCAAACCCGCCACACGCACCGTATAAAATTCGTCCAGATTGGTTGCCGAAATCGCAAGAAATCGCACCCGCTCAAGCAGAGGAACGGCGGTATTTGCCGCCTCATTCACCACCCGGCGGTTAAACGCCAGCCACGACAGCTCGCGGTTCATAAAGCGGGCGGGCCCGGCAAGATCAACTTTGGGCAACGTCACCGGTTGTTCAAACGGCGCGTTCAGGAAATCGGCATTGGTCATCAGAATCCGCTTATGCCTTGGCTTGCGCCAGTTTGTCCAGAACCTCGGCGGCCATAACCCTTGATATTGCACGCTTTTCCTGCAGGCCACGCTGATCCAGCGCCTGCACCAATGCCAGCGCGCCAAGATAGGAACGCTCCATCCGGCTGACAACATAGGGGATTAAATTTGGCGTCACATCAAGCTGCCGGTCCGCAAAAAGCTTAACCAACAAGGCGGCCAATAAACTGTCGTCAGGTGGTTCCAGCGTGACAACCGGCAAAGCTTGCATCCGGCTTAACAAATCCGGCAACTGCAGCTGCCAGAATTTCGGCGGTTGGTTGGCGGTCATCAACAGATACCCACCGTTGTCCTGCAACAGATTGTGCAGGTGAAACAACGCCGCTTCGCCCGCAGGTTCAGCCGCCAAACAATGCGCATCCTCAACCACTAATAATCGTTCCTCAGCCAATTCAACCGGTGCGCGCGCGGTTAATTCTGAACAAGACATAACCTTCGCGCCCGCCTCATGCGCCCAAACATGGGCCAGATGGGTCTTGCCGGAACCCGCAGGGCCAACCAGCAGAACATTGCGTCGCGGCCACGCGGCCCAATCGGCCAGCGCGGCAACAGCAACCGCATTGGATGGGGACACAAAGAAATCCCCGCGGCCCAGTGCTGTGCGCACCGGCAAATCAAACGTCAGTTGCTGCGCCAAACCCTAGTCTTCGCTTTGTTGTTCTACGCCAAGATACAGCCGTCCCGTCATATACTGCTTGATGCCAAAGCGCGAGAATACGCCGATCGAGGCGGCCACCGGCACCGCCACCAGCAGCCCGACAAATCCGAACAACACGCCAAAGGCCGACAGCGAAAACAACAGCCAAACCGGGTGCAACCCAACCGAGCCACCCACCAGTTTTGGCGTCAGGAAATTACCCTCAACCACCTGTCCAATCACAAATATCCCGGCAACAGCGGCGATCCAAACGGGCGTATCCCAAAACTGAAACAACGCCAGTCCAATGGCCAAAACCCCGCCGATCACCGCGCCCAGATAGGGAATGAAGGATACCAACCCGGCAATCAAACCAACCACAAGACCAAACTGCAGCCCCACCAGCATCAGCGAAATTGCATAAAACGTGCCCTGAATGGCGCTGACGGTCAGTTGCCCGCGCACAAATCCGGCCAGTACCGCGTCCACCTCCAGCGCCAGCTTGCGCAGTGTGTCCACGTGATCCCGTGGCAACCAGCCGTCGATCACCGCAATCATCCGGTCCCAGTCCAGCAGCAGATAAAATGCCACCACCGGCACAACCACCACGAAAATCAGCGCGTCAATCAGGCTGAAGGCTGAGGTGATGACCTTGTTCAGCAATTCACCACCCCGGCTGGCAAGCGACTGCCCTATGCCGTCCAGCGTTCTGCGGATCGCTGAATCCGCCTCCATCAATGCCGGAACCCGCTCTGCCAGAAACACCTGAATCTGATCCGAAAATGTCGGGGCGGCCTCGATCAGCGCAGCCAGTTGCTCGACAATGACCGGGATCAACAATATGGCTATGACAAAGAACGTGAAAATGGCGCAGAACGTAATAATTGCCGTCGCCATCGCCCGCGAACACCCCAGTTTTTCCAACCGGTCCGCAACCGGATCCAGAAAATACGCTATCGCCGCTCCGACAATAAACGGCAGCAAAACACCGCCCAGCGCCCACATGATAAAGGCCAGCACCACAAGGCCGATCCCCCACCAGCGCACCTGTTCTGATATGGACAATGACATTCCAAAAATCCCCCGGTTTCTGCGATAGGGTTTTGCCGCAGGCCATCTGACGATGCAAGCAAAAGCGAAATTCTGTGCCGACCTTGGGTTGCAATAATCAAGTATTCTTGCAATTTTGCAATAATTCCGCTATAGTTGAAAAATCTTTCAAAAGGATGCGAAACTTGCCCGCTAACGCCCGAAATTCGAACGAAATCGGCAACTATATCAAACGCTTGCGTCTTACAACCGGACAGACGCTGGCGGCGCTGGCCAGCGACACCGGCGTTTCCGAGGCCACGTTGTCACGCATTGAAAGCGGCAAGTCAGAAGTTTCCGCCCCGCATCTGTACCGGCTGGCGCAGGCCCTGAAGGTCGATATTGCCGACTTTTTTACCGGCTCGGCGCTGCCGGTCAACGCGGGCTCGCGGGCCGTCACCCGGGCCGGAAAAGGCGTACCATTTGCCTCTGAATTCATGGTGGCCAAAGTTCTGTGCACTGATCTGTCGCGCAAAGCCATGCACCCGTTTATCGACCAGATTTCCGCCCAGACGGTGGAAGACGCAGGCGGTTTGACACCTCATCCCGGCGAAGAGTTCCTGTATGTTCTGACCGGCTATTTGCTGCTTCACACCACCGCGTATGAACCTTTGCAACTGGCAGCAGGGGACTGCATTTATTTTGACGGCAGCCAGCCCCACGCCTATGTGAACGCCGACCGTGGTTTGTGCGAAATTCTGGTCGTCACCTCCGCTGACCTGCACGCCCTGCAAAAGGAAAACTCCGATGAGTGAGCCAATAATCCAGGCCGAAATGCGCCTGCCCACGCAGGAGTTGCGCGATGATTTGCCATTTTACACGGACATCTTGGGCCTGCGTATGGATACGATTTTTCCGGCGGATTATCCCACTGTTGCCGTGCTGTCAGGTTACGGACTGCGCATCCGCATCGAAAAAGGCGCGCCCGAACCGCCGGGCACCATTCGCATCTTAACCGATGATCCGGACGGGTTTGCGGGTGGCAAGCGCACCCTGACCGCCCCCAATGGCACCCGCGTTGAAATCACCGAGCGCCTGCCGGTTGTGGACCTGCCAATCACCGATCATGCTTTTGTTGTGCGCCGTCTGGCCGACAACGCACCCTGGGTGATTGGCCGTGCGGGAATGCAATACCGCGATCTGATCCCCACCCGCCTTGGCGGCTCGATCATCGCCAGCCATATCCGCATTCCGGACGGCGGGCCGGTGCCGGATATGGTGCATTACCACACCGTCGGCTTTCAGTTGATATTTTGCTATAAGGGCTGGGTTGACGTGCTGTATGAGGATCAGGGCGACACCATCCGACTGAACGCCGGGGACTGCGTAACCCAACCCCCCGAAATCCGCCACCGGGTGATGTTTGCTTCGCCCGACATCGAAGTGATCGAAATTGGCGTGCCAGCCGAACACGTCACCACAATAGACCACGCCATGACCCTGCCAAACGGCACCCTTGATCCCAACCGCACATGGCAGGGTCAAAAATTCGTCCATCATGTCAAGGACAGGGCCACTTGGTGCCCATTCCGCATTCCTGGTTTCACCCACCGGGATACCGGAATTGCCGAAGGCACAAACCGCGCGGCTGGCGTGAGTGTTGCGCGTTTTGACGGTGGCAAACCCTCTGCTGCCAGCCATAACGCCGACATCCACTTCACTTTCGTGATGGCAGGCATGATGATCCTGTCAGCGGATGGTCAGGACCCCTGCACCCTGCACCCCGGCGACGCCTTCGTGATCCCGCCGGGCATGGTGACCAGGTATTCGGACTGTTCAGATGACCTTGAACTGCTGGAGGTGTCCCTGCCGGGGGTATTTGCAACCCAACTCTGACAACCGCACCGCCGTGGTCGCCTTTCAAACACTGAACCGGCCACTTCATGCCCCGCAAAGATGACTAAGTCGCGTTAAATCATCACTGCGCCTTTTCATCTTTGTAAAAATACTCATTACCGCCGCGCGCAGCGTCGGCGTCGCCTGACCCAACAAAAATCGACCGAAGGTCGGATTTTTGGCGGGAGTTCTACTTTTGTTGACAGCTTAAACCGGCAGACGGTTCTCCCGCCACTTTGGTGATCTTCGATCACAAAGTGTTGGGCCGGGCGGCGCCGACGCTGCGCGCGGCGAAAAGAGAGTATTTATGGAACAATGAAAAAAGGCGGCGCGTGGCACCAAAGCGCAAGAAACGGGTTTTGTGACCGGGCAATTTCGGTCAGGTTGTCACCAACCCGAACTGGACGTCAGATGGCCGCAAAAATAAACACAACCATGAAACCGGCCGAGTGGGCGCTGCTGATCCTGTTGTCACTTGCCTGGGGCGGGTCGTTCTTTTTCAACGCGGTGGCAGTGGCCGTTCTGCCGCCTTTCACGGTGGTGTTCGCGCGGGTGTTTTTGGCAGCCCTCATCCTGCTGGCCCTCTTGCCGGTTTTGGGGATTGCGATGCCCAGGGGATTGGTCGTTTGGCGGGCGTTTCTTGTGATGGGTCTGATCAACAATGCCGTTCCCTTCACCCTAATCGTCTGGGGCCAAATCCATATTGCGTCCGGCCTTGCCGCCATATTGAACGCCACGACACCACTTTTTACCGTGCTTGTGGCCCATGTGGTCACAGCGGACGAGCGTCTGACCAAGGGCCGGATCATCGGCGCGATGCTCGGGTTTTTTGGCGTCGTTGCCCTGATCGGGCTGGACGGTCTGACGGCATCCGATGCCAGGTCGCTGGCAATATTGGCGGTGCTGGGCGGCGCGCTGGCCTATGCGTTTGCAGGCATCTATGGCCGCCGTTTTGCGGAAATGGGTGTGCCGCCGCTGGCCACCGCCGCCGGACAGGTGACCGCGTCTTCGGCGCTGTTGCTGCCGGTGATGCTGGTGCTTGAACAACCGTGGCAACTGCCCATGCCCGGCGTGCCGGTGCTTCTGTCATTGCTTGGCATCGCCAGTATTTCCACGGCGTTTGCCTATTTCCTCTACTTCCGCATTCTGGCCACAGCAGGGGCCACCAACCTGTTGCTGGTCACATTTTTGATCCCGGTCAGCGCCATTCTGCTGGGTGTGTTGTTTCTGGGCGAAGTCCTGCTGCCGCAACATCTGGTCGGTATGGCGCTGATCGGCGGCGGGCTGGCGGCGATTGACGGGCGCATCGGGCGGTGGGTGCGGCCAAGAACACCTAAAACCCGTTTGTAACGCGGGGTTCACGCCGCCACGAACCTGACTTATACCCGCGATCATGACCACGAACCCGCCAAATCTGCGCCCTGATCTGGCCCCCAGGGCCCGCATCGCTGACGCACCCCGCCCCGGCCAACCGAAAATTGGCATGGTGTCCCTTGGTTGCCCAAAAGCACTGGTGGACAGCGAGCGTATTCTTACGCGGCTGCGGGCTGAAGGCTATGCCATCAGCCCGGATTACGCCGGTGCGGGTGCGGTGATCGTCAACACCTGCGGGTTTCTGGACAGTGCCAAGGCCGAAAGCCTTGCGGCGATTGCCGAGGCTTTGCAGGAAAACGGCCGGGTAATTGTCACCGGCTGTCTGGGCGCGGAGGAGGATTATATCCGAGGCACCCATCCAAGCGTTCTGGCGGTGACCGGCCCGCACCAGTATGAGGCTGTGCTGGATGCGGTTCACACTGTCGTGCCGCCCGACCCCGACCCATTTGTCGATCTTCTGTCCGCCGCGAACGTCACCCTGACGCCGCGCCACTACAGCTATCTGAAAATCAGCGAGGGCTGTAACCATAAATGCAAATTCTGCATTATACCGGACATGCGCGGCCGCCTTAGGTCCCGCCCGGCCCACGGGGTGCTGCGCGAGGCGGAAAAGCTGGTGGCGGCGGGGGTGAAGGAACTGCTGGTGATCAGCCAGGACACCAGCGCCTACGGCCTTGACCTGCGCCACGAAACCACCAGCGGCCACCGCGCCCATATCGTTGATCTGGCCCGCGATCTGGGCACCCTTGGTGCCTGGGTGCGCCTGCATTACGTTTATCCCTACCCGTTCGTGTGCGACCTGATCCCCCTGATGGCCGATCCCGCGTCCGGCGTTCTGCCCTATTTGGACGTGCCGTTCCAGCATTCGCATCCTGACGTGCTGCGCCGCATGGCGCGGCCCGCCGCGTCAGCGCGGACGCTGACCGAGATCGGCAAATGGCGGCAGCTATGCCCCGACATCGCCCTGCGCAGCACGTTTATTGTCGGGTTTCCGGGCGAGACCGAGGCCGAGTTTGAACATCTGCTGGACTGGCTGGACGCCGCGCAGCTGGACCGTGTGGGTTGTTTTCAATACGAAAACGTGGCCGGAGCGCGGGCCAACAGTTTGCCGGATCACGTGGCGGACGCGGTAAAACAAGACCGCTGGAACCGGTTTATGGAAAAGGCGCAGGCGATATCGGCAGCCAAACTGGC
>CAYZQS010000096.1:0-10022 GCA_964480735.1 uncultured Rhodobacterales bacterium
GCCGCGCCATCGGCGAGCGCTATCTGACCTATGCCCTGTCCACGATCATGCACCGTGCCCTGCCGGACGCGCGAGACGGCCTTAAACCGGTTCACAGGCGCATTCTGTATGCGATGCGCGAGCTGAAACTGGCCAGCGCCGGGGGATTTCGCAAATCCGCCAAGATTTCAGGCGACGTGATGGGCAACTATCATCCGCACGGGGATCAGGCGATTTATGACGCGCTGGCGCGGCTGGCGCAGGATTTCAACGTGCGCTATCCACTGGTGGACGGGCAGGGGAATTTTGGCAATATTGACGGGGATAACCCGGCGGCCGCCCGGTATACAGAGGCCCGGATGACCGAAGCAGCCGAGGCCCTGATGGAGGGGCTGGGCGAAAACGCGGTGGATTTCCGCGATAATTACGACGGCTCGCTGACCGAACCGGTTGTTCTGCCTGCAGCTTTTCCAAACCTACTTGCCAATGGCAGTTCCGGCATTGCCGTGGGCATGGCCACCAACATCCCGCCGCATAACATTGGCGAGCTGTGTGACGCTGCGCTGCACCTGATCAAAGCGCCCAACGCCCGGGTCGAAACCCTGCTGGAATATGTGCCGGGGCCTGACTTTCCAACCGGCGGGATCATCGTGGAACCGCGTGTCAATATTCTTGACGCCTACCGGACGGGACGCGGCGCAATCCGCCTGCGGGCACGCTGGCACAAAGAGGATTTGGGCCGGGGTCAGTGGCAGATCGTGGTCAGCGAAATTCCGTATCAGGTACAAAAATCCAAACTGATCGAGAAAATTGCGGATGTTATTCAGGCCAAGCGCATCCCGATCCTTGCCGACATCCGCGACGAAAGCGCCGAAGACGTGCGCATCGTACTGGAGCCGCGGGCCAAAACGGTTGACGCGGGTGTGCTGATGGAAACCCTGTTTCGCGCATCCGATCTTGAAGTGCGGTTCTCCATGAACATGAACGTGCTGATTGACGGGCTGACGCCCAAGGTCTGCTCGCTTAAAGAAGTGCTGCGGGCTTTTTTGGACCACCGGCGCGAAGTATTGCTGCGCCGGTCCAAATTCCGGCTGGACAAGATCGATCACCGGCTGGAGGTTCTGGAAGGTTACATCGTCGCTTTCCTGAACCTTGACCGGGTGATCGAGATTATTCGAACCGAAGATGAGCCAAAGCCGATCATGATTGCGGAATTTGAGCTGTCGGACGTGCAGGCCGAGGCGGTGCTCAACATGCGCCTGAGGTCCCTGCGCCGGCTGGAAGAGCTGGCGCTGCGCAAGGAACACGATGAACTGCTGATCGAAAGGGCCGATCTTGAGGATTTGCTGGCCTCGGACGATTTGCAGTGGTCCAATCTCAGCGCACAACTGCGCGACACCCGCAAAAAATTTGGCAAGACGGCCGCAGGCGGGTCGCGGCGCACCGATCTTGCAGAGGCCCCTGAATTTGAGGAGGTGCCCCTTGAGGCAATGATTGAAAAAGAGCCGATCACGGTGGTTTGCTCTGCAATGGGCTGGATCCGGGCGTTGAAAGGCCATGTGGATTTGGCAACCAGTCTGAAATTCAAGGACGGCGATGAAGCCCGGATAATCTTTCATTCCCAGACCACTGACAAGCTGGTGTTGTTTGGCAGCAACGGGCGGTTTTACACCCTGTCCGCCGCCACGTTGCCCGGCGGGCGCGGAATGGGAGAGCCGGTGCGCCTGATGGTGGACCTGCCCAACGAGGCCGCGATTGTTGATCTGTTTTTGCACGTTCCCGGGCGAAAACTGCTGGTGGCGTCCACCAAAGGAGATGGATTTGTGGTGCCAGAGGATGACGTGATCGCCCAGACCCGCAGCGGACGTCAGGTGCTGAATGTAAAAGGCGAGGTGCGGGCACTGACCTGCAAAGCCGTGACCGGCGACAGCGTGGCCTGTGTTGGTGAGAACCGCAAGATGCTGGTGTTTGGGCTGGATGAATTGCCGGAAATGGGCCGCGGCAAGGGCGTGCGGTTGCAAAAATACAAAGACGGGGGCTTGTCCGATGTCACCACGATTTCGCTGGCCGACGGCCTAAGCTGGCAGGACGGTGGCGGGCGCACGCGCACCGAAACCGATTTGACCGACTGGCAGGGCAAACGCGCCAGTGCGGGGCGCATGGCACCACGGGGATTCCCGCGAAACAATCAGTTTACATAGCGGGCAGCTTGAAAGCCCACCGCTACTGATAAATCACGCTGAATAAATGGCAATTTAGGGTGCGATGTTAAACCATAAAACCGGTTTAATGGTTTAACGAACCTGCAGAAAAAGTGTTGTTTATCAAAGTGCACCGCGGCTTTTGTGAAGGGGTAGTCGGCCAGTATCCGGTCGATGTTAACCATTCCACGGCAAGGTCAGGAATGTACGGGCACACGCCGCGATGCCTTTTCAGCAACCTACGACAAAGCGATTGTTACAACGCCGACATGCTGTCTTTCGTTGGTTTCAAAAACGATTTTACGCATAGGTTCCCCAGGCACCACTAAAAGCTGTTGCCGCTGCTTGTTCACGGCTATGCTGATCACCGATACAGTTCTAGTTCTGGAAAACCGCTGTTCACATGTCCTTGCAATCGCTTGAAACCAACTATGCCGGAACCAACAAACGCCTGTTCTGGCTGGCACTGAAAACCAGCGTGCTGACAGTGCTGACGCTTGGGTTTTACCGTTTCTGGATGAAAACCCGCCTGCGCCGGTTTTACTGGTCCTCTATCCGCCCCGGCGGAGTGCCGCTGGAATATACCGGCACCGGCGTTGAAAAGCTGATGGGATTTCTGATCGCGGTGGTGTTCCTGGCGTTTTACATCGGCTTGTTCAACCTGCTGCTGATGTTTTTCAGCTTTGCCCTGCTGAACGACAGTTTTGCCGCCTATTTCATGTCGTTCATCGGCGTCATCCCGATCTATTTCTACGCCCAATACCGGGCGCGGCGCAATATTCTGGCCCGCACACGCTGGCGCGGGGTGCGTTTTGGCATCGATCCCGCCGCGTGGGGCTATGCCTGGCGGGCGATGCTGCATTGGCTGCTGACGATTGTCACCCTTGGATTCATGTTGCCCAGACAGATATTCTGGCTGGAAAAATTCCGCATTGACCGCACGTGGTTTGGCCGGGCGCGGTTTGTGCAAGAGGGCCGCTGGCAGGATTTGGTCCGGCCCGCGCGGCATTACTATATCGGGTTGGTAATAACAATTGTGTCCGGATTTGCCGGATATTTTGAGGAACTGATGTTATTGGGTCTGATCCCCGGCGTGATCTGGCTGGGGGTTGGTTATCTGCACCTCAGCATCAAGTCCTACCGCGTTCTTGCAAGTGGAAAACGCCTTGGCGAGGGCATAACCTTTGATGCCAGTCCCCGCACCGGCAGAGTTCTGGGCATTTATGTAGGTGGTGGTCTGCTGGCACAATTATGTGTGGGATTGTTGGCACTGGGTGCCTTCATTTTATTTGCAGCAATTGCCGGAATTTTAAGTCCGGACTTTTTCGATGGCCTGGAAAACGGGAATGTCATGCAGGAAATCCCATTGCTGATGATTTTTGCAGTGGCTTATTTTTCCATTTTCATCTTCTGGGGCGCATTCATGCAGATTTTTGTGACCATGCCGCTGATGCGCCACTATGCCCAGACCATAAAAATCCACAATTTTCACCGGCTGTCAGAGGTCCGGCAACGCGCGCGTGATGAAATGGCAGAGGCGGAAGGGTTTGCCGACGCGCTGGATATCGGGGCTGCGATATGAGCGACCAGCCACAGGACACGATATTTGCGGATTTCGTTGACGGGCACACCGCGCGGGTCTTGCGGGTTAAGGTTAACCTGACGTTCGCTGACAGGCACGGCGTTCTGACAATCGAACTGCCGGACGGTGAAACCACCCTGCGCTGGGAAATCGAAAGCCTGCGTGCCCTGCCGGATCAGGCCGACAATACCGCAATTGTGCTGGGTCGGGCCGGAGACCTTGAAACCGCCCGCCTGATCATCCGCGACATCCCTCTGGCCGAGCGACTGAAACAATTGTGTCCGCACATCAAACGGGTCAACAAAACCCCCAATCTGTGGCGACGATTGGGAATTTTGTCGGTGGGCGCGGTTTCATCAGTGGCGTTGCTGGTGTTCGTACTGATCCCGGTCATGGCCGATCAACTGGCCACGTTTTTGCCGCCAAAGGGCGAGCAGGCGCTGGGCAATTCCACGTTCAACCAAATCCGCAATGCCTTGGCAAACAACAGCGAACTGGGCCTGAAAATCTGCCAAAGCCCCAGCGGTGATCGGGCGCTGGAAAAAATGCGGACCCGGATCAACGACGGTGCCGACATTCCCTATGACCTGCAAATTTATGTGCTGGACCACGAGATGATCAACGCTTTTGCCCTGCCCGGCGGCATTATCGTACTGTTTCGCGGTCTGCTGGAAGACGCCGAAAGCCCGGAAGAGGTGGCGGGCATTCTGGGCCATGAAATGGGCCATGTGGTGCACCGCGACCCCACCCGTCTGGCGCTGCGCTCTGCCGGGTCCATCGGCGTGCTTGGCTTGTTGCTTGGCGATTTCGCCGGCGGCGCGGCAGTCCTGTTTCTGACCGAACGCCTGATACAGGCGTCATATTCCCAGGACGCCGAAGCCGCGTCGGATGTTTACGCACACCAGCGTCTGGCAGAGGCCGGATTACCGTCGTCCCGCATGGGCGATTTCTTTTTGCGGATCATCAACGAATACGGCAACGAACCAAGCCTGTTTTCCCATCTGGGCAGCCACCCCGATTTGCAGGGCAGGGTTGACGCGGCTATTGCCGCTGACGTTGTGGGCCGCAAGAACTTTCGCCCGGTCCTGACCCGCGGCGAATGGGCCAGCCTGCGTGTGATGTGCCGGTGAAACTGGTGTGTTGCCATTGCTGGTGCTGACGGTCGTCATCCCGCATTGCACTGCTAGTCGCCCAAATTCAAAATTCGTTGAATGACGCTTTGCCGCCGGCAATGAAACGACCTATTTCACCGCTTCCACATTCAACCAAATTCCGCCTTCCGGTCGCAGGGTTAGCAACAGCGTGGGTTTTGGCACCCGCCCTTCAACCAGTGAATAACGGAACCGCGATACCAATGTCGCCAGCACAATCACCGCTTCTGTCATGGCAAACTGCGCGCCGATGCAAACACGCGGCCCATCGACAAACGGCAGATAGGCGTAGCGGTCAATCTTGTGCCCCGGGGCAAATCGGTCCGGGTCAAAATGATCCGGCCGGTCCCACAACAGGTGATTTCTGTGCAACGCGTAAAGCGGCATCACAGCAATGTCACCGGCCCGAATATCCCGACCGCACAGCTGGTCCGGCTTTAACGCCCGTCGCGACAAAAACGCCGCCGGTGGGTATAATCGCAGGGATTCCTCTACCACCTGCCGCGTGAAAACCAGATGTTCCACATCGTCCGCTGTGGCGATCCGGCCTTGCAATATTCGATCCGCCTCGTGTCGCAGCCTGTCTTGGGCCGCCGTGTCAAACGCCAAAAGATACAAAGACCAGCACAGCGCCAGCGCCGTGGTTTCATGCCCCGCAATAACAAATGTCAGCAGGTTGTCCCGCAACTCAATTGTATTCATTTTACGTTTGGTTTCGGGGTCTTCGCCCGCAAGCAACAGGTCCAACAGATCCGGCGTGCCAGCAGCGCCGTCCTGTTGGCGGGTTGCAATCGCCCGGTCCGCAATCCGCTTTAGGGCGGACAGAGCGTCCGACTGGAATATGCGTCCCGGGCGTGGCACCCAGTTTGGCGCTCCGATCACATCCAATACGGACAATTTTGCGGTTTGACTGAGATACGCGTCTATTGCCCGGTGCACGGCGTCCCGGTTGATACCGCTTTCGCCGGAAAAGCAAACGTCAGCGATCACTTCAAATGTTGCGGTGATCATCTCGTGAAAAACATCAACACGCCCGTCTGGTGCCTTCTCAAACCGCTTGACCGAGGCCTGGGCCGCAGCACTCATTACCGGCGCGAGATTCTTGATATTACGCACCGAGAACACCGGCGCCATCGTCCGCCGCTGCCATCGCCAATGGTTGCCTTCGGCCAGAAACAGACCTTTCCCGATGGCCGAATCCAATATGTTCTTGGTGGCCGGTGTTTTGGGATAATTCTCCACATTGTCTTTCAAAATGTGGCGCAGAGCGGTTGGATCCATCACCAAATGCCAGCGCATGCCGGTCCAGCCTGACAGTATCGGCCTGCGCGTCGCCTCTTGCGGAATGACTTCCAGCACGTTGCGCCGGGCCATGCGCAAAAGCTGAAACAGGCCAATCGGCTTGTTCACCAGTGAAACTTTTACCGGTGTTTCCTTGCCTGATTTTTGTAACATATTGGACGCTCCGGACCTAAATATATTAAAGCGCGAGCCCAAGGGCAATTGCAAGGAACAGAGCCTTGGTTTATGGAGGTGTCCGGGGCAAAGAATAATGTGGAGTGGTCACTGATGACATCGCTGATTTCCGGGCCTTTGCGCCTGATTGTCTTGGGTATCGCCCTGTTTCTGACGGCCTGCACAACGCCGGATACCGTTACCAAAAAACCTGATCCGCTTGGCGATTTCAAACTGGGCCACGTGGTTGTGGTGGCCAATCAGGTGACCAAGGGCCCGCTGTCGCGGGATGCCACGCAAGCAGAGCTTGTCGGCGCGCTTTTGCCCAAACTGGAAAGTTTTTACCGCCAGTTTGAGGGTGATAAATTTTATAATATTTCAGTCACGTTTGACGCCTATGTTCTGGCGCTGCCGGGCATTCCGCTTGTTGCCTCACAGAAAACCACTTTGTTTCTGGGGCTGACGGTTTGGGATGACAGCGCGCAGAAAAAATTGATGGAAAAGCCGGTACGGATCGTCGTGATCGAAGCTCCGACCTCTGAAAGTTTGTTTTTGGGCTCTGGTCTGACACAGACCAAAGAGGAACAGCTGGAGCAAATAACCAAAGACGCTGTTCAGGCCGTGCATAAATGGATGGTCGAAAACAAACACCTGTTTGAACCGGCAGAATCTTAGCCCTGCCATTCGCCAATTGCCCGGGCGTAATCGGTGCGGTGTGCCTTGAAACTGATCCCGCTGGCCTTATTGTTGAAGTGTAACGTCAGGGCAGGGGGAAAATATGGCTGCGAAAAAGAAAACTGTATTTGTAACAGGTGCGTCGGGATTTATTGCCAAGCACATCGTACTACAACTTTTGGAAAAGGGATATTCTGTACGCGGCTCGGTGCGCAATGACGCCAAAGCCAAAGAGGTTACAGCGGCGGTTGCGCCACATCTGACCAAGCACGACAAGCTGGAAGATCGCCTGACCTTTGCCGTTTTGGACCTGAATTCAGACGCGGGCTGGGACAAGGCCCTGAACGGCTGTGACGCCCTGTTGCACACCGCATCGCCGTTTCCCCTGACTGAACCAAAGGAAGAGGACGATCTGATCCGCCCCGCGGTGGACGGCACGCTTCGCGCTTTGAAAGCGGCAAAATCTGCCGGCATAGATCGCGTCATTCTAACGTCCTCGCTGGCGGCGGTTGCTTACAAGGACACTGGCCCCGACAACGGCGTGGCCTATGATGAAAACGACTGGACAGACCTGAACAGCAGGAAATCGACGGCCTATGTCAAATCCAAAGCAATGGCCGAACGCGCGGCGTGGGACTTCGCCAAAGAAAACCCCGATCTGAAACTGACAACCGTGAACCCCACACTGGTGGTCGGTCCGGCGCTGGACACAAACATAGGCTCGTCGCTGCAACTTATTCAGCGCATCCTGAACCGGGGCGACCCGGCGATGCCAAATTTGGCCCTGGGCGTGGTTGACGTGCGCGATATTGCGGCCATGCACGTCAAAGCGCTGGAAAAACCGGGCAGTGCCGGCAAACGCTTTATCGGCTCTTCCGGCTCGCTTTGGTTCGTGGACGTTGCCAGGATAATCGCCGCCAGGTTTCCGGACCGAAAAGTCGTCACGCGGATTGCGCCCAACTGGCTTGTGCGAATATTTGGGTTATTTGACAGTGGTCTGCGCGGCGTTATTCCCTCGCTTGGCGAAGAACTGCCAATTGACAATTCAGCGGCGCGAAATTCGCTTGGCATAGATTTCATTTCGGTGGAAGACGCCATCTCTGCCTCGGTGTCCTTTTTGATCAAACATGAACTGGTAAAATAGGCCCCCGCCTAGCAGCCGGAAAAAGTTTGCCAATAAGCCCCGCCCTGATGTAGGTTTGCGCAAAAAACGCAGGCAGGCATGAGCGACGCACGAACGGTACAATTGCTGCGGCTGGCGGCCGCGATTTCATTTATTTTTGTGATCGTCAATCACCTGATGCCGCCGTCGGTATTTGCCGGCAGCCAGTTGTTGTTTGACTATGATCAGGGGTTTATCCGCCGGGGGCTGGCGGGAGAATTGCTTGGCCCGATTTTTGGCCCGACGGTCTCGGTTGGTGAAATTTATCTGGCGGCGGCACTGATCACCCTGACGGCGGCAGCAATCCTCTATATTTTCCTGATCCGAAATCTGGGCGGCACCGTGGTATCGTTCCTGCTGATGATCCTGGTCTTTGACAGCTTTGCTTTCGCCAGTTTCATCGGCACCACCGGTTATCTGGATGGTGTGCTGCTGGCGCTGGTATTGCTGGCCCTGTCAACCAACGGGGCGGGCACCCTTGGTTTGTTGCTGCGATTGGCGGTGTGCGTCATCGGCATTCTGGTCCACGAGGCCATGCTGCCCTATTTTACCGTATTGATCGGGTTTGAGTTGTGGATTGTGCGCGGCGCTGGTCGTGGCGCGGTGCTGCCTGCCCTTCTGCCGGTCGCCGTTGGCTTTATGACGGTTGCGGTCCTGAGTGTGATCGGCGAACACGACGCGGCACAGGCACAGGCGTTTTTGGCCGGGCTGAACCAACGGATCGAATATACTTTGCCCGAAGGCATCAAACAGGTGGTGCGCCTCAGCCTGACGGACAATTTTGAGCTGATGCGGGATATGCGCAGCCAGCCGCGCTATTGGAACTGGTGGAAGTTTGACGGAACACCGCTGATCCTGATGAGCCTCTGGCTGATCTGGCTGAACATGAAACTGCTTGGTCGCGAGGCTTCAATCCTTACCAAAATCCTGTGCCTTGGCGCCATCACGGCCCCGTTCAGCCTGAACCTGATCGCCTTTGATGTGGTGCGGTTTGGCGTTATGGCGGTGCTCAACGGTTTTATCGTTGCCGCTCTGTTGGTGCGCCACCTGCCGGGCGCCAGGGAAAGGCTGACCCAGGTTCTGACATGGCCTGTGTTTGTCATCCTTTTGATCATCAACGCCAATATCTTCACAATGCAGGTGAACCAAACCGAAAACCACCTGTCCCAGTTCCCCTGGATTTTTGTGAAACACCTGGAATGGCTACAGCCTTAATGTGCCAGCCAGACCATTGCCACTTGCATAACGTCAAACCCCCGCGTATTTGAGCCCTGCGCCAAGCATAGGGGTTTAGCTCAGTTGGTAGAGCGACGGTCTCCAAAACCGTAGGTCAAGAGTTCGAGTCTCTTAGCCCCTGCCAGTGGTTTCAATGACTTAGGTAGTGAACTGTAAAGCTAAAGCATAGAAATTGTGCGTTTTGTTGTGCGTTATTCCGGAAAAGTGTAATTTTGACTGTAATCTGTAGTTGCAAGCTTCTTTGTCTGCGGGCCGGGAAAACCACTTTGATAAATGCCTTCCTGCAAGACCCCAATGGCGTATAGGCGCCGGTCCTCGTCAATGATTTCGGGTCCATCACCACCGACGCAGAGCTGATCGAAAACGCCTATTGCGACACGATATCCCTGACCAATGGCTGCGCCTGCTGTTCAATCGGTGACAGTCTTCTGGAGGCCGCGCTGGCCGTAACCAGCGGCAAGACTGAGCCTGATCTGATTCTTGCCGAAGTCAATGGCGTTTCCCACCCAACGCGCATTGCCAACACCTTTAAAGCGCAATCCGAAAAGTGGGCACCGGTTTTCGGAATAAATTGCGCGCAA
>CAYZQS010000097.1:0-9963 GCA_964480735.1 uncultured Rhodobacterales bacterium
GAAGTCCGCGCCATCACCGGCCTGGGCCTCAAAGAAGCCAAGGATTTGGTGGACGCGGGCGGCAAAGCTGTCAAGGAAGGCGTCTCAAAAGCCGAAGCGGAAGAAATCAAAGGCAAGCTGGAAGAAGCTGGCGCTGAGGTTGAACTGAAATAATCTTGGCCGGGGTCACTATGATCCTGACAAGCAATAAACCGGCTGGACCCGCCAGATGCGGGTCCGGCCAAACCTGTCTTTCAAGGGGCCTTGCAGCCCAGGACCCCTTGAAAGGTGCGGTTGAAGGTTCGGGTGCGCGGCTTTGGGAAGCAGCGCAAGAATAGAACCACAACCCCCCAGGTGAGCAGCATGGCCCGGTGCCCGACGGATCATTCTGCGCGCAATCGAAAGGTGACACTACGTCATGGTGCAGACCCATTCAGGCCACAAAAGAATCCGCAAGTTTTATGGACATATCCGCGAAGTGCTGGAAATGCCCAACCTTATTCAGGTGCAAAAAAGCAGCTACGAACTTTTCCTGAACTCCGGAGAAGAACCTGCGCCAACAGATGGCGAAGGCATCATGGGCGTTTTCCAATCGGTTTTCCCGATCAAGGACTTCAACGAAACCGCCACGCTGGAGTTTGTGAAATACGAGCTGGAAAAGCCAAAGTATGACGTAGAGGAATGTCAGCAACGCGACATGACCTATTCGGCACCGCTGAAGGTGACCCTGCGTCTGATCGTGTTTGATGTGGACGAAGACACCGGCGCGCGCACGGTCAAGGACATCAAGGAACAGGATGTGTTCATGGGCGACATGCCCCTGATGACGCCCAACGGCACTTTTGTTGTGAACGGCACCGAGCGGGTTATCGTCAGCCAGATGCACCGTTCGCCGGGTGTGTTTTTTGACCACGACAAGGGCAAAACCCACGCCTCGGGCAAATTGCTGTTCACCAGCCGCATCATCCCTTACCGCGGCTCGTGGCTGGATTTTGAGTTTGACGCCAAAGACATCGTTTTCGCCCGCATCGACCGCCGCCGCAAACTGCCGGTGACCACCCTGCTTTATGCGCTGGGGCTGGATCAGGAAGGCATTTGTGACGCCTATTATGACACCGTTAATTTCAAGCTGAACAAGAAAAAGAAGGCCTGGACCACACCGTTTTTTGCCGACCGCATTCGCGGCACCAAACCGCTGTTTGACGTCGTTGATGCCAAAACCGGCGTGGTGATAGCCGAGGCCGGCAAAAAGGTCACACCGCGCACGGTCAAGAAACTGATCGACGACGGCAAGGTGAAAAACATCCTTGTGCCTTTTGAACAGGCCATCGGGCGGTACGTGTCCAAAGACATCATCAACGAAAAGACCGGTGAAATCTGGGTTGAAGCGGGTGATGAACTGACATGGGAGATCGACGCCAAGACAGACGAGGTGACCGGCGGCACGCTGAAAACCCTGCTGGACAATGGTGTTTCGGACATTCCAACGCTGGACATCGACAACATCAACGTGGGCGCTTACATCCGCAACACGCTGGCGGTGGATAAAAACCTGAACCGCGACACCGCGCTGATGGACATCTACCGCGTCATGCGCCCGGGAGAGCCGCCAACGGTAGAGGCCGCGTCAGCCCTGTTTGACACGCTGTTTTTTGACAGCGAGCGCTATGATCTGTCCTCTGTTGGCCGCGTGAAAATGAACATGCGTCTGGCGCTGGATGCCCCAGACACCCTGCGCACATTGCGCCGCGAAGACATCATTGCGGTTGTCAAAGCGCTGGTTGATCTGCGCGACGGCAAGGGCGACGTGGATGATATTGACCACCTTGGCAACCGGCGGGTGCGCAGCGTTGGCGAGTTGATGGAGAACCAGTACCGAGTTGGTCTATTGCGCATGGAGCGCGCCATACGTGAACGCATGTCGTCCGTTGAGATCGACAACATCATGCCGCAAGACCTGATCAACGCCAAACCGGCGGCGGCTGCGGTGCGTGAATTCTTCGGTTCCAGCCAGCTGTCCCAATTCATGGACCAGACCAATCCCTTGTCCGAAGTCACCCACAAACGCCGCCTGTCAGCCCTAGGGCCCGGTGGTCTGACCCGCGAACGGGCCGGTTTTGAGGTGCGCGACGTACACCCGACCCACTATGGCCGCATGTGCCCGATTGAAACGCCGGAAGGGCCGAACATCGGCCTGATCAACTCGCTTGCCTCGTTCGCGCGGGTCAACAAATATGGCTTTATCGAAACGCCTTACCGCAAGGTGGTGGACAGCGTTGTGACCGACGAAGTGGAATATATGTCCGCGACCGAGGAAATGCGTCATACGGTTGCACAGGCCAACGCGCAGCTGGATGACAAGGGCAAATTCATGAACGATCTGGCGTCCTCGCGGCGCTCCGGCGAATATACGCTGACGCCGCCGTCCAACATCGATTACATCGACGTTTCCCCCAAACAGCTGGTGTCAGTCGCCGCCTCGCTTATTCCGTTTTTGGAAAACGACGACGCAAACCGTGCCCTGATGGGTTCCAACATGATGCGTCAGGCCGTGCCTTTGCTGAAAGTCGAGGCGCCGTTTGTGGGCACTGGGATCGAAGGCGTTGTGGCCAGAGATTCCGGTGCGGCAATCGTGGCGGCACGCGGAGGCATCATCGATCAGGTGGACGCCATGCGCATCGTTGTGCGCGTGACCGACAAACTTGATCCCGGTGATCCGGGTGTTGACATCTATCGCCTGCGCAAATTCCAGCGTTCCAACCAGAACACCTGCATCAACCAGCGCCCGCTGGTGAAAGTGGGTGATAAGGTGACGCTTGGCGAAGTTATTGCCGATGGCCCGTCCACCGATCTGGGCGAGCTGGCGCTGGGCAAAAACACGCTGGTCGCCTTCATGCCGTGGAATGGCTACAACTACGAAGACTCGATCCTGATTTCTGAACGTATCGTGAAAGACGATGTGTTCACGTCAGTCCATATCGAAGAATTCGAAGTTGCGGCACGCGACACCAAACTGGGCCCCGAGGAAATCACCCGCGATATTCCGAATGTGGGAGAAGAGGCCCTGCGCAACCTTGACGAGGCTGGCATCGTTTATATCGGTGCCGAGGTCGGCCCCAGCGAAATTCTGGTGGGCAAAATCACGCCAAAAGGCGAAAGCCCGATGACGCCGGAAGAAAAACTGCTGCGGGCGATCTTTGGTGAAAAAGCCAGTGACGTGCGTGATACCTCGCTGCGCCTGCCGCCGGGGGATTACGGCACGGTTGTCGAGGTGCGCGTGTTCAACCGCCACGGCGTTGAAAAAGACGAGCGTGCGCTGCAGATCGAACGCGAAGAGGTCGAGCGCCTGTCGCGGGACCGCGACGACGAACTGGCGATTTTGGACCGCAACATCTATGCGCGTCTGAAAACCATGATCCTTGGCAAGGTTGCGGTCAAAGGCCCCAAAGGCGTGAAACCGAAATCGGAAATCACCGAGGAACTGCTGGAAAGCCTGTCCCGTGGCCAGTGGTGGCAGTTGGCGCTGGGCAAAGACAAAGACGCGGTTGGCGTTGAAGCCCTGAACGCCCAATACGACATTCAGAAAAACGCGCTGGACGCCCGGTTTGACGACAAGGTCGAAAAAGTGCGCCGGGGTGATGATCTGATGCCGGGTGTGATGAAGATGGTCAAAGTCTTCATCGCGGTGAAACGCAAACTGCAGCCGGGTGATAAAATGGCTGGTCGGCACGGCAACAAGGGCGTTATCTCGCGCGTTGTGCCGCAGGAAGACATGCCGTTTCTGGCCGATGGCACGCCGGTTGATTTCTGTCTCAACCCGCTTGGTGTGCCGTCGCGTATGAACGTGGGTCAAATTCTGGAAACCCACATGGGCTGGGCCGCGCGCGGACTGGGCCTGTCGATTGACGAGGGGCTGCAGGAATACCGTCGTTCCGGCAATATGAACCCCGTGCAGGACGCCATGAAAATCGCCTATGGCGAGGACCTGTACAAAGAAGTCTTCACCAAGATGGATCAGGACGAGTTTCTGGAGGCCGCAGGCAACGTGACCACCGGTGTGCCGATTGCAACCCCGGTGTTTGACGGGGCCAAGGAAGGCGACGTAGACGATGCGTTAAAACGGGCCGGATTTGAAACCTCGGGCCAGTCGATCCTGTTTGACGGGCGCACCGGCGAACAGTTCTCGCGCCCCGTCACGGTTGGCATGAAGTATATCCTGAAACTGCATCATCTGGTGGACGATAAAATCCATGCGCGGTCGACCGGACCTTACAGCCTTGTCACCCAGCAGCCGCTGGGCGGCAAAGCCCAGTTTGGCGGTCAGCGCTTTGGCGAGATGGAGGTCTGGGCGCTTGAAGCCTACGGCGCCGCCTACACCTTGCAGGAAATGCTGACGGTCAAATCAGACGACGTTGCCGGACGGACGAAAGTCTATGAAAGCATCGTGAAGGGCGAAGATAATTTTGAGGCGGGCGTGCCTGAAAGTTTCAACGTGCTGGTCAAGGAAATACGCTCGCTTGGTTTGAACATCGAGCTTTTGGACGCGGAGGTGGAATAACGGCGGGATAAATCCCGCCCTACCCAATGCGGTAGGGCGGGGTTCACCCCGCCGCTCCCCCATAAAAAAGTTTAAAGGAGGTTCACAATGAACCAGGAAATCACCAACAACCCCTTCGCCCCGGTCCAGGCCCCAAAAACATTTGACGAGATCAAGATATCCCTGGCCTCGCCAGAGCGGATTTTGTCGTGGTCATTTGGCGAGATCAAAAAGCCTGAAACCATCAACTACCGCACGTTCAAACCTGAACGCGACGGCCTGTTCTGCGCGCGTATCTTTGGCCCGATCAAAGATTACGAATGCCTGTGCGGCAAATACAAGCGCATGAAATACCGTGGTGTCACCTGCGAAAAATGCGGCGTGGAGGTCACCCTGCAAAAGGTGCGGCGCGAACGCATGGGCCATATCGAACTGGCCGCCCCCGTAGCCCACATCTGGTTCCTGAAATCCCTGCCATCCCGCATCGGCCTGATGCTGGACATGACCCTGCGCAATCTGGAACGCATCCTTTATTTTGAACAATACGTGGTGATCGAGCCGGGCCTGACCGATCTGGTGCACGGCCAGTTGATGACCGAAGAAGAGTTCATGGATGCCGAAGACGCCTACGGTGCCGACGCATTCAACGCGGGCATTGGTGCGGAAGCCATCCGCGAAATGCTGTCCCAGATCGATCTTGAAGCCGAAGCCACCCAACTGCGCGAAGAACTGGCCGAAGCGACCGGCGAGCTGAAACCCAAAAAGATCATCAAGCGCCTGAAAGTGGTGGAAAATTTCATTGAATCCGGCAACCGTCCGGAATGGATGGTGCTGACCGTTGTGCCCGTGGTGCCGCCGGAACTGCGCCCGCTGGTGCCCCTTGACGGTGGCCGTTTCGCCACCTCTGATCTGAACGACCTGTACCGCCGGGTGATCAACCGCAACAACCGCCTCAAACGCCTGATCGAGTTGCGTGCGCCTGACATCATTGTGCGCAACGAAAAACGCATGTTGCAGGAAAGCGTGGACGCACTGTTTGACAACGGCCGTCGTGGCCGGGTGATCACCGGGTCCAACAAACGCCCGCTGAAATCGCTGTCTGACATGCTGAAAGGCAAACAGGGCCGCTTCCGGCAAAACCTGCTGGGCAAGCGCGTGGATTTTTCCGGCCGCTCGGTCATTGTGACCGGCCCGGAACTGAAACTGCATCAATGCGGCCTGCCCAAGAAAATGGCGTTGGAGCTGTTCAAGCCGTTTATCTATTCACGGCTGGAGGCCAAGGGCCTGTCTTCCACGGTGAAACAAGCCAAGAAGATCGTTGAAAAGGAACGCAGCGAAGTCTGGGATATTCTGGATGAGGTGATCCGCGAACACCCCGTCATGCTGAACCGCGCCCCAACGCTGCACCGTCTTGGCATTCAGGCCTTTGAACCTGTGCTGATCGAGGGCAAGGCCATCCAGCTGCACCCGCTGGTGTGTTCGGCCTTTAATGCAGACTTTGACGGCGACCAGATGGCGGTGCATGTGCCGCTTAGCCTTGAAGCACAGCTTGAGGCCCGCGTTCTGATGATGTCCACCAACAACGTGCTGTCCCCGTCAAACGGCCAGCCGATCATCGTGCCATCTCAGGACATGATCCTTGGCCTTTATTACATCACCCTGATGCGCGAAGGCCAAAAAGGCGAAGGCATGGTGTTTGGTGGCTTGGAAGAGGTCAACCACGCGCTGGACGCGGGCCTTGTGCATTTGCATAGCAAAATCACCTGCCGCGTGCCGCAGATTGACGAAGAGGGCAACGAGGTTCAGGTGCGGTTTGAAACCACACCGGGCCGTGTGCGCCTTGGCGCGCTGATGCCCGCCAATCACAAAGCACCGTTTGATCTGGTGAACCGGCTGCTGCGCAAGAAAGAAGTCGGCGAGGTGATTGACAACGTGTACCGCTATTGCGGCCAGAAAGAGAGCGTTATTTTCTGTGACCAGATCATGACGATGGGTTTCCGTGAAGCGTTCAAGGCCGGGATTTCCTTTGGCAAAGACGACATGATCATCCCGGACAGCAAATGGACCATCGTGAATTCCACCCGCGACGCGGCCAAGGAATTTGAGCAACAATATATGGACGGCCTGATTACACAGGGCGAGAAATATAACAAAGTTGTCGACAGCTGGTCCAAATGTTCCGATCTGGTGGCTGACGAGATGATCGCCGAAATGTCCGCTGTGAAGCGCGACGATGAGGGTGCCGAGATGGAACCAAACTCGGTTTACATGATGGCCCACTCCGGTGCGCGGGGTTCCCCGGCGCAGATGAAACAGCTGGGCGGCATGCGCGGACTGATGGCCAAACCAAATGGCGAAATCATCGAAACGCCGATCATTTCAAACTTTAAAGAAGGCCTGTCGGTGCTGGAATATTTCAACTCCACCCACGGGGCCCGCAAAGGTTTGGCCGACACCGCGCTTAAAACCGCTAACTCCGGTTATCTGACCCGCCGTCTGGTTGACGTGGCGCAGGATTGTATCGTGCGCGAGGTTGATTGCGGCACCGAACGCCGGATCACCGCTCGGGCGGCGGTGAATGACGGCGAAGTCGTGGCTTCGCTGTCTGAACGCATCCTTGGCCGCGTGGCGGGCGAGGATGTTGTGAAACCGGGCACCGACGAGGTGATCTGCAGAAGTGATGAACTGATCGACGAACGCATGGCCGACATGATCCAGGCCGCTGGTGTCCAGTCTTTTCTGATCCGCTCACCCTTGACCTGCGAGGCCGAAGAGGGCGTTTGCTCGCAATGTTACGGCCGCGATCTGGCCCGGGGCACACAAGTGAACCTTGGCGAGGCTGTGGGCATTATTGCCGCGCAATCCATTGGCGAGCCGGGCACACAGCTGACCATGCGCACCTTCCACATTGGTGGTATTGCGCAAGGCGGACAGCAGTCGTTTCAGGAAGCATCGCACGACGGCAAGGTCGAGCTGCGCAACGCCAATGTTCTGAAGGACACGCATGGCGACACAATCGTCATGGCGCGGAATATGGAGCTGGTGGTCAGTGATGATAACGGCACCGAACTTGCCAAACACAAAATGGGCTTTGGTTCGCGCTTGTTTGTCAAAAATGGCGGCAAGATCAAACGCGGCGACAAGCTGTTTGAATGGGACCCCTACACGCTGCCGATCATTGCGTCGGTTGATGGCGTTGCCAAATTTGTCGATCTGGCTGCCGGGCTGTCTTTACGCGATGAAACCGATGATGCAACCGGCATCAGCCAGAAGATCGTAACCGACTGGCGCACCGCGCCCAAAGGCAACGATCTGAAGCCGGAGATCATCGTCATGGATCCGGCAACTGGGGAACCTGTGCGCCTGAAAAACGGCAATCCGGAAAGCCACGCCATGTCTGTGGATGCCATCCTGTCGGTTGAGGACGGTCAGGAAATCAAAGCCGGTGACGTGCTGGCACGTATTCCGCGTGAAGGTGCCAAAACCAAGGACATCACCGGTGGTCTGCCACGGGTGGCAGAACTGTTTGAGGCCCGACGTCCAAAAGATCACGCGATCATCGCTGAAATAGACGGCTATATCCGCTATGGGCGCGACTACAAGAACAAACGCCGCATCGCGATTGAACCGGAAGACGACAGCCAGGAAACCGTGGAATACATGGTGCCCAAAGGCAAGCACATCCCGGTGCAGGAAGGTGACTTCATCCAAAAGGGTGAATACATCATGGACGGCAACCCGGCCCCGCAGGACATCCTGCACATCATGGGGATCGAGGCGCTGGCGGATTATCTGATCGACGAGGTGCAGGATGTCTACCGCCTGCAGGGCGTGAAGATAAACGACAAGCACATCGAAGTGATCGTCCGCCAGATGCTGCAGAAATGGGAAATTGCCACTTCGGGCGGCACCACATTGCTGAAAGGCGAACACGTGGACAAGGCGGAATTTGATGCCGTCAATGCCAAGGCGGTTGCCAATGGTCAGGAACCGGCCACCGGCGGGCCGATCCTGTTGGGGATCACCAAGGCGAGCCTGCAAACCCGTTCGTTCATCTCGGCGGCTTCCTTTCAGGAAACCACGCGGGTTCTGACCGAAGCGGCGACCCAAGGTAAGCGGGACAAGCTGATCGGTCTGAAGGAGAACGTGATCGTCGGGCGTCTGATCCCGGCGGGTACCGGCGGTGCCACGCAACAGATCCGCAAGATCGCCCATGACCGCGACGCCAAGATCATCGAGGAACGCCGCGAAGCAGCAGAAGCCGCCGCCGCGCTGGCCGCCCCGGATGAAAGCGATCTGGGTGTGGCAACCGTTGACGCCGAAGCGGCGTTTGACAGCGGTTTGGTGGACACGCCGGAAAGCGGCGGCGAAGCCCAGCCGGAATAAAAAATCCTGTAGGTCGGGCATTTGTCTGACCTACAGCTGCCCTGACACGCTTCATTTTGTGCTGGCAATTTCTGCCCGATGCCTCAATTTGCCGGCAACTGGTTTCAAGGCACAGACCCATGCACATAACCGACAACACGCGCGGTGCGTTTTTGATGATGGCCTCGATGGCGGCGTTTACGCTGAATGATGCCGCGATAAAGTCGGTGGCACCCGATCTGCCGCTGGCCCAGGCGGTGTTTTTGCGTGGCCTTGGCACCACCGTCCTAATCGTCTTGATCGGTGTGGTACAGGGTGGGTTGAAGCTAAAGTTTAAACGTAAGGACTGGCAGACCATCAGCATCCGAACCCTTGCAGAGGTGGGTGCAACCGCTGCCTTTCTGACAGCCCTGTTCAACATGCCGCTGGCCGATGTCACCGCCATCCTACAATCCCTGCCGCTGGCGATCACGTTTGCGGGGGCGGTGTTTTTTGGTGAAGCCGTCGGCTGGCGGCGCTATGGCGCCATCGCCATCGGTTTTGCCGGCGTGCTGATCATCGTGCGCCCCGGCGGTGAAGGGGTTTCGCCTTATGCCCTGCTGGCGCTGGTTGCGGTCGCCTTTGTGGTTCTGCGTGATTTGTCCACACGACGCCTCAGTTCTGGGGTGCCCTCTCTTTCCGTGGCCTTCATAACCGCAATTGTGATCACCTCGCTGGCCGGACTGGCAACCCTGTTTGGCGACTGGCAGCCGGTAAGCCTGCGCACCGCAGGGTTCCTTGGCACGGCCTCAGTCTTCATCATCGGCGGCTACCTGCTGTCGATCATGGTCATGCGCGTCGGCGACATCGCCTTTGTCGCGGCATTTCGTTATACTGCACTGGTCTGGGCCGTGGTCCTTGGCATCGCGGTTTTTGGCGAATACCCGGACAGATGGACATTGATCGGCAGCGCCATTGTGGTTGGCATGGGAATGTACACGTTTTACCGCGAACACCGATTGCGCCAGCAACAGGATACCTGATCACCCCCTGTTGACACCCCACACGACTCCGCCTATACGCGCGCATGTTGTGACGGGGGC
>CAYZQS010000098.1:0-9906 GCA_964480735.1 uncultured Rhodobacterales bacterium
TCGGGCTATGGCGCAGCTTGGTAGCGCGTTCGTCTGGGGGACGAAAGGTCGTGAGTTCGAATCTCGCTAGCCCGACCAAATCTTAAAGTCTGCGCACCCCGGCAGGCCGGAACCGGTTTTGATATGTGCGCGACGACAACTCCTAAAACCGGTGTTTTGCCCTCCCATATGATCGCCGAAATGATCGCCAATGGGCAGATAAATGCGGCCAAGGCTATCCCTGACGAACAAATTCAGCCAGCCAGCCTTGATCTGCGGCTTGGCAACACCGCCTACCGGGTGCGTGCGTCGTTTCTGACCGGAACCGCGCGAACGGTTGCGGACCGCTTGCAGGATTTTCAGATGCACGAGGTCAGCCTTGAAGGTGGCGCGGTGCTTGAAAAAGGCTGTGTTTACGTGGTGCCTTTGCAGGAAAGCCTTGCCCTGAGCGCTGAAACCACCGGTGTGGCAAACGCCAAAAGCTCTACCGGGCGACTGGATCTGCTGACCCGGCTGATCACCGATAACGGGGTAGAGTTTGACCGGATCGAACCCGGATACAACGGCCCGCTTTACGCTGAAATTTGTCCGCGGTCGTTTTCGGTGCTGGTACGCCCGGGCATGCGGCTGAACCAGGTGCGGTTTCGACGTGGTCAGGTGATCTTGTCTGACGATGCGCTGACGATCATGCAGAATACCCAAAATCTGGTGTCTGGACCGGCCCATATCGATCAGGGGCTTGGATTTTCGGTTGATCTGGAAACGCCTGGCGGTGGTCTGGTCGGTTACCGTGCCAAACCCCATACTGACGTGATTGATCTTGATCTGATTGACCACTACCAGGCGCCTGATTTCTGGGAACCGATTACCGCCCCGGACGGGCATATAATTTTGGACCCGGATGCGTTCTATATCCTTGTCAGCCGCGAATCTGTTCATATCCCACCAAATTGCGCCGCCGAAATGGCACCCTACCTGGCAATGGTCGGTGAATTTCGGGTGCATTACGCCGGATTTTTTGACCCCGGATTTGGCCATAACGCCGCCGGAGGCAAAGGTTCGCGCGGGGTTTTGGAAGTGCGCTGTCACGAGGCTCCGTTTGTGCTTGAGCACGGCCAGATCGTCGGGCGGTTGGTCTACGAAAAAATGGCCGAGGTTCCGCACAAATTATACGGTGCTGACATGGGATCAAACTATCAGGGACAGGGATTGAAACTGTCAAAGCACTTTAGGCAACCATAACAGCGGGTTGCGCTAAATATCCCCGGAAGGAACCTGCAAATTTTCTTCGAAGAAAACCTACCCGCCCAGATTACAACCGTCCGATTTTACGGCTCATCCGAAGGGCCTTTTGCGCCTGCTTTGCCGCCTTGCGGTTGCGCTGCTTGGCGGCGCGCCCTGCCGGCGAGGTATCATCACCACCCATCATATCTGCGCCCTTGTTGATCCCGGCCTTGATGCCGCGATTTAACAATTGCCTGAATATCATCCTCAGAATTCTGTCCATTGCCTGTTTTCCTCATGTTTCGCGGGTCTTGTTGCCCGCATTTGGTTACAGATGTTTTACTCAAACATCTCTTCTTGCCCTTCCGTTTGCCAATCGTCGTCTTCTTCAGGGTCAATTTCTTCCTGCAGCGCCGCCCCGGGGGGTGGACGGTTGTCCAAAAGTCCGGCCTGCCGCAATTCCTTGATGCCGGGCAGATCGCGGGAACTTTCCAGACCAAAATGGTCCAGAAAATGTGGCGTTACAACAAATGTGACCGGGCGCCCCGGCGTCATCCGCCGCCGTCCCAGCCTGATCCATTCCAGTTCCAGCAGCAGATCAATGGTGCCGCGGGACACCGAAACGCCTCTGATTTGTTCGATTTCAGCCCGGGTGGTTGGCTGGTGATACGCAATGATCGCCAAGGTTTCCACCGCCGCACGGGACAGCTTTCGCATTTCCACGGTTTCCTTTTGCATCAGGAAACCCAAATCGGCGGCAGTGCGAAAGGCGTAGGTTTCGCCGACCCGCATAAGCTGTACACCGCGCCCGTCAAAGCGCTTGCGCAGACGAACAAGCGCTTCCGCAGCATCAGAACCATGCGGCAGCCGCTCTTCGATCTGGCGCAGGCTGAGCGGATCGGCAGAGGCAAACAGGATCGCCTCGACCATGCGTTCCTGTTCGGCCAGCGGTGGTGCCTCAAACAGGCTGTCAATTGTGGTGTCGTTGTTGCTGTCCATATCAGCGCCCGCCCGCTTTGCGCAGCATCAGGGGGGCAAAAACACCGGACTGGCGGATTTCCAGCGTACCCAGTTTAGCCAGTTCCAGCGACGCGGCGAAAGTCGAGGCCGTGGCAGAACGCCAAAGCTTTGGGTCCCTGTTCCAGCCTTCGGGCAAAAACTGCGCAAGATCACCCCATTCCAGCGCATGACCGATCAGTTCATTCAAGCGCTCCAGCGCCTGCTCCATTGAAAACACCGCGTCCCGCTTCATCGACAACGGCTCAAAATCGTCCTTGGTCTTGACGTGAGCATAGGCCTGCATCAGGTCAAGAATGGTCGCGGTATAGGTTATTTTACGTGACCGGTTCACTGTTTCAGGAACGCCACGGGCAAAGAAATCCCGGCCCAGACGATCCCGCGCCATCAGGCGGGCGGCGGCGCGGCGCATGCCTTCCAGACGCTCCAGCTGAAAGGCCAGATGGGCGGCAAGCTCTTCCCCGCTTGGGCCTTCGTCAGCCGGATCAGGGGGCAACAGCAGCCGAGATTTCAAAAACGCCAGCCACGCCGCCATAACCAGATAATCCGCCGCCAATTCGATTCGCAGGGATTTGGCGGTCTCAATAAATTGCAGATATTGTTCGGCCAGATGCAGCACCGATATTTTTCGCAGGTCCACCTTTTGAGTCCGCGACAGGGTCAGCAGCAGATCCAACGGACCTTCAAACCCGTCCACGTCAACGATCATCGCCTCGGCACTTGGCCGCTGCTGGACGGAGACCTCTGACATCTCGGTGTCAGGTTCGGCAAAGAAATCATCATTCATTTGCAGCCACCATAGTCATTTGCGCCAGTTCCGCCAAGGCTGTCTGTGTGTCAAATTCCTGCGGGTTTTGACTCATATCCATAGCGTCCTTGGCCCGGCCCGCCGCCTGCCCTTCCAGCGCGCGCGCCGCGCCTACCACATCCGTCATTTCATGCCTGAAACCATTGCAATGCAAAATCATATCACAACCGGCGTTATAGGCTTTGCTAACCCTGTCCGCCAACGTGCCGCTTAAGGCGGACATCGAAATATCATCGGTCATTAACAAACCGTCAAACCCGATATCCCGCCTGATCATCCGAATGACATCGGGTGATAAAGTGGCGCAACGATCCGGATCAAGTGCGCTGTAAACCACATGGGCGGTCATGGCCATTGGCAGATCGCAAAGCATTTTGAAAGCGGCGAAATCGGTTGACTGAAGATCAGCAAGCGGGGCACTGGTCCCGGGCAATTCCACATGGCTGTCCGCGGTCGGGCGGCCATGCCCCGGGATATGTTTCAGGACCGGCAAGACGCTACCGGCCAGCAACCCGTCGGCAACCGCGCGACCGGCAACGGCCACGGATTTTGCGTTAAATCCATAACATCGGTTGCGAATTATCGCGTGCACGCCGGGTGCCGGAATATCCGCCATCGGTGCACAGTTCACGTCGATGCCCAGCGCCGTCAGTTCCGCCGCAATTATCCGGTATCGCAACCACATGGCACGGCCAGAGTTTGCCGGGCCAACCTTTTGGATATGATCAAGCGGCGGCAACCAGTCCTGCCAATGGGGTGCCTGCAACCGCGCCACGCGCCCGCCCTCCTGATCGATCAGTATAGGCGCCTGCCTGCCCACACAGGTGCGCAACTCCTCTGTCAAACGGCTGATCTGATCGGGATTTTGCAGATTTCGCGCAAACAGAATAAACCCCCACGGCTGTACATCGGCAAAAAACTTTTTTTCGTAGGATGAAAGCGATGGGCCTTCACAGCCAAAAATAATGGCCTGTACCGGCATCAGCGGGCCGTCACCGGAATGCACGGCGTGCCCCGTGCCACAAGGGCGGAGCACAGCCGCCGGGAGTCGCTGAGGTTTTCAAAGCCTACAACCCGCAACCTAAAGAAATTGCGCCCTCCGCTTTCCGCCAGCAAAATCAACCGCTGGCGCGATCCGATCAGATCACCGTGCCGGGCTACGATGTGGCCCCATTCTTTTTCAGCGCTGGCGCGATCATCAAAAGCGCCCAGTTGCACCAGCCGCGTGCCGGCCAAAATGGATGCGGGATCGGCGTCTATCTCCCCGGTCGCGCCAACGCCAACCGCTGTTGTGTTGTCTGTTGAAACCTGAACACCAGCCAACGACGCCACCCGGGCCCGCGGACGTGGCGAGCGCTTGACCCCCGGCAGCCCGTCAAGATGCGCGGCCTGTGAAGCACCACCTGCAGTTTGCGCAGTCTCCGCATCAATCGCCGCCTGAACCGTCGCACTGATATCGGTCAAATTGCTGGCCTCACTTGACAGATCATTGGTGCCGTCTTTGGGCGCGGCAGTCACCAGCGCCAAATCTTCATCGCTTAAGCCGACAGGTGCGGGTGCCAGAACCACCTCGTTTGCGGCCCCTTCAACCGTGCCATCTGATTGAACAGAGTTAACGGCCAACCCCTGATGCGCCGCTGTCTGCCCGCCCGGCTCGTCCGGCTGCACCCGCATCGCACCATCAAGGGCCCGCACCACCGGCACCTCGCGCACGTCCCGAACCGCCAGCCGGTAGCCCCAAACCCCAAGGCCGATCACCAGACAAATCGACACAACCGCCCCCAACCAGTTGGTGGCAATCGCAATGGCGCCGGGGCGCGGTTGTGCGCCTGACGATCCATGCAGACCGTTATGGGCCTGGAATGCGCTGTGCTCTGACATTTACCGCCTCTTATGCGCACAGTGTAAGCTGTGCGCGTGCCCTTCCAAACCCCTGATTATGGATAATCTTATTGTTTTTGCGCGTTTTAATGCATTTCTTCCATAGGGGTCACGCCCAAGATACCAAGACCTGCGCAAAGTACAACTTGCACCGCACCGATCAGCGCAATTTTGCTGGTGGATCGTGACTTATTATCCTCTTGGATAAAACGCAGGCTGGCCTCGTCCTTGCCTTTGTTCCACAGAGCATGAAACGTCGAGGCCATTTCGAAAAGATAAAAGGCGATCCGGTGCGGCTCGCGGTTTCGCGCCGCCAGCTCCAACAGACGCGGCCATTCGGCCAGTTTTCTGGCCACCTCCAGTTCAGCGGCGTGAGTCAGCTCTGCCATATCGACATTCAGCAGGGCGGCAGGATCAACGACAATGCCCGCGTCCCTGGCTTTGCTGAAAACAGAACAAATCCGGGCATGCGCGTATTGTACGTAAAATACCGGATTGTCTTTTGATTGCTCCAGCACCATGTCAAAATCAAAATCCAGCGGCGCGTCGTTCTTTCGGGTCAACATGACAAACCGGGTGACATCGGCGCCCACCTGATCGACCACATCACGCAGAGACACAAACGTGCCCGCCCGTTTGGACATTTTGAACGGCTCACCGTTTTTATACAGGCGCACCAATTGCGTCAGTTTGATGTCCAGCGGCACGCGACCGCCCGACAAGGCGGATACCGCCGCTTTCATCCGTTTGACGTAACCACCGTGATCGGCACCGAAAACATCGATCAGCTCGTCAAAACCGCGTTGTACCTTGTCATAGTGATAAGCGATGTCCGGCGCGAAATAGGTCCAGCCACCGTCGGACTTTTTCACCGGACGATCCACGTCGTCGCCGTGGTCTGTCGATTTAAACAGCGTCTGGATGCGCGGCTCCCAATCTTTGGGCAGTTTGCCTTTTGGCGGATCAAGCGTGCCTTCGTAAATCAAACCCTTTTCGTTCAGATCAGCAATCGCCGCCTCTATCCGGCCGGTGCCATACAGCGATTTTTCGCTGTAAAACACATCCATTTCCACGCCCAAAGCCTTGAGATCGCCGCGAATAAGTTCCATCATTGCGTCAGTTGAAAAGCCGCGCAAATCCGCCAGCCAATCCTCTTCCGGCCGGTCAACCAATTGGTCTCCGTACTTGGCCATGACTGCCGCGCCGACTTCGATCAGATAATCACCGGGGTAAGTTCCGTCCTCAAAAGCAACCTCTTTCCCGCAGGCCTCAAGATAGCGCAGATAGACCGAGCGCGCCAAAACATCGACCTGCGCACCGCCGTCGTTGATGTAATATTCGCGGGTGACGTCAAATCCGGCGAAATCCAGCAAGGACGCCAGCGCATCACCAAAAACCGCCCCGCGCGTGTGGCCCACATGCAGCGGGCCGGTGGGGTTGGCAGATACAAATTCCACATTAACCTTGCGGTCCAAACCCATGTCAGACCGGCCATAATTGCGCCCAGCTGCCAGCACCGCAGGCACCACCTTCAGCCAAAACGACGGGTCCAAACGAAGGTTCAAAAACCCGGGGCCCGCCACATCAGCAGACACCACCCGCGCATCATCTGACAGCCTTGTTGCCAAAGCCCCGGCAATATCACGCGGCGTCATCTTCGCGGCCTTGGCCAAAACCATCGCCGCGTTGGTCGCCATGTCACCGTGCAACGGATCGCGCGGTGGCTCTACTGTCACGTTGGAAAAATCAAGACCGGCCGGCAATGCGCCGCCGTCCTGCAAATCCTCCAGGCAGGTCAGAACCAATGATTTGATTTCGGAAAACAAATTCATGTTTCGTCCAGTATGATGTGTTGCTGCCACCTAGCACAGCCCGCTCTGTCTATCCAGCGTCAACACCGATTTCATCTTTGCAAAAATACTCGCGCGCGCAGCGCATAAAAGTTCAATCAATCGACATCGGATCGGTCAGTTTCCGGTGCTCATCCAGCGCAAACCTGTCCGTCATCCCGGCGATATAATCAGCGATCACCTTGGCTTTTTGCACATCGGTGTCACCGGTCCACTTTTGCCATGAATCCGGCAGCATGCCCGGATCCTCTATAAAAATCCCGAACATTTCCTTCACGATCAATGCCGCCTTGCGCCGCATGCGCCGGACTTTCCAGTGCCGGTACATATGCTTGAAGAAAAACGCCCGGATGGTTTTCAGGTCGGTGGTCATCGGCTCGGAAAATCGGATCAGTTGAATACCTGCCCCGCGCACATCCGCGACCGACAGCGGATCAATGTCACCAAGCAGCCGGCGGCTTTCGTTGATCACGTCCTCGACCATCACCCCAAACACCCGGCGCAGGGCCTCGTGGCGACGCCGGATAAAATCAAGATCGGGGTACAGCTTGTCCACGCGATCATAACAGGTGCTGATGATCGGCAGTTCGCGGATTTGTTCTTCGTTGAACAACCCGGCCCGCAGGCCATCGTCCAGATCGTGGTTGTTATAGGCAATATCGTCCGAAATCGCCGCCACTTGTGCTTCAGCGCTGGCGTAGGTGTTAAGCTCCAGATCAAACGTGGCGTTAAAATCCGCCAACGCGCCGGGCACGTCGCCAACGACCGGCCCATTGTGCTTGGCCAGCCCTTCCAGCGTTTCCCAACTCAGGTTCAGCCCGTTAAAATCCGCATAATGCCGCTCCAGCATGGTGACGATCTTGATCGCCTGCGCGTTGTGGTCAAACCCACCAAATGGCGCCATACAGTCAGCCAGTGCATCTTCGCCAGTGTGGCCAAACGGCGTGTGGCCCAGATCATGAGCCAGCGCCACCGCCTCTGTCAGCTCCGAATTCAGCCCCAGCACGCCTGAAATCGTGCGGGCCACCTGTGCCACTTCAATGGAATGAGTCAGGCGGGTGCGAAAATAATCGCCCTCGTGCTCCACAAACACCTGTGTCTTGTGCTTTAAGCGCCGGAACGCGCTGGAATGGATGATCCGGTCGCGGTCACGCTGAAAGGCGGTACGGTGCGCACTTTCATCCTCGTGCACCAGCCGCCCGCGGCTTTCGTCCGGGTTGCAAGCATATGTCGCAAGCATATTTTCGCCCTTATTCTTGTCGCCACGGGCATTCGCCCTTATATTGGCATCACCCTAACCCAAAGCGAACACGTGTAAAAGATGGACCTGACCCTGCCCCCCAAAGTAACGGACCGCGCCTTTGCCCAATTGGCGGCGATCAACGCCAGTGCCGACAATCCACAGGCCCTGCGGGTGGCGGTGGAAGGCGGCGGCTGTTCAGGATTTCAGTACGAGATCAAACTGGACGATGCGGCAGACGATGATCTGGTGCTGGAAGGTCAGGGACAAAAGGTGTTGATTGACGAGGTTTCGCTGCCGTTTCTGACAAACGCGGTGATAGATTATTCGCAAGAACTGATCGGCGCGCGGTTTATTGTTGAGAACCCGAATGCCACCAGCTCCTGCGGCTGTGGCACCAGCTTTTCGATTTAGCCACCGTCCTGTTTTAATATTCCTGTGATTTATCTGGTTTTCCTATACCCCTAGGGGGTATACCGTGATATATGCTCAAACATCGTCAAGATAATGCATCTTGGCTTTAAATATCAGGTTTGACCGACACAGGAATGACACATGACACCCAAGTTCTCGTACATTTTGATTGCCCTTCTGGCCATTGGCGGCGGTGGTTATATTTATTGGGACAATACAAAACCAGTTCCGGCCCCGCAGGCGGCAGATTCAACGGCGGCACCGCCCATGGTTGACGTGAAGGTTCCCACCCTGACCGGTGCTGCGATTATTGGCGAAACGATCTTCAACGCCAAATGCGCCGCCTGTCACGGGGCCAACGCCGCAGGCCAAGACGGTGTTGCTCCGCCGCTGGTGCACCGGATCTATGAACCCGGCCATCACGGAGACGGTGCATTTTTGCTGGCCGCACAATCCGGCGTTCGCGCCCATCACTGGCAATTTGGCAATATGCCACCGGTTGAAGGTGTCACGCAGGGTGATGTCAAAAATATCATCGCATACGTTAGGGCCTTGCAAAAGGAAAACGGTATTTTCTGACAGCAGCGTCGCTTGTGTGCGCTGACAACATCGCCGATAGTACACCCATGAAAATCGCATCTTTCAACATCAACGGGATCAAAGCCCGGATGGACCGTCTGCTGGAGTGGTTGCCCGAAAGCGGCGTTGACGTGGCGCTGCTGCAGGAAATCAAATCCGTGGATGAGACGTTTCCAAGGGGGCCGATCGAGGACCTTGGCTACACGGTGGAAACCCACGGGCAGAAGAGCTTCAACGGCGTTGCCATCCTTTCAAAACTGCCGCTGGAAGATATTTCTCGAGGGTTGCCCGGGGATGAAGAGGACGAACAGGCGCGTTGGATCGAGGCCACGGTGATGGGCAAAACACCGGTCAGGGTTTGCGGTTTGTACCTGCCCAACGGCAACCCGGTGCCGGGGCCGAAATATGATTACAAACTGGCGTGGATGGAACGCCTGCACGCCCGCGCGGTGGATCTTTTGGCGGGCGAGGAACCAGCGCTGATGGCCGGGGATTACAACATCATTCCGCAGGCCGAGGACGCGCATACACCGGATCGCTGGCGCGAGGATGCGCTGTTTTTACCGGGAAGCCGCGCCGCCTATCAGCGGATCGTCAATCTGGGTTTTACCGATGCGCTGCGGGCGGTGAACGGCGCACCCCTGACCTATACCTATTGGGATTTTCAGGCCGGCGCGTGGAACAAGAACGATGGAATTCGCATCGATCATTTCTTGCTGACGCCGCAATGTGCCGATCTGCTGTCTGATTGCCAGATCGACCGCCACATGCGGGGGCGCGACCGGCCGTCGGATCACGTGCCTATTTGGGTGGAATTGGCGGCGTAAAGGCCCTGTCATCCCCGCGCGGGCGGGGACCTCCGTCAACTTAGAGCGCCGGACGGAATATCTGCACCGCTCAGCTGTCGCAATTTT
>CAYZQS010000099.1:0-9863 GCA_964480735.1 uncultured Rhodobacterales bacterium
CTAAGCGAAATCTGGGGCGAGTTGCAGCGGGCCGCCGGTGCCACGGAACGGCTGGTGGAGCTGCTGAACGCCAGTGACAGCGTGTCTGATCCCGCACGTCCGGTTGCCATGCCCGCAAAATCAGCCGGGGAAATCGGGTTTGAAAACGTCACCTTTCGCTATCCCGCGCGGCCGACAATTGTAGCGCTGGATCAGGTGTCATTTTCCGTTCATGCGGGCGAGACCGTGGCCTTGGTGGGGCCAAGCGGCGCCGGAAAGTCGACGATATTTCAGCTGCTGCTGCGGTTTTTTGATCCCGCTTTAGGGCGCGTGGTGCTGGACGGGGTTGATCTGAAATCAATGGAACGGGCCGATTTTCGCAAAGCCATCGCGATGGTGCCTCAGGACCCTGTAATCTTTGCCACGTCGGCGCGCGAAAATATCCGCTTTGGCAGGCCCGGGGCGACAGACGTTGAAGTGGAAGATGCGGCAAAGTCCGCCGCCGCCCATGATTTCTTAAGCGCTTTGCCCGATGGCTATGACAGTTTTGTCGGCGAGCGCGGCGTCATGCTGTCCGGCGGTCAAAAACAACGCATCGCCATTGCCCGCGCCATATTGCGTGCAGCCCCTGTGCTGCTGCTGGACGAGGCCACTTCGGCGCTGGATGCGGAAAGCGAACTGGCGGTGCAACAGGCGGTCGAGGCGATGGCTGCTGATCGCACGACCCTGATCGTTGCGCACCGCTTGGCAACCGTGAAAAAGGCCGACCGGATCATCGTGTTTGACCAGGGCCGCGTGGTGGCCACCGGCACCCACAAGGCGCTGGTGGCGCAGGGCGGGTTGTACGCGCGGCTGGCGAAGCTGCAGTTTACGGCAGGGATGGCTGCCGAGTAGGTTGATTGACCAAGGATATTTTGTTCACCTGTTGCTTCATCTTTGCCAAAATACTCAAAAACCGCCAAGCGTTCAGCGACGGCGGCCCGGCCCAACAAATTGTGATCGAAGATCACCAATTTGGCGGGAGCACCCCTTGGGTTTATCGCGATTTTTTCAACGGGGCGCTCCCGCCAAAAACGCGACCTGCGGTCGGTTTTTGTTGGGCCGGGCCGACGACGCCAGGGCGGCGCGTCGGTTTGAGTATTTATTGCAAAGATGAAATGGCGGCGCGGATTTAAAGGGGCGGTGAGATGTGCATTGGTGCTGGCCGATGGGCCGCTCAATACTCGTCCCGCCGCCTGAGCCACGCCATTGAATGGGCCAGCCCCGCCTCGTCACGCCCTTTTGGTAGCAGGTCCATGTAGTGGTAGGCGCCGTTCATCATATCCAGACCGCGCGCGAAGGTAGAGTAGGTGTGGTAGGTGCCGGTTTCATCACGCAAAAAGACGCTGATTCCGGGGGCTTCGGAACTGGGAAAACCGCCGGTGTTAAAGTTGTAGATCGGTTTGCCGCTGTTTTGTTCTTCCTCGGTGAATGAAACGCGAAAGTCCTGATTGAACGTGCTGCCTTTTGCCGACACCCATGTGAAATCCCAGCCCATGCGGTTTTGATAGGCTGCCAAGGTGGCGAAATCTGCTGCTGACACCACGGCAAACGCGGCATCCCTTGCGTTCAGATGCGCGACCGTGCCGCTGAAATTATCGGCCCAATAGGAACAGGACGGGCAACCCGCATCCCAATCCGGCCCGTACATAAAGTGATAGACGATCAGTTGAGAGCAATTGCCAAACAGATCGTCCATGCTGACCGCACCGCTTGCACCGGTGAACATATAGTCGGTATCCAGCCGCACTTTGGGCAAGGCGCGGCGCTTGGCGGACAGGGCGTCGCGGGTTTTGCTGAACTGTTTTTCCTCGGCCAGCAATTCAAGTCGTTTTTCCAGCCACTCATTTCGCGAAACGATATCGGTCATTTGCCTATCCTTTTATAATTAACTATATTGTTAATAACAGATTCTTCGCGCTCGTCAAGATTACAATTGTATCGGGCCATAAAACGCCGCGTCAGCTTTGGGCAAACCAACAAGCGCCTTGCGCCACGCCAAGGTTTGTTTATTCTGCTCGCAACGATTTTCGCACAAAGCGAAATTTGATGAACTGGGGGTTCCAAATGACCAAACTGGCCACATTTGAAGACAAAATTGCCATTGAAAATGAAATGCCCTGGGGCAAACGGGTGGGTGCCAAGACGCTATACCAGTTTGTGGCCAGAACAAAAGACCGCTTTGGTGACCGCAGCGCCATCACGTTTCAGATCACCTCGGGGCAAAAGGACAAGGCAGAAACCCTGACATGGGCCGACCTTCACGGCAAGATGACCCAGGCCGCCAATCTGTTTCGGCGCCTTGGAGTGGGCGAAAACGATGTTGTGGCCTATCTGTTGCCCAATTGTAACGAGGCGGCGCTGGCGCTGCTGGGCGGGGCCACGGCGGGGATTGTCAACCCGATCAACCCGCTGCTGGAGGCCGAACAAATCGGTGCCATTCTGCGCGAAACCGGGGCCAAGGTTTTGGTGACGCTGAAGTCGTTTCCCAAAACCAACGTGGCGCAGTTGGCGGACGAGGCCGTGGCTTTGGCACCCAATGTCAAAACCATTCTGGAAGTGGACTTGCTGCGCTATCTTTCCCCACCCAAAAGCTGGATCGTGCCTCTGATCCGGCCCAAAAATCCTGTGAGTCACAGCGCCAAGGTGATGAACTTTAACGACGAGCTGGCCAAGGCCCGCGCCGATGCCCTGGACTTTGAGGAAAGCGGCAAAGACCGCATCGCCGCATATTTCCACACCGGTGGCACCACCGGCATGCCAAAAGTGGCACAGCACAAATATTCCGGCATGATCTACAACGGCTGGTGCGCGGATTATTCGCTGTTTGACGAGACCGACGTTTTGATCTGCCCGCTGCCGCTGTTTCATGTGTTTGCCGCCTATCCGGTTATGATGGCGGCGATTGCCACAGGTGCGCATGTGGTGTTGCCGACCCCTGCGGGCTATCGCGGTGACGGGGTGTTTGACAATTTCTGGAAGCTGATCGAGCGGTATAAGGTCACGTTCATGATAACGGTTCCCACAGCTGCGGCGGCCCTGATGCAGCGGCCGGTGGATGCGGATATTTCGACGCTGAAAACCGCACTGTGCGGCTCTGCCCCATTGCCACTGGAACTGTTCAACAAGTTTGAAAGTGCTGTCGGGGTTAAAATCCTGGAAGGGTACGGCATGACAGAGGCCACGTGCCTTGTGTCGTGCAACCCGGTGGACGGCGAGCGCAAAGTTGGCTCTGTCGGCCTGCCGATGCCCTATACCGACGTGCGCATTTTGGATTGTGACGGGGACGGCAAAATATTGAAGGAAATGGCGGTTGATGAAGTGGGCGAAATTTGTGTGGCCAACCCCGGTGTGCTGGCGGGTAAAACCTATACCGAGGCGGCAAAGAACAAGGGTTTGTTTGCGGACAAGAAATTCCTGCGCACCGGTGATTTGGGGCGGATAGACAGCGACGGGTATTTGTACATCACCGGGCGTGCCAAAGATCTGATCATCCGCGGCGGCCACAATATAGACCCGGCCCTGATCGAAGAGGCGCTGATGGGTCACCCTGATGTGGCCTTTGTTGGCGCAATCGGCCAGCCTGATGCCCATTCAGGCGAAGTTCCGGCGGCATATGTGGAATTGATCGAGGGCGGCAATGTCGATGTGGGTGGGTTGATGGCCTATGCCGAGGAACATGTGGCGGAACGCGCAGCACAGCCAAAACATGTGGAAATCATGGCCGAGCTGCCCAAGACCGCTGTGGGCAAAGTGTTCAAACCGGCCCTGCGCAAGTCCGCCATAACGCGCACGTTTAACGCGGCCCTTGACGGTGCCGGAGTCGGTGCATCGGTCAGCAGCGTGCTTGACGACAAAAAGCTGGGGTTGGTGGCGCAGATTTCCAAATCTGACAGTGCTTTGACGGACAAAGACATCAAGGCCGTTCTAGGTGACTTTACAGTGAAATGGGCCTGGGCCTGACGCAAAAGGAATTTTCAAATGAGCCAAAGCGCTATTGAACGCGCCCGCGCTGCGGATTCGATCTATGAGTTTCTCGATGGCGCGGCGCAGGCCTATGGTGACGATATTGCCTTTGAGAACTATCACAACACCCTGACATTTGCTGATATGGGCCGCTATGCCAACGCTTTGGCGGCTTATATGCAAAACGAAATGGGTGTGGTGAAGGGCACAAAGATTGCCCTGATGTCGCCCAACGCGCTGTCTCATCCGGTTTGCACGATGGCCATTCATAAATGTGGCGGCGTGCAGGTCAGCGTGAACCCGATGTACACGCCAAGCGAGCTGGAACATCAGCTAAACGACAGCGAAAGCGAAATCCTGCTGATTTTTTCCGGCTCAACCGTCAGCTTTGCGCCGATCCGTGAAAAAGCGGGCATAAAACAGGTGCTGGTCATCAGCCTTGGCGACTGTGGACAAAATGATCTGCCAGGCCCACCGGTGGTGGATGGTTTCGATGATTATACGTTGTTGTCAGATGCCCTGAAAGCGGGTGCCGACATGGCATTTTCGCCGGTTGCCGTTGGTCGTGATGATCTGGCGTTTTTGCAATATACCGGCGGCACAACCGGGCCATCGAAAGGTGCGATGCTGACCCACGGCAATATTTTGCGCAATCTGGATCAGGGTTTTGGCGTGATGGAATCTGTGTCGGTTGAACGCGAGGAAATTGTTGTTACCGCGTTACCACTTTATCATATTTTCGGGCTGATGGCGAATTTTCTAAGCTACACGGGATTTGGCAACAAGAACATTCTGATCACCAATCCACGGGACATGGATCAGTTTGTTGGTGCAATCAAAGACGCCGGGTTTACCCGCATCAACGGCGTGAACACGCTTTATGCCGGTCTGCTGTTGCACCCAAAATTCGCGGAAATTGATTTTTCCAGGCTGAAGATGGCGCTGGCGGGTGGGACAGCGACGTTGCAGACGGTATCTGACAGCTGGGAAAAGGTGACCGGCAAACCGATACTGGAGGCTTACGGCCTGTCCGAAACCTCGCCGATACTGACCATCAGCGATCCGGAATGGACGGAATTTACCGGCACGGTGGGCTGCGCGGTTGCGGATACCGATATCAGGCTGCTGGATGACGATGACACCGAAGTGGCGCAGGGCGAGCGCGGCGAATTGGTGTGCAAAGGTCCGCAGGTGACGCAGGGCTATTACAAACGCCCGGACGCCAATGCCGAGGCGTTCACGGCGGACGGATATTTTCGCACCGGTGACATCGCAATCATGGATGATCAGGGACGTTACCAGATTGTGGACCGCAAGAAAGACATGATTATCGTCTCAGGTTTTAACGTTTATCCCAACGATGTTGAACAGGTGGCAAGCAGTTGCGAGGGTGTTCAGGAATGCGCCTGCCTTGGGGTGCCGGACAAAAAAACCGGCGAGGCGGTAAAGCTGTTTGTGGTCAAAAGTGCGGGCTCTGACGTAACGCCGGCCGAAATAACCGCCCATTGTGCTGTGCATCTGACCAACTACAAGGTTCCGCATCAAATTGATTTTATTGACGAAGTGCCAAAATCTGCCGTGGGTAAAATGCTGCGGCGGGAACTGCGGAAATAACACATCGCCGCGGACTGTTGGCACGGTGCTCTTGATTTGCTGCCAAATTTGATTTTTGCTAGGCTCAACCGGGGAAATGATGAGGGTCGCCATGAACAGACTGTTTAAACTTGCTGCATTGACATTAACGGTTGGGGTGCTGCACGGCACCGGGCTGATTGCACCGCAGTCTGGCGCGGCATTTGCTCAAGACACTGAATCCAGCGTCATTTTCACCCGCAAACATTGGGAAGTCCGGGTGGTGGAATTTGGCGACGGCACCCTGGCCTGTGTGGCCGAGGTGGACCACCGGGGCGGCAGTTTCCTGATCTGGGTGGCCCCGGGTTCCGACGCGCGGCTGCAATTTTATTCTGACGACTGGCAATTTGACAACGAGACCGCAGACATCCAACTGCAGATTGACCGGCGCGGCGTTTGGGACCTGACCAACGCCGAGCTGGACCAGAACAGCGTGTTTTTCACCATGAATGACGATGATACGTCTGTTCGTTTTCTGCGTGAAGTGATGCGCGGCAATATTTTGAAGCTTAGCTCGTCCAGCGGGCGCGAAATAACGCGCTATTCGCTGGCCGGTTCCAGCGCGTCGATACTGGCGCTGGTGGATTGCAACGATGCGCTGGCGGATTTGGACGGGGATGATAATCCGTTTAATTAGGCGTTAATTGTGGCGGATGGTGCCGGGCGACATGTGGGTCAGGTGAATTTCTCCATTAAACTGGCGCGTTTTACCGGCTTGGACAAAAAATCATCCATACCGGCCTGCATACATTTTTTGCGATCGTTTTCCATGACATTGGCCGTCAATGCTATGATTCGGGTGCGGTCCTGGCTTTTGGCGGCCTCGGTGCGTCGGATAACACGGGTGGCTGCAAACCCGTCCATCACCGGCATGGATACATCCATCAAAATATCAGAATAAGGATGCTTATCAAAGGCATCCACGGCCTCTTGACCGTTTTCCGCAAAGGTCAATTTCGCCTTTGTGTTTTTAAACATACTTTGGATGACCAGACGGTTGGTGGCGTTATCGTCAACCACCAGTATTTCACGTCCAGCCAGCGAAGACCGGTCTGATTCTGTGGGTTTGGCTGCGGTATTGGTCATCGGTGGTGCGGTCGCATGCGATGGTTGCAGGCCGGAGTGCAACATTTTGGCCAAAAGATCAGCGCGAAATGGTTTGGCCATACATTTTAGGAACAGACTGTCGTTGCGCTTTTGCTCGTTGGCAACAATTTCAACTGAACTTAGCAAGTACAGCGGGAATTTTTTTGTTCCCATCAGTGCGGTCAGTTCTTCTGCCAGTTCAACTCCGTCCATACCTGGCATCTGAAAATCCAAAATGGCGAAATCCGGCCAATCATCTTTGGATTTCAATTCTCTTATTTTCGCTATGGCTTGGGGTCCGTTGCAGGCCTCAACCACTTTAATCCCCCAAAATTCCAACCGACCGCGCAGGGCAGCCAGGTTGACCTCAAGATCATCGACAATCAGTCCCACCAGGCGGTTGTCGCGTGCGTGGGTGATAAGCGCTTGTTGACCCTCAGCCAGATTTTGCACATCAGGCGCGGGCACACATGGCAATCCAATTTCAAAAGTGCTGCCCTCGCCCACAACTGAAGAGACCGATATGCTCCCGCGCATCAATTCGATGATACGACTGGAAATTGCCAACCCCAGACCGGTGCCGCCAAACTGCCGGGTTGATTGTCCGTCGACCTGTTCAAAAGCACTGAATATGCTGTCAAGTTTGTCTGCGGGCACGCCTACGCCGGTGTCTTGAATGCTGATCTTAAGGCGGTTGGCACCGTTTCGGGAAGCTGAAACCCGCACATAGCCTTGCAGAGTAAATTTCACCGCGTTGCCAACAATATTGACCAAAACCTGCCGCAGGCGACCGGAATCTGCAACAATCCTGACAGGTATGTCAGACGCAATATCGGTGACGATCTGGACGCCTGATTTATTGGCCTGAGAGGCCAGAAGGGCGCACACGTCCTCGATCGTATCAGACAGGGAAAATGGTTCTTCCAGCAGAACGATTTTACCCGCCTCGACCTTGGAAAAATCGAGGATGTCGTTGATAATCGTCACCAGTGCTTCGCCGGATTTTATTATGGTCTGCACATAAGACCGGCTTTCGTCGCTCAGGTCTTCCTCGGCCAATAGATCCGCCATACCGATCACGCCATTCATCGGAGTGCGGATTTCGTGGCTCATGTTGGCCAGAAATTCAGATTTGGCCTGATTAGAGGAATTGGCCTCGTCCTTTGCGGCCGTCAGCCCATCCACCAAAGCATTCAACGGCCGACCAATGATAATTCGAAACCCAATCCAGCTTGCCAACAGCGACACCATCAGACCACCCGTCAGGATAATTATGGAAAACTCCAGTTGGTTGCGGCGGGCAACATCTATCTCATCATTCTTGTAATTGACAAAAAGCGTATGATTTTCTTCGCCAAATACTGTCAACTGAAGGGTGTTCTGAAAAACGGCCCCCTGACATCCCAATCCCACCGGAGCGGTTGACAAAAGATCGTTTGATTGAGAGTTGCGCAATTCAACACAGACGGTCGCAAGATCAGCTTTGAGAACCAGCAACATTTCCTGAACCGCACGGCGTTGAACTTTTTGCGCGTAAAAGTCCTGGTCCAGAATTTTTTCAAGCCCAATGGCCACCCGTGCCGCGGAATTGCCCAGTCGCGCGGCAAGTTTTTCTTCTGCCGAGGTCACCACAACCTGAGACAAAAACAATAACCCAATAGCCGCACAAATTGTAAACGTCGGGATAAGGATCAATGACAATTTCAGGTAAAGCTTGAGCGTCCCGTCTTTTTTAACAGGCTGAAACCGTGCCATTTCGCGTTACAGACGATTAACCCTGTTGTCTGCCATCAACTTATTAAGCGGCTCGCGGTTGTCGATTTCAGTGTGAAACACCCGAAATCCATCTTCGGTTTCGGTCACATAAAAATCCACGGGCAGTTGCCTGCCGTCGGCCGATTTTAATTCGCTGCACAAAACAAAGAAATCCCGCCCTACCAGTACCATAGGATGGGCCTCTGTCGGATAAAGCGGTTCAAGTGCTCCGGTTTCCATGTTGAGACTTGTAATTGCCCCGTCAACGAGACTGCTTTCTATATGCCGTTGCATGGTGACCTGCAGATCGGTTTTTAGTTTCACATCGCTGCCGGCCAAAGCGGCCATTGGCACCAGACTTGCCGCCAAAACCAGCGGCAGGCTTAGTTTGATCAAGGACTTCACTTGTTTACCCCTTTTTTACGGTTTACCGGCCAACTTTTGGCGGGATCGGGTTAACAAATGTTTAGCGTTTGGAGGTGAGATAATTCGAAATTGAGCCAATATCGTGTGGAAAAATTGAGGTAAACGCAATTCTGACGGGGCTCTAAATTACCTCGAATGCAAAAACCTGCGACATCAGCACGTCATCACCAAGCGGAGCAGAATCGTAGCGCACCGAGGTGTCTTTGCGCCGCCACTTACCAGCAGTTTCGAGCGATTGTGACTTCTTTTCAAAGGTTTCGCCCAAATACGTGCGCGAAATTGAAAACACTATAAAGCCACCCGGCCGGGTGATGCGGATCAGTTCGTCAAGACCATCAAGTGGCGCGTGACCCTGGGTGAAAACCCCGGCGGCGACGCTGGCGGCGAAAAAGTCGTCCGCATAATCAAGCCGCGCGCCAAGTCTGGCATTGCGCAATTCCCGGTAGATGTTCTTGGCGGCTGCGTATTTTAACATGCCGTCTGACGCGTCAAATCCAAAGACATTGGGGTATCCGAGTGCCGTTAAGATTTCTCCCATGATACCGGTGCCGGTTCCCGCGTCCATCAAAGGCGCGTCACCGGCCGGCAATTGGCGGGTGAGCATAGACGCCACAATGGCCGGATGGGTATAGCCGACACCGCGCATATGTGCCTCGTATTCCGCCGACCACCCATCATAAATGTCGGACGTTTGCCGGGGATTTTCAGACGCGTAGACTTTTTGCAGCTCGCGGGTTTTTTCGTCTTGTTTGGAAATTTACTGATCTCCGGGTAAAGCCATTTGTGCAGAATATGCCAGAGACCCATGCAATTTTCAACTTATTGAAGCTGGTTCAATTTGAACGGGGTCGAAAATTGTGAAAATCGCCACGGCAATCTTCGCAGGTCATTTGTAATAAGAACATAAGACCACGTCTGAATAACGTGGTGCTGCTGGGGAGAATTGAACTCCCGACCTCTCCCTTACCAAGGGAGTGCTC
>CAYZQS010000100.1:0-9768 GCA_964480735.1 uncultured Rhodobacterales bacterium
TCACCACGTCGCGTTTGTGCTCCACCAGCCGCTTGGCCTTTTCGATCACCATTTCAGCCACTGCAACGTGCCTTGTGGCCGGTTCGTCAAAGGTTGACGACACCACCTCGCCCTTAACAGAGCGCTGCATGTCGGTCACCTCTTCGGGACGTTCATCAATCAAAAGAACGATCAAATAACATTCCGGATGATTGGCCTCGATGGAATGCGCAATATTCTGAAGAATAACAGTTTTACCGGTACGGGGCGGGGCCACGATCAGTGACCGCTGACCCTTGCCAATCGGGGCCACCAGATCAATCACCCGTGCGGTTTTGTCTTTGATTGTCGGATCTTCGATTTCCATCGTCATCCGCTCGTCCGGGTAAAGCGGCGTAAGGTTGTCAAAATGCACCTTGTGTTTGACGTGCTCTGGATTGGAAAAATTGATCTGTGTTACCTTGATCAGGCCAAAGTATTTCTCGTTCTCGTCGGGTGACTGAATAACACCCTCTACCGTATCACCAGTGCGCAACGAGAAGTTACGGATCTGTTCCGGGCTGACATATATATCGTCCGGGCCGGGCAAATAGTTAGCCTCCGGCGACCGTAAAAAGCCAAACCCGTCCTGCATAACCTCTAAAACACCGTCACCGGAAATTTCCGCGCCGTCTTCGGCCATTTCTTTAAGAATGGCGAACATCATGTCGCCCTTGCGCATGGTGGACGCGTTTTCAATCTCCAGTTCTTCCGCGGTGCTTACAAGGGCGGCGGGGGCTTTGGATTTTAATTCGGCAAGGCTTATTGTTTCTTGAGTCACGGAATGTCCAAATCTCTGCAGACATCACAAGATTCTGCGGAACTTAATTTCTGTTGGGTATGTCTTTTTCGGCCGGACGGCCAGACGGCGCTTGATACACATAAAGAGATTACAAAGTCAAACCCGCGTGCAAAACTAGAACGGCCGGGCGATAACCATGACGACGATGATAATCATCAACACTGTTGGCACCTCGTTCATCAACCGAAACTGTCGCCCTGAAATCTGACACGTACCATTCATCAGCTCTTTCCTGCGACGGCCCAGCCAGTGATGAATCCACGTCATGAATAAAACCGCAAACCCTTTGATCCACGGCCAGAGTTCAGACCAGTCAAGAACACCGGGTGTAAACACAAGAAGCAATCCAAACGCCCAGGTGGCGATCATCGCCGGGTTCATGATCATCCGCAAAAGCTTTTGTTCCATCATCCGAAAAGTGTCATGGGTCTGACCACTTGTGCCTGCCCGTTCCACGTGGTGCACAAATAATCTTGGCAGGTACAACAACCCGGCCATCCATGATATGACTGAAATGATATGCAGGCTTTTGATCCAGGGATATGCGGTATGCAAAAGGTCAGACATGGTTTTCTATTTCTTTTGGTCGGGATCCGTTCACCCTTCCTAATATAAATAAATATTAAGAAAAGGTTGATGTTGTTGTAGATCACATTGAATAACTGGGAATACCAAAATTATCCACATACGCACCGGCGAAATGTACAACATAATAAGATCGGGCTGAGGCTATATAGAAGCGGGAATATCTACTATTATCGTTATATATCAACCATTTAATAAAATTACACCCGGGGAAAGAATCTGTATTTATCTGAATGGAACCGGATCGCAGATGATAATTCAACATTAACCACAGCGTTTGGTAAAATTACTGGCTGTTGGCAGAATTGGGCAAATCGTTGATAAACACTGTTCCGCCGGGTGAAATCGGTCCGTCTGAAAATCAGTCAATTATGTCTCTATTGACACCAAGGGTTTTCACACAGATTTATCCCCAATGATCGATCAGCTTATCCTTGCGTCGGGCTCTGAAATCAGAGCGCGGATGCTGCAAAACGCCGGTGTAATATTCACCCGGATGGCGGCTGATATTGATGAGGAAAGTATCAAGACCGGGATGCACAAACCGCTGGACGTGGCTGCGAGGCTGGCGGAGTTGAAAGCCGGACATGTTTCGGGCCAGCGCCCGGGCGCGTGGGTAATCGGCTGTGATCAGGTACTGGAATTTGGCGGCAGGTTGATCAGCAAACCGGCCTCGATACCAGACGCGCGGCAACAATTGTTGGACCTGCGCGGGCAAAAGCACCGGCTTATTTCATCGGTCGTTCTTATGCGGAACGGTACGGTGGTTTGGCATTTTTCCGGGCAGGCAACATTGTGGATGCGGCAGTTTTCTGACAGTTTTCTGACGGCCTATCTTGTAAAGAACCGGGCGGACCTGCTGCAGACAGTTGGGTGTTACAAACTTGAATCAGACGGTGTAAGACTGTTTTCAAAGATCGACGGGGATTATTTCACCATTCTTGGAATGCCGCTGATAGAGCTTTTGGACCAATTGGCGAAACTTGGGGTGATAGAGAAATGACTGCAAAGCCCATCCCTTTGGCCGGCGTTATCGGATCCCCCATCGCATTCAGCAAATCACCTGTGCTGCACGGTCATTGGCTGAAACGGTATCAGATCAACGGGCATTATATCCCGATTGAGCTGACGCAGGCAACGTTTGAGGATGGCGTCAGGTCTTTGCCGCGCCTTGGGTTTCGGGGGGTCAATGTTACGATGCCGTTCAAAAAAGCGGCGCTGGACATCGCGGATTCGGTGACAGACCGCGCCGCTTTGATCGGTGCTGCCAACACTCTGACGTTTCGCAAGGACGGCAGGATTCACGCTGATAATACTGACGGGTATGGGTTTATCGCAAACTTGCGCCAGAATGCGCCGGAGTGGAATGCAGAGGACGGACCGGCGCTGGTACTGGGGGCGGGGGGTGCTGCCAGTGCGGTTGTTTCCGCCCTGCTGGGCGAAGGTGCTCCGGAAATCATCCTGGCAAACCGAACGCGCAACAGCGCTGATATGTTGCGGGAACAATATGGTGGACGGGTCAAGGTGATCGATTTCACAGTCGTTGCCGGTTCGGTAAAATCTGCCGTCCTGATGGTGAACACCACGTCCCTTGGAATGGCCGGAAAGGCTGATCTGCAGATTGATCTGGCCGAGCTTGACGCGGGCACGCTGGTTACGGATCTGGTTTACAATCCGCTGCGTACCACGTTTTTGGAAAAGGCCGCGGGGATTGGCTGCCAGACCGTTGACGGGCTGGGAATGCTGCTGCATCAGGCGGTTCCGGGGTTTGAAACCTGGTTCCGCAAAAAGCCAACCGTCGATGAAGATTTGCGACAGGCGATATTGAACGCATGACGGCGAATGGTCCTTTTGTGCTGGGGCTGACCGGTTCTATCGGGATGGGCAAAACAACCACTGCCGGATTTTTCAAGGAGTTTGGCGTGCCCGTGTGGGACGCGGATGCGGCGGTGCATCGGTTGTATTCAAAAGGCGGTCCTGCGGTTGCACTGGTCGGAAATATTGTTCCGGATGCAATCATTGAGGACCGTGTTGATCGCGTTGTTCTAAAAGAGTGGATCAGGAGTACGCCGAATGGTCTGCAAGAGTTGGAAAACGTTGTGCATCCCCTTGTAGCGGAAGACAGGGGTGCTTTTCTTCAGGAATGTGCCCGGATCGGCGACAGGATTGTGGTGTTGGATATTCCACTGTTATTTGAAACCGGCGGCAGTTCTTTGTGTGACGCAACGCTTGTTGTCACAGTTTCAGCAGAGGTACAAAGGGCGCGGGTTATGGCGCGGAATGTTATGACCGAAAAAGATTTTGAACTTATTTTGTCACAACAAATGCCAGACGCTGAAAAGCGCAAACGGGCGGATTATGTGATCGAGACAACGTCACTTTACAGTGCCCGGCGGGATGTGAAAAACCTGCTTATCACATTGGAAAGACAGGTGGAAAACCATGCGTGAGATCGTGCTTGATACGGAAACCACCGGCCTTGACCCACAGTCCGGCGATCGCATCGTCGAAATCGGCGCGATTGAACTTAACAACCATATGCCAACCGGCAATATCTATCACCAATATATCAATCCCGAACGATCCATGCCTGAGGGCGCGTTTGCCGTGCACGGGCTGGGAGACGAGTTTTTGGCGGACAAACCGGTTTTTGCCGATATTGTTGACGATTTTCTAAGTTTTGTGGAAGGCGCAAAATTGATCATTCACAACGCCAGTTTTGATATGAAGTTTATCAATGCGGAATTGGTGTGGGTGGATCGAAAGAAACTGCCGTGGTCGGTGGCGCTGGACACGCTGGAGATCGCCCGTAAGAAATTTCCCGGTGCGCAGAATTCTTTGGATGCCCTGTGCCGCCGGTTTGGCGTTGATAACTCTGGCCGAGAAAAGCACGGCGCGTTGCTTGACAGCGAGCTTTTGGCCGAAGTTTATCTGGAGCTTATCGGCGGTCGCCAGCCGGATTTCGGATTAAGCGTCACAACAAAGGCGCGGGGATCGGCTGGCTCAACAGCGGCGGATTATGCACCAAAACAGCGGTCAAGAAAACTGGACAGCCTGCTGACAAAAGAAGAAAGAGCCCGCCACAAGGCATTTGTAAAATCGCTGGGTGAGGGCGCGCTGTGGAACCGGTCCGGCTGATCAGCTGACGGGCTGACCTTCTTTTTCAGCGGTGGTGCGGCGTTCCAGTTCCTGACGGTACAGGCTCAGGAAATCGATGTTTTCCAGATTAAGCGGCGGATAACCCCCGTCGCGGGTGATATCGCCGACAATACGCCGCAGATAAGGGAACACCATCCGCGGGCATTCGATCAGCAAAAAGGGGTGCATCTGGTCTTCGGCTACATTCTCAATATTGAACACACCGCCATATTCGATTTCGAGGATGAACAACACATCGTCTGACTCTTTGGCTTTGGATTCAATATTCAGTTTGATCAGAACCTCATACTGATTGTCAGCGGGCCGTTTGCGGGCGTCCAGATTGACCTGCACCTGAATGTCAGGCTGAACATTGCCCTCGATACCCTTTTGGGCAGCGACGTTTTCAAAGGACATGTCGCGGATGAATTGCCCCAAAACCTGCATTTTGGGTTGCACGGGTTCGGCGGCTGCCGCTGGTTTTTTGTCTTCGGCCATTGCCGTTCTCCACATCTTAAAAAATTCGGTCCATGCCCTAGCAGGTCAATTGGCTGGCCACAATCGGGTTCATGGGTGATTTGTCATTGTTTGGTCCAGCCGGACGGATTTTCAGGTGGTGAATCTGATTCACCGTCAACTGTTGTATATTCGCCATCAATCGTCTGGCCGGAAGCGTGATTTTGCGGCGATGTTGCCGGGCCGCCTGTGGAAAATGCCACATTGCCTGCCAAAAACCGCGATTTTCCCCACTTAAACAATGCCACCCGGACCGGCGGCAGCAAAAGCGCAAGACCAACCGCATCAGTGAAAAACCCCGGGGTCAGCAACAGCACACCAGCGATCAATATCATCGCGCCCTGGGCGATCGGATCAGCCGGATTTTGCCCGGCGGCCAGTGTATCCTGCAGACGGCGCAGGGTCATCATGCCCTGCCAGCGCATCAGCGTGGTGCCCGCCAGCGCCGTTAGAATCACAATCGCCAAGGTCGGCCACAGGCCGATGGCCCCTCCAACCTGAATAAAAAGGCCGATTTCCACGATGGGAACACCGACAAACAGCAAAAACAGCCACATTTCTTCCACCTCAAAAGTTCGTTAGGCCGCAAGCGGTAGACTTGAACCCAACCCGCCCTTACATAAGTGCCAAATAAGCAATATGCTATGTCGTGGCCAATATTTTTAGGAGTCGCCAAACATGAGTTCTGCAGTGATACAGCTGATCGTCCTTGCGGGGATAGCGCTTTTTCTGGTGCTGAGACTGCGTAACGTGCTGGGCACGCGGGACGGGTTTGAAGGCAACTCGCGGGTTAACAACAACGATACACCAAGCGAAGGAACCTATCGTCGCGATTTTGAGGTGATCGAAGGCGGGGTTGACCGCGACATCGCTGATCACGTGGATGTGGGCAGCCCTGCCGGAAAAGCCCTGGCGTCAATGAAAAGCGCCGAACCGGATTTTGGCGTGACTGATTTTCTGAACGGCGCTCGTGGTGCCTATGAAATGATCCTGATGGCATTTGAAAATGGCGACAGGGATATTCTTCGGCAATATCTGACCGATGACGTTTACGGTGGTTTTGTCGGTGTTCTGAACGCCCGCGAAAAGGAAGGCCTGCGCGTTGAAGCAAAATTTATCGGCGTGCGCGAACTGAAACTGGTTGACGCAAGCTTTGACCGAATGTCGGGCGAGGGTGAAGTGACCATAAAGTTTGTTGGCGAACTGACGTCGGTGGTGCGCGACAAATCCGGCGAAATCACCGAGGGCAATCCTGACGAAATAAAGCGCCAAAAAGATATCTGGACGTTTGCGCGGATAATGGGCAGTTCTGATCCAAACTGGCAGCTGGTCGCCACAGGGGAATGAACACCGCGGGGCTGGCGATATGCGGATCAGTTGTCGGGTTGTTTTTCTCCACTGCTGTTCCGCTGACCGCCGAGCCAAAATTCAAAATACTTCGATACGATCAGTTGCTGGATTGGGAAAAAGACGACCACGCAGCAGCGCTGAAAGTTTTTACAAATTCCTGTCAGGACATATCCGCGCCGGAATGGGCGCCGCTTTGCGGATTTGCCGTGGAACAAACCGACGCCCGATCGTTTTTTGAATTGTTTTTTACACCGGTTGTTATCGACAGCCACCGGGCGGCACTGTTCACCGGATATTTTGAACCGGAATTGAACGGCGCGTTAAAACGTGGCGGTAAATTTCAATATCCGATCTATCGAAAACCCAAATCGCTGCGCAAGGGTGTGCCTTTTGCAACCCGGGCCGAAATTGACGCCGGAGCGCTGGCCGGGCAGGGGCTGGAAATCGCATGGGTCGATGATCCGGTGGAGGCGTATTATCTGCATATTCAAGGTTCTGGCCGGATAAAGCTGCCAGGCGGCAAAGCAATCCGCGTGGGCTATGCGGCGGAAAACGGGCGGGTTTACCGTTCTGCGCCACAAGAACTGGTGCGCCTGGGATTGGTGCCATACGGCCAGGCTTCCATTGGCGGCATAAAGGCTTGGGTCAAAAAGAACCCGGCGCGTGGACGGTTGATCCTGCAACACAACGCATCTTATGTTTTCTTTCGTGAAATCAAGGCGCTGTCGGACACTCAAGGCCCGATGGGTGCGCTGGACCTGCCGATAACGCCTATGCGCTCTATCGCAGTGGATCCAAAGTTTACCCAAATGGGCGCGCCGGTTTGGGTTGAGAAAGGCGGGCGAAACGCCTTTCGCCGCCTGATGATTGCGCAGGATGTTGGCTCTGCAATCAAAGGTGCGCAGCGGGCGGATATATTTTTTGGCACCGGCCCCGTGGCGGGAGCTTTGGCCGGTGACACAAAAAACCGGGGGCGGATGGTGGTGTTGTTGCCAATCGAGATCGCCAATCGACTGGTTCCGGAAGGCTAGCGTATGGCACGCAGCGGCAGGCCCAGGCGCGGACTAAGTGAAGACGATTGGATTTTGTGGCGCCGGGTTACAGAGGCAGCGGTTCCCTTGTTGCCACCGCGTGTGGAAATGCCTGAATTCACCGATCTGCCATCGAAACAAAATAAGACACCGCCGATCAAGCGCTTTCAGATTGGCGAGACGGCCGGACAGAAACAGGTCAATCTGAACGGCACACCAAACGTCACTTTGGAGCCACTTAAAAACTCTCCCAATATGGACGGGCGCAATTTTGACCGCCTGAAGAAGGGCAAACTGCCGGTGGACGGGCGGATTGACCTGCACGGCATGACGCTGGCAGAGGCGCATCCGGCGCTGACCGGATTTGTGCAGGCATCGCATATGGCGGGCAGGCGGTTGTTGCTGGTGATCACCGGCAAGGGCCGAACCTTTGACGGCGAAGGGTTGATGAGCGCCCGGCGCGGCATTCTGAACCATCAGGTGCCGCAATGGCTGCGCAATCATCCGCTGGCCCCATTGGTTTTGCAGGTGACGCAAGCGCATGGAAAACATGGTGGTAGCGGGGCCTATTACGTTTACCTCAGACGTCGGCGGTAACAGTATCAGCACGGGAAACCCGGCGCATGGCAAAATAGGCCAGGCCACAGGCCAGCAGTATGTAAACGGCAAAATACAGCATTTGCTTGTGAAACGGCATGCCAAGATCGATCAACGCGCCGGTTACCCCTGGTCCCAAAGCTGAACCAAAAACCATCAGCGCCGCGGCCAGCGCCTTGATCGAGCCAAGGTATCGCGTGCCATAATATTCCGGCCAGAAGGCGTTTGCCAGTGTTGCCATTCCGCCGTGCATCAAGCCCATCAGAATGAAACCAACCGCGGCCATTGTCATGGTGTTGCCAAAACTGAACACCAAATAGGCCGCGGCCATTGGAATTTGATAAAGCGGCAACAAACGCGCGCTGCCCCAGCGGTCTATGGCCAAACCATAAGCAAGCATCGAAAGGATGGTCACGACGGTATAAAGCGGAAACATGGCAACAAAGGCCACATGATCCCAGCCCTTGGATTGGGTCAGGTGCACCTGCTGGAAGAAAAACGAAGTGCTGAATATACCCGGCGCGGTAAACGCGGGCAGCATGATCCAAAACAACCAATGGCTAACGGCCTGCCTTCGGGTCCAGTGGCGGCCCAACATGCCTGTTGCCTCTGACGCATCCGCGATTGATTTTGGCGTGCGTTCCCTGCGCAGCAAAGTTCGTAAAACCGGGATCAGCAGCAGGGCGATGCCGGCGGCGGCGATCCACAGAAAGCGCCAGTCAATGACTGCCAGCAATGAAACAAACAAAAGCGGCAGCACGGCCTCGCCCACTGAAAAGCCCAGCGCGGAAATGGCCAAAGCCTTGCCCCGGTTGGCGGAATACCAGCGGGACATGGCAACCACGGATATATGGGACAGCATACCCTGACCAGCAAACCGCAACCCGAAAATCGCCAGCGGCAACAGCCACGCCACCCGGACGTTGGCAAGAAACAGGCAGGCCATCGCCAGCAGAAGGAAAACCACACTGCCCAGAGTTTTGGCCCGAAACCTGTCAGATAACGTTCCGGCCCACATCACAACGATGGCGCTGGCTGTGGTGCCCAGCGAATATATGCCGCCCCACTGGCCGTGGGTCAGATCAAAGGTCTTCATGATCTCACCGGCAAAGACCGAAATGAAATAGGTCTGCCCAAAGGACGATCCCGTTGTCAGCAATGCACCGGCGATCAGCCAGTGGGCGTTGTTACGGATGAATTGTGTGAATCCCATGGGCGGATACTGCGCAGGGAAATGGGGGGAGGTCACGGGGAATTAACGGATTGATGAAAGGTTTAATCAAAGCGGCTGTGTCGGGCGACAACATTAACAAATGTATATACATATGGTATTTACAGACATACTGTTTTTGAGTGGGATGAGCGGAAGCGAATTGCAACATTGGAAAAGCATGGAATTGATTTTCAGGCTGCGGTCCATATTTTCAAAAATCCGGTTCTTAGCGCAAAATCAAGTTTCGAAGGGGAAGAGCGATGGTTGGCAACTGGATTGTTAAGGACAAAGCCGATTACCATCGTGTTTACCATGCGGGGCGAAAGCATACGAATTATTACCGCCAGAAAGGCCCGAAAAAATGAGCAACAAATATATTACGCGAATGACGTTGGAGCAGGCACTCAAGTCTGAAGGTCAGACAGATTGGGAGAAGTTTGACAAATCCGATCCCGACAGCGAGCCGCCGGATTTTGACTGGGACAACGCGGAAATAGTGGAATTACCGATCAAGAAAA
>CAYZQS010000101.1:0-9210 GCA_964480735.1 uncultured Rhodobacterales bacterium
CCCAGCATGGTTTCCGGCCGCGTGGTGGCAATGGAAATATAATTCCGCATTTCGCGCAAAACCACATTCCCGTCTTCATCTTTGTCCAAATACTCATATTCCGCACCCTCCGCGAGCGGGTATTTGAAATGCCACATATGGCCGTCAACCTCGATATTCTCGACCTCAAGATCAGAAATCGCGGTTTCAAAATGCGGGTCCCAGTTGACCAGCCGCTTGCCGCGATAAATCAGGCCTTTGTTGTAAAGATCGACAAAGACTTTCAGCACCGCGTCGTGAAAATTGCCCTTGTCGCCCTCTGGCGCACCGGGCGCACCGGACATGGTAAAGGCGTTCCGCTCCCAGTCACATGATGCTCCAAGGCGTTTCAGCTGATTGATGATGGTGGAACCGTAAAGTTCCTTCCACTCCCAGACCTTGGCGGTAAACGCCTCGCGCTCCATCTGGGCACGGCTTTCGTTGCCTTCCGCCGCCAGCATCTTTTCCACCTGCAACTGCGTGGCGATGCCGGCGTGGTCCTGCCCCGGCTGCCACAGGGTGTCAAACCCGCGCATCCGGTGCCAGCGCACCAAAATATCCTGCAGCGTGTTGTTAAAGGCGTGGCCCACATGCAACGCGCCGGTCACATTGGGCGGCGGGATCATGATGCAAAACGTGCGGTCCTCTTGATTTTGGACGTGTTTACCCGCCCGAAACGCACCGGTGCTTTCCCATTTCGCAAAAATCGCGGCTTCTGCCGCGGCGGCGTCAAAATTCTTTTCCATAGGCATGGGCTGGCTTTCAGAAATCACTCGGTCGCGGCTTCTTACAGGCCAATGGGCAATAGGAAAAGGTCGGTTTTAAGGCGCTACGCCGCCTGTCGCGCAGCGGCCACCAAATCGTCCACCAGTGGCTGGTCCGGAGCATCTACAACGGCTGGATCATAGGCGTTGCGGGCAAAAACCTGCTCTGCCATATCCCGAAAGAATTCCAGCGGCAGGGTGTCATAACCGGGGTCAAAAGACGCCTGATCCCAGCGTTCGCAAAACGTCGCGCAATCGTCAAAATACGCATGCCCGCGCCACGCCTCCCGTTTGTGCTGATTGCCACCCACAAGGTGCCCGTAATACAGCATCTGAAATTCACCGTGTTTTTCCACCACCCAGCGGCACTGCTCGCGCACGAAAGGTTTCAGGATCGTGGCGGCGTATTCATCGTGATTGCAAGGCGCGTAGATGTCACCAATGTCGTGCAGCAGGGCCGAGACCACCCAATCGATATCCGCGCCGTCCCGCCACGCCCGCGTTGCCGTTTGCAGGCTGTGGCCAAGGCGGGTGACCTGATAGCCTGACAGGCTTTCGTCAAGATCAACCAGCGCCTTCAAAAGGCGCGCAGCCGTGCCCTTGGTATATTCAACCTCGTGATCCGTCAGAAACTCATAGTCGGCCCTGGTGCCGTCTTTCATCTGGTGAAAACTGACTTTGTCCATTTGGCACCTCCGTTGATTGCCGCCAATGTGATGACATTTATGTGCGCCGGCTTGTCTGCAAGCGACATTGAATTCACTGCCAAAAACATCTTTGTTTGTACCAAAAGACGAATTGCTGCAATCTTACGAGTGTTATGGCACGAAAACCCATCACCCATGTTGTTATCATGGACGGGACGCTGAGCGACCTTGGCCAGAAAGGCGTATCCAATGCCGGGATCACCTATAAGTTGCTGTGCGAAATATCCTCGCACACGCGGCTTTCCCTGACATACGAAGAAGGCATCCAGTGGTGTACTTGGCGATCTGTCGTCGATTTGGCGGCAGGCGTAGGAATCAATAGCCAGATTTGCCGCGCTTACGGGTTTTTGGCCAGCCGTTACCGTCCCGGTGACAAGATTTTCTTTTTCGGTTTTTCGCGCGGCGCTTATGCGGTCCGTTCGTTGGCTGGCGTAATTGACCGCATCGGCTTGCTGCGGCCCGAACACGCGGTGGAGCGGAACGTGACACAGGTGTTCAGGCACTATCGAAAAGACCCCGGCGCTGCCGCCGCCCGCGCGATCGCCAAAAACAAATGCTGGCCGAAAGTGCCCATAACGATGGTCGGGGTTTGGGATACGGTGAAGGCACTGGGCATTCAATACCCGGTATTGTGGCGATTGGCGCCTTCACCGACGGAATTTCACAGCCCCAGTTTGGGACCAAGCACACAGAATGGATTTCAGGCGCTGGCGATGGACGAAACCCGCGTTGCCTATACGCCGGTGATGTGGAAGACTGATCCGTCATGGACCGGGCGGCTTGAACAGATGTGGTTTCGCGGCGCCCATCCTGACATTGGCGGGCAGATCGGCAATTTTCATGCGGCAAGGCCACTGTCGAACATTCCGCTGGTCTGGATGCTTGAACATGCTGCCGACCTGGGGTTGCCTTTGCCGGACAACTGGCGTGCGCGGTTCAAACGGGATTGCGACGCACCGGCGCATGGGGTGAACCGGGGCATCGCGCGGTTTTTTCTGTTTCGCAAAAAGCGGGTCATGCTGAAAGACCCGTCAGAGCATATATTTGACAACGAAAGTTTGATCAAAAGCGCCCCTGAACTCACCCCTGTCAAACACCGGTGAATACCGGCAAATTGATCGCACCCGGTATACATAAAAAACCCGTGAAGCGTGCATCGTTTTGCCCTTGCCTGTGGCGCGGATCATCCGCAAAACACATGGTGGAGGGCACATGAGCAAATCCATCATGATACAGGGTGTCGGCTCTAACGTTGGCAAATCGCTGGTGGTGGCCGGGTTGTGCCGCGCCTTCACCCGCCGGGGGCTTAATGTCCGGCCATTTAAGCCGCAGAATATGTCCAACAATGCAGCCGTTACCGGGGATGGCGGCGAGATCGGACGGGCGCAGGCGCTGCAGGCACAGGCCTGCGGGGTTGAGGCGCACACCGATATGAACCCGGTTTTGCTGAAACCTGAAAGCGAGACCGGCGCGCAGGTGATTGTTCAGGGCCAGCGGATGTATACAGTTGCGGCGCGCAAGTACGAGCACCTGAAACCGAAACTTCTGACAGCGGTGCTGGACAGTTTTGCGCGTGTGAAATCCGCCTGTGATCTGGTGATCATCGAAGGCGCCGGCAGCCCGGCAGAGACCAATCTGCGCAAGGGCGATATCGCCAATATGGGGTTTGCTGACGCGGCCGACATACCGGTTGTGCTGATTGGGGATATTGATCGGGGCGGTGTTATTGCCCAGATCGTTGGCACGTCTGCGGTGATGTCACATTCAGACAGGAAACGGATTAAAGGTTTTATTGTCAACAAGTTCAGAGGCGATATTCGCCTGTTTGATGAAGGCATTCTGGATATTGCCAGACGCACCGACTGGTCCGCGCTGGGGGTTATCCCGTGGTTTTCCGCTGCAGCGTCACTGCCGGCCGAAGACATTTTGGACATTCAACCGTCCCGCAGCGGACCCATCAAAATTGCGGTTCCGCAATTGTCGCGGATCGCCAATTTTGACGACCTTGATCCGCTAAAGCAGGAGCCGGAGGTTTCGGTTGACATCGTTGCGCCCGGCCGCGCTTTGCCGGGTGACGCGGACCTGATCCTGATCCCGGGAACAAAATCAACTATCGCTGAATTGGCGTTTTTCAGGGCGCAGGGCTGGGATGTCGATCTGACCGCCCACATCCGGCGTGGCGGTCAGGTTTTGGGCGTTTGCGGGGGTTATCAGATGCTGGGACGGACGATTGCTGATCCTGAGGGCATTGAAGGAGTTGTTGGAACAGTGGACGGTCTTGGCCATCTGGATGTCACAACAACGATGACCCAAAAGAAAAGACTGGCCAAAGTCACCGGCAAGTGCTGCAAATCCGGCACCCGATTTTCCGGCTACGAAATTCACATCGGTGAAACCCACGGTCCGGATAGCAAAAATCCCTGGCTGACGGTTGAAGGGCAGCCCCACGGCGCACAAACCTCGGGGGGTCAGATCAGCGGCTGTTACTTACACGGCCTGTTTGGCAGCGATGACTTTCGGGGCGAATATCTGTCAGACTTGGGCGCGAAAAACAGCGGCCTTAACTACGGGGCGCAGGTCGAACAGGTGCTGGACGAACTGGCAACGCATCTGGAAACCCATCTGGATCTGGACAGGCTTCTGGCCATCGCTACCTCTTAACGGGGCTATTCAAAATTCCGGCTGGTCATGGCGCGTTGAATTTCCCGGCGCACCAACTTGCGGACATTGCGGGTGATCCGGTCTCCCAGTTCACCCTGCAGTTCTTCGCGAACCATATCTGAAATCATGTCGCGCAGAGTTTCCTCATCCAGAACCGGCTCTTCCTCTTCAACAAAATTGATCGTCGAGGGCTCATCAGGGTCTGCGTGAACGTTGGCTGGTGTTGTCACAGCCTCATCGGAACTTGGCGTTGCATGCGGTTCCGGCGCGGCATCTGCCTTTTTTGCCGGCGTTGGCGCTGTCGCATCGGTTGGCGAGTCGTCCTGGATCACCAGATCATTAATGTCAAAATCCGTGGCCGTGGCGGACGATGCAGCGTCTGTTGATTCTTCTTTTGGTTCCTGCACTTTCAGCGCATCCATCGCCTTTGTCGCCCGTTCAAACAATGTATCGTCAGACGAAAACTGAAACGGCTTTGGCCGCTCTGTCGGCTTGCGCAAGGGGCGGTCGGCATTCTTGTCCGGTACGGTTTCAACCGAGCGTAAAGTCGGTGCCTCTTCCGGCTGATCATCCACCGCATCAGACAGGGCGGCCGCCAAAGTGTCTTCTTCTGCCACCCGCAGCGCGTCCGTTAAAACCAGTTTTTGCGTATCCAAAGACTGGTCAGCCGTTTCTTCGGTGCTTTGAAGGCTGTCCGCATCATCGCCATCGTTCACGTCGTTGCTTGGTGGTACACCCTGTTCATATTGCCCGCCATCGGCTGGTGTTGGTTCCGCCTTGCGCAAAGACGGTCTTTCGCCACGCCGGGTTGATCTGAGGGGACGTTCTGGTCGTGCTGTCCTGCCTGGCCGGTTGGCGTCGGTATTTTCGGCAGGTTGCGGCGCATCCGCTGGTCCGGCGTCACTTGCTTCACCGTCTGTTTTGGCTTCTTCAGAAACAAGACGACGGATCGAGGACAAAACATCCTCCACATCCATATTTGTTACCGGATCAGACATACGGTCCCCTCCACCATTTTAGCACTAATTGTAGACACTGCCGGTTGAGCACACAACACCTTGTTTCAATTCCCGACGATTTCGCCGTCTTTATTTGCCCGCGCGTTTAAGTATATCCTCCAAAAGAAATCCTCTTTTTGTAACCACCGGTGCACGCTGGAACTTTTTGAAGTACAGTTCTTCGTCGTAAGTTTTGATCCCAAGTTGTAAATGACGCACTGTTAACAGACCCATAGCGGACAAAAGCGAATAAATTGCTACGTATTCATCGCGTTTTGCTGACACCAGATCTGATTGCGCCCGCACAAGTTCGCGTTCAGCGTCCAGCACGTCCAAAGTGGTGCGCGCACCCAGATTTGTTTCTTCACGAACCCCGCGCAGTGCCACGCGGGCAGACCGAACCTGTTTTTGCCGTGCGGTGATAGAGGCACGGGCAATCGCCGTGGTGGCCCAAAATCTCGAAACGCTTTGAGACACCAAAAGCCCGGCCTGATGCACGTCCGCATGCGCCTGCTGTTTAAGCGCGACAGCCTGCCGATAGGCAGACAGCAACGAGCCGCCAAGATAGACGGGCACCGCGCCGGTTACGCTGACACTGGCGGTATTACCGGCGGCCGAAGAAGAAGAATTCAGACTGCCGGTCATTGTAAACACCGGCTTCATTGCCGCCTTGGCCCTTTCCACGTTCAAGGTTGCCGCACGCAGATTGTGTTGGGCCCTTAGGATCGACGGATGGGTCCGCATGGCGACCGATTTTGCCGCTGCAAGCGAGGCGGGAATGCGCGGCGGCGGTGGTGGCGACTGCAACACCTCGGGATACGCGCCCACAAAAATAAAGAAAGTCTCGCGTGCGATTTCCAGATTGCCCTGCCGGAACACCACTTCGCTTAGGGCACCGGCAAATCGCGCCTCGGCCTGGCTGACGGTTGTCCGGGTGACATCACCGACATCAAACCGGTCTTTTGTCGCCTGAACCTGCTGCTCGATCACGTGCATATTGTTTTCGGCCAGTTGCAAAAACTGCGCGTTCTGGCGCATGTCCATAAAGGCAATGACCGCGTTCAGCAAAACGCCCTGCTCTACTTCTATCAGGGTCTGACGTGCGGCCAGCACATTTTGATAGGCAACCTGGACTGCATCTTCCGAGCGGCCCCAATCCCACAGCAGCAATGTCAATCCAAGATTAACGTTGTTGGTCAGCGTGTTTGACCCAACCCCGCCCGGTGGCGTGGCAAGGGTGCTGCTGGCCGTAAGGTTCACGCTTGGTCGCAAAGCGGCGCGCGATTGTGCAACGCCCTCGTCAACAGAGCGCAGCAGCGCCTGGTTGGCTTTAAGCAATTCGCTGTTTCGGTAAGCCTGGATCAGCGCGTCGGTCAGCGACTGCGCTTGTGCGGATGCGCCAAACGTTAACAGCGCCGCTGTCAATATTAACGTTCCAACCCGAAAACGGGAAATTCTCATGTGACTGCCCAACCTACGCTGTATTTTAATGTCTTCGGTTTTTGCCTGATAACCGGTGTCAAATGGTAAACGCCTCCAGCTTTTCAAACCCCGGTAAAACAGGGGCGTTGGCATCAAAAGATGCACGCCAGCTGACTTTGCCGTCAATTTTAACGCCGATCCGGCATTGACCGGCGACATCATCGTAAACAATTGCCGCGATGCGGCCGCCTTCTTTTAACTGATCAAGCAGTGCCATTTGTGTTGTCTGTACCCCGCCCTCAACCACGATCACATCATAAGGGCCATGTTTGGCTGCACCCTCCGCCAGCGGGCCGGTTTCGACCACCGCGTTATCCACTGACTGTGCGCTTAGATTGGCCTGTGCCTCCTGCGCCATGTCCGGGTTTTCTTCCAGCCCGACCACAAAATCGGCCAAACGCGCCAGCACCGCGGTGCCATACCCCAGCGAACAGGCGACGTTCAGAACCAGTTCCGAAGGCTGAACATCAAGCGCATCAAGCATTTTGGCAAAAATTCGCGGGTCCAGAACGACGCGCCCGCCGCCAAGATTAACGTGCGCGCCCACATAGGCGACAGCACGCAGATCGGTGGGCACGTAAACCTCGCGCGGGATGTCCAGCATGGCCGCGATAATCGGGTATTTGGTGACATCTGAAGGGCGTACCTGACAATCTACCATTGCGGTCCGCGATGCGGTGAAATCTGTCATGTTACTGCCCGAGAATCGTCGTGTTCCAGTTCGCCAAGACTGGCACGATTTTACCCGATGGGCAACTGACCGGTTGCGGCCTTTTGCACGGATTTGCAGGCACCTGTGCACAGATTAGGCAGGCATCGGGCAACGTGTTAAAATGGCGGGATATTTTTGATCAGGTGGCGACGATGGGAATGTTTGACATTGTGAAGGTTTGCCTTGATCTGCCGGTAAAGACGCCGGAAATGGACTGGCAGTCAAAGGATACACCGGCCCAGAATCTGGAAACCTATACGCTGGGACCAGACGGCAAGCTGTGGCTTTTGCGGCATCATTTTGTACGCAAACCCTGTGCGCCCAAGCCGCCGGCGGGCATACTGGACCGGCTTGACTGGTCATCTTTGTGGGAGCAACGGATAGACGACCCGCCGCTGTTTTGCCGCGATTATTCCGGTGCCTTGCATTTTTACGGTATAGAGGAGCCGGACCCGCCGGGTCGCTGGTGGCAGTTTTGCGCAGTGGTGCGCGACGGTTTGATCCTGGAAATCGTTCCGTTGAAAGTGCACACGAAACCGTAGTTCTGGAAACGGTGCGCAGCGCCCTGCCCCGCAATCCTCGCTTGCGTGGCACCAGCACGCTTGTTATAGGCGACCCCGTCCCAAACGGGCCTTCACAATTGCGGCGAGTTGGCGGAGTGGTGACGCAGCGGATTGCAAATCCGTGTACACCGGTTCGATTCCGGTACTCGCCTCCAATCAAAATCAATAAGATACGTGATTTTTTGACCCCCACTTGATTGTAATATGGTTACTTGTTGGAAGCCACCACGACCGGTGTTCTGGATTGCCGCTTTTTGCTAAGCCACTGCTAGGCAACCATTTTTATGATCATGTCGATGATCGTGATCATCATCGTCGGGATGATCGTAGTCTGCATGATGATCATCATGACCTTGACTTGTACGGCGACAAGCCGTACATAGACCTCCAGAGAGAAAGGAACCAACCGATGTTTGCGATGATTGATCCCGTCAATACGGGCGAACGCATGACTGCGCGCAAGGAAGTTCGTATGCGCCCAAGCGACGAAGCCCGGATAAAAGCTGCAGCCGCAACCGTCGGCTTGAACGAAGCTGACTTCATTCGTCAGGCGGCTCTTCAACAAGTAGGCGAAGTGGAACGCCGTTCAACGATGTCGGTTTTGCCTGTAGAGGCTTTCGAAGCATTCAGGAGCGCCGTTTCTAAGCCGGGCAAAGTTATCCCGGGTTTGGCCAAAGCTGCCGCTCAAGCGGAGGGCATCCTGAAGGATGCCTGAAGCACCGGCTGATGTGGCTGAACTGACAATCTCACAATTTGACAAAGCGCTGCATGACCGCAGCGCTTTTTCCTGTGGCTTTGAGCCAATTGATAAGTTTCTCAAGGAGGCTCTGACTGATCATATCAAGTCGGGATACCTCACCGCATTCATGGCAACAGATGAAGAGCAGAAGGAGGTAATCGGCTTCTATACCCTCAGTGCGTTCGCAATAAGTCCCGATCACATTGAAACCCCCAAACGGCCGCGTCCTCCGCCTACGATCCCCGTGACCTACATAAAAGCCGTGGCAGTACATGAAGACCGGCAAGGCAAGGGAATTGGACGGGCTCTGGTGGTTCACGCTCTACGACAAGCGATGGAGATTTCCGAGAAAGTCGGATCTATGGCCATCGTTTTAGACGTCATGCGAGATGAGTCCTTTGAACGCCGTTTCGCGTTTTATGAGGAGCTAGGGTTTCAACCAATGAATGATCCGGACAACGTTGATCGTGTTTATATCAGCATGAACGACGTACGCGCCACACTCGGCACCTAGAGCACTTCCGGCCTGCTTTGAATCATAAACAGGTTTACGGGATTGAATTCCT
>CAYZQS010000102.1:0-4919 GCA_964480735.1 uncultured Rhodobacterales bacterium
GTCCAGAAGTCCAGAAGTCCAGAAGTCCAGAAGTCCAGAAGTCCAGAAAATTGGAATACCCTGCGTCTTGGTGTCAACAGCATAAGCGATAATATTGCGGCGCAATCCGAAGATATTGGTTCGCCGACACGCCAGTCGCGAATTCTTTCCAAACACCAAAAGCCGCAAAAATCCGGCGCCCATTCCGATTAACTTCAAATCCGGTGCGTCGCCATTTTGCCTTGGCGCACAATCAGTATTTTGGCTGTTCAATCCGTCTTCGCGCCTTTTCTCTGGCCGGTTTTTGGTCTAACCACGTCTCAACAACCGGGGCCTGTCACATATGCGCATTCTGATCACCAACGACGACGGCATCCATGCGCCGGGGATTGCGGTCCTGCAGGACATCGCGGCACAATTGGGCGGCAAAGACAGCGAAATCTGGACCGTTGCCCCGGCAAATGAACAGTCCGGGGTTGGCCATTGCATCAGTTTCATCAAACCGATGATGGTCTCGCGCCTTGGCAAACGCGCGTTCGCGATTGACGGTTTTCCGGCCGATTGCGTCTTGGCCGGCGTTTGTGACATCATGAAAGACGCCCCGCCCGATGTGATTCTGTCCGGCGTGAACCGCGGCAACAATGCTGCGCAAAACACGCTTTATTCCGGCACAATTGGGGCTGCAATGGAAGGCGCGCTGCACGGCATAAAGTCAATCGCACTGTCGCAGTTTTTTGGCCCTGAAAACGCCGGGCTGGACGATCCGTTTGAGGCCGCGCGTCACCACGCAGGAGCGGTGATAAAAACGTTGTTTGAAGGTGGAACATGGGCGGATCAGGACTATGGTGTGTTTTACAATGTCAATTTCCCACCGGTTTCGGCAAAAAATGTTTTGGGCACCAGGGCCGTTACACAGGGATTTCGCAACAACTCAAGCTTTGGCGTAGAGCGGCAGAAATCTCCTTCCAACCGAAATTACCTTTGGGTTAACGGCGGCCCGCAGCATGAAAAAACCGCGCCGGGCAGCGACGTACACGCCAATCTTGAAGGCTATACTTCAGTCACCCCCATGCGGGTTGATCTGACAGCCCACGATGTTTTGGCAAAAACCCAAGAACTGTTTTGATGACCCTTTCGGCTGAACAGCAAATGGAATTTCTGTTCACTCTGCGCAAAAACGGCGTGACCAACGGCAAAGTACTGGGCGCGATGGAAAAGGTCGACCGGGGTATTTTTGTCCAGGGCCTGTTTGCGGATCGCGCCTACGAGGACCGCCCTCTGACCATCCCCTGTGGTCAGACCATCAGCCAACCCTCGGTGGTGGGTCTGATGACCCAGGCGCTGGACATAAGCCCGCGCAGCAAAGTTCTGGAAATAGGCACCGGCTCAGGGTATCAGGCCGCGATCCTCAGCCACCTGGCGCGTCGGGTCTATACGGTTGACCGGCACCGCGATCTGACCCGTGCGGCACAGCGAATAGTTGATGATCTGGGCTTGGTGAATGTCACGGTCATTACCGGGGACGGCTCGCTTGGCCTGCCCGATCAGGCACCGTTTGACCGCATCTTAATCACCGCCGCTGCAGAAGACCCGCCGGCCAACCTGCTGGCGCAACTGCGCATGGGCGGAAAGATGGTGCTGCCGGTTGGACAGTCAGACGCGGTGCAAAACCTGATCAAAGTCGAAAAAACCGAAAGAGGCCTGGATTATACAGAGCTGTGCGATGTGCGCTTTGTGCCACTGGTAGAGGGCATGCCAAAAGGCTGAATTTCTGTAAAAGCACCAATTCTGGGCGGGAAATCGCCCAATATCCACATCAAATCCGTTTGATAGAGGCAGGAAACCTTTGGATATTTACGCATGAATGCCGTAAAGACGGGGCAAAACAGGGAGCGGGACAATCCCTGAACGGCATAATCTCCGGCAACTTAACCGGAACCAAGGAATGTGATGAGCGGAAACTGCAAAAAATTGCCGGCAAAACGGTTGGGACTGTCACTGATTGCCCTTTTGGCGATCTCTGCCTGTGACGCGGGCGTTGATCTGGGACTGATCGGCGGCGGTCTGACGCGCAATCAAAGCCCGCAGTTGGCTACCGCACCACGGCCAAAACCCGATGCACGCGGGGTTATTTCCTACCCGAATTATCAGGTGATCGTTGCCCGCGTCGGTGACACCATCGCCGATCTGGCGGGTCGCGTGGGGTTGGACACGGATAAACTGGCCCGTCACAACGGTCTACCGGTTGACGCCCGGTTGCGCGACGGCGAATTGCTGGCCCTGCCGGAACGGGTGGCCTCGTCGGGCATCGACATCGCCTCAATTGCTGCGGGCGCCATAGACAACGCCGACAGCACCACCGTGGCCCGCAGCACCCAACCGGTCCAGACAACCGGCGCAGAACCAATCCGTCACCGGGTGGAGCGGGGTGAAACCGCTTATTCCATCGCCCGCCTTTACAATGTTTCGGTCACAGCACTTGCGTCGTGGAACGGCCTTGGCGTCAACCTGTCCATCCGCGAAGGCCAGCACCTGCTGATCCCGATCGCCCAAGACGTGGCGGTTGCGGTGGTTGATGACGCCAATCCCGGCGATGGTTCGGAAACGCCCACGCCGCCCAGCGCGTCCAAGGCCCTGCCGCGGGATGTAAAAACCGCGGCCCTGCCGCCGTCACCCGATCTGGGTCAGTTTCGCACAAACCAATCCGGGCGCAAATTTCTGCAACCGGTTCAGGGCGATATAATCTCGCCTTATTCAGGCAAATCCGGCGGCAACGAAGGCATCGATATCGCCGCTGTGCCCGGCACCGCTGTCAAAGCCGCCGAGGACGGCGAAGTGGCGCTGATCTCAAAATCCGTAGGTGCGAACACCATCGTTTTGATCCGTCACGCAGACAATATCTATACGGTTTATTCCAACGTCAAAGACGTAAAACTGACCAAGGGCCAGAAGATCAAACGCGGCCAGCGCGTGGCGGTTGTGGCCGACGGCAAACCCACACACCTGCATTTTGAAGTGCGTCGCGGCACCCAAAGCGTCGATCCGGCTCCGTTCTTAAAATAATAAAGCACCAAATCTTCGGCTTCTTTACGGCTTAAATATCCAAACCGCCGAGCGTCCAGCGACGGCGGCCCGGTCCGGCAATTTGTGATCGAAGATCACCAAATTGCCGGAAACACTGCCCTGAATTACACGAATTGTCGGAAAACCGGTGCTCCTGCCAATAACCCGGCCTACGGTCGGTTTTTGTTGGACCGGGCCGACGACGCCAAGGCGGCGCGTCGGACTTGAGTATTTTTGCAAAGGTGAGATCACGATTGGATTTTCAGTCAACAACCAATCGAAATGCCCCGCCGCCCGGCCAGATCAACGAAATACTGCCAGGCCACCCGCCCCGAGCGGGATCCGCGGGTTTGCTGCCATTCGATGGCTTCGGCAAACAGGACATCATCGCTGATTTTCACACCATATGCGTCACAATACCCCCGGATCATTGCCAGATACTGGTCCTGGTCGCAGGGATGAAACCCCAGCCACAGGCCAAAACGGTCTGACAGGGAAACTTTTTCCTCCACCGCCTCTGACGGAATAATCGCGGTTGAGCGTTCGTTTTCGATCATATCGCGTGGCATCAGGTGACGCCGGTTGGAGGTTGCGTAAAACAGCACATTGTCCGGCCGGCCCTCGATGCCGCCGTCCAAAACCGCCTTCAAAGATTTGTAATGGCTGTCCTCCTGCCCAAAAGACAGATCATCGCAAAACAACAAAAACCGTGCGTCTGCTTCCCCCAGAATGCGCAACAGCCGCCCGATCGACGGCAGGTCTTCGCGCTGCACCTCTACAAGTTTCAGGCCTGCAACCTGCGCCAGCACGAAAGCGTGTACCGCCTTGATAAGCGAGGATTTCCCCATCCCGCGTGCGCCCCACAAAAGCGTGTTGTTGGCTGGCAGGCCCTTGGCAAACTGTTTGGTGTTTTCCAGCAGAATATCCCGCGCACGGTCAATGCCAACCAACAGATCAAGCGACACACGGTTTACTTTTGAAACCGGGTCCATCCGGTCCGGCGAAACATGCCAAACGAACGCATCATGGCGCGAAAAATCCGGCGATGACAGTGGCGCCGGGCTTAGACGTTCAAGCGCCCGGGCAATCCGCGCCAGCACGTCTTTGTCCACGTCCTAAGCCCCGCCGCCAAATTCTTCGTCGTCCTCGCCCATTTCCGGTTCATCGTCAAATTCGTCAAAGATCGGATCATCGGCGGGGTCTTCGTCTTCATCGTCGTAATAGCCATCCGCGCGTAGTTTTTCTTCACGCTTGGCTTCCACCACTTTAACCAGCTGAATGGAAATTTCGTAAAGACCGTAAACCACCGTGAACAGAATGATCTGGGTAATCACGTCAGGTGGCGTGACCACAGCCGCCAAAACCAAAATCCCGACCATCGCGTATTTGCGCACGCCGCGCAGACCGTCCGCAGACACCAGCCCCGCCTTGCCCATTAATGTCAGCAGCACCGGCAGTTGAAAACACAGCCCAAAGGCCACGATAAATTTGATGGTCAGGCTCAGGTATTCGGCAACCGAGCCTTGAAAGGTGATGCCCACATCGCCCAGGCTTTCCGCGCCCTCAACCGCCTCGCCGGCACCACCGATCTGCTGAAAACCAAGGAAAAAGTTAAACGCCAGCGGCGTGACCACGTAAAAGGCAAAGGCCGCGCCCAGAAAGAACATTATGGGTGAGGCCAGTAAAAACGGCAGGAAGGCACCTTTTTCGTTTTTATAAAGCCCCGGCGCCACAAACCGCCACATCTGAAATCCGATATATGGGAAGGAAAGGATAAACCCGCCCAGCAGCGAGATTTTGATAGCAACCAAAAACCCCTCCTGCAGTTTGATCATGATCAGTTCCGGTTCCTGCCCCAGTTCCAGCAGGGCGTCGCG
>CAYZQS010000102.1:5019-9153 GCA_964480735.1 uncultured Rhodobacterales bacterium
CGCTTTTGGCTTGGCTGCAGTCTTTTTCGCTGCGGGCTTTTTCGCAGCCGGTTTTTTTGCCGCGGGCGTTTTGCTGCCCGCTTTCGCCTTGGTGGCAGCATCCGCTTTTAAAACGTCCGGCTTGCTTTCTTCGCTGTCGTTTTCAAAATCAAGATTGGCATAGCTGCTGGCCGCTTCTTTCACGCCGTCCAGCCCCATGTTTTTCAGGTTGGTCGCCTCTTTCAGAGTTTTGGTCACGTCGGCAACACCCGCTTCATCCGCCGCGGCCTCCAGCGATGTTTGAAATTCCCGCGCCATGGCCCGGGCTTTGGCGGTGAATTTTCCCAGCGTGCGAAACATACCGGGCAGGTCCTTGGGACCAACAACAATCAGCGCGACCACACCGATCACCAGCAGTTCCAACATGCCTATATCAAACATTAAAGCGCCATCCCGAAAGCGGAAATCAGATCAAAACCGGCAATCGCGCCTATGCTTTGTCTTTTTCTGTTTCAGTGTCCGGCGTTACGTCCACCGCCTCATCCGCCGCCGCCGCTTCAATTTCGGCTTTGCCGTCAGACACGCCTTTTTTGAACGATGTGATGCCCTTGCCGACCTCACCCATCAACGACGATATCTTGCCCCGGCCAAAAAGCACCAGCACAACAACCGCGATCAACAGTATGCCAGGCAAACCAATGTTGTTTAGCATTTTATTCTCCCTTTCATGGCCGCACACGTCTGCGCGGCTTTTCGTTATCTTTCTGTCATCTATGGTCTTTGCGCCTTGGATCAAAGCCCCAATTGCAAAGAATTTACCAAAATCAAGCCGCGCCGCGACAATTCGCCGTCACCCAACAGCCACCGGATTACGATGTCTGATATGGGTTTTGGCCGGATTTCTGGTTCACACAGGGAAAAACAAAGCACCGGTCCCGGCGCATGGTCAGCCACAACGGCGTGCCCACACCCGGCAGGAATACCGACGGCACGGTTGCTTTCAGCGTCGAGCCGTCGTGATCCATCAAAAACTCAACCAGACTTTCAGAGCCCATAAACCGCGCCCGCTGCACCGTACCGCGCGCCGGTACGCCATCGCTGGGCGTGGGGTTTGGCCCCTTTCCGCCGCGGTCAAAATCCATTTTCAGGTGCTGCGGCCGCACGATGATTTCCACATCCGCCGCATCCCGCAATCCGGGGGTCAGGAACTGGCCAAAGGGTGTGTCCGTCAGGGCATTGTGAGACACGCCGTGAATGACGTTGATATCCGAAAAGAACCCCGCCGCCTCGCGGTCCACGGGGCTGTTGTACAGGTTGTACGGCGCACCGATCTGGACGATCTTTCCCCGACGCATCAACGCAATCCGGTCCGCCATGCGCATGGCTTCGTCCGGTTCATGGGTGACCAGCAACACCGCGGTGTTTTCCTCTTTCATCAGGGCCAGCGTTTCATCGCGAATGCCATCGCGCAGCCGGTTGTCCAGACCGGAAAACGGCTCGTCCATCAGCATCACACGCGGTTTGGGTGCCAAGGCGCGGGCCAGCGCCACGCGCTGTTGTTCACCGCCAGACAACTGATGCGGATATTTTTCGGCGGCATCTTTCAGGTGCACCCGCTCCAGCAGATCAAAAACCCGGGAAACCCTGTCGCCTTTGCTGCCGGATTTCATGCCAAACGCCACGTTGCGGGCCACGCTCAGGTGCGGAAACAGGGCAAAATCCTGAAACATCAGCCCGATGTTGCGACTTTCCGGTGGCATGTGGTTGTTGCCGTCGGAAACTATTTCGCCACCCACCAGCACCCGGCCCGACGTTTGCTGATCAACCCCCGCGGCTATCCGCAGCGTGGTTGACTTGCCACATCCTGACGGCCCCAGCAAACACGTCACCTGCCCGGCTATCAGCTCCAGACTGATACCGTCCACCACCGCTGCGTCATCAAACACACGGGTTACATCATCCAGCGCCAGACGGGGGGTCTCGCTTGTCACATCAAACCTGTTCCAGCTACCTGACCAAATTGATCAGGTTTCTTTCAAACCCGCATGTAACAAGGCAGGGCCGTGCGATCAAGCGGCGATGGGCGATGTGACACAGCACCGGTTCCTAAAAAACCGTCACTCTACATCGTCAGGTTCACGGCGCCACCGTCCAGCAACAGGTTTTGCCCGACAATATACCCGGCGTGTTGCGAGCATAAAAACGCGCAGGCCGCACCAAATTCTTCGCGCGTGCCATACCGCCCCGCCGGAATGGTTTCGCAGCGCTGTGCCTTTGCTTCTTCCATCGAAATGCCCTGGGCTGAGGATGCGCCGGTATCAAGCGACACCGCGCGGTCGGTGGCGTGTATCCCCGGCAGCAGGTTGTTGATGGTCACGCCGGCCCCGGCCACCTGCCGTGCGGTGCCGGCCACATAGCCTGTCAGCCCGGCACGGGCGGAATTGGACAGACCCAAAACCGCGATCGGCGACTTGACCGACTGCGAGGTGATATTGACCACCCGCCCCCAGCCACGATCCATCATCCCCGGCAGCACTGCCTTCATCATGGCAATCGGGGTCAGCATATTGGCATCAAGCGCCTTGATGAACTCATCCCGTCCCCAGTCGCCCCACATGCCCGGCGGTGGTCCTCCGGCGTTGGTGACCAAAATATCCGGGCGTCCGCAGGCCGCCAGCACCTGATCACGGCCGTCTTCTGTGGTGATGTCACTGACAATCGTGATCACCTCAATCTTATGTTCCGCGCGAATGCGTTCAGCCGCTGTTACAAGCGGCCCCTCCGAGCGGGCGTTCATAACAAGATTTACCCCGGCCCCGGCCAGTGCTTCGGCACAGCCCAGCCCCAAACCCTTGGAACTGGCACAGACGGTGCCCCATTTCCCTGAAATTCCCAAATCCATTTCGACCCCCAAATTCAAGTGACGTTGGCGGCAGCTTAAACGCGCCTTTACGCACCTTCAAGACACCCCAATGGAGCGGATCGAATCATATAGAATCCACCATTTTCTGCCTTATCTTTGACAAAATTGATGAATTTTACGGAAATTGTTAACCGGCGGTGGATGTATTTCGGGCACTGTTTTAGCTGTGAAAGGGCCGGATTTGCGCCCAATTGGGAAATAGTGAGGGAAAGGTTTGAGCATTGTTCTCAAACCCTGTACAATACATGAGTTTCGCCGCAGAAATGTCTGATTTCTTGACATTTAATCACATTTGCCGTAATTCTGCCATCAACTATGGCGGTGGGGATTGCCTAGGAAAGCGTCGGCCTGACGCGTCCGAACGGGCTAAGCCATTCCCACAAACCGGTTTGGATATTTCCTAAAATGAGAGCGGCACCTTTCATCTGTGGCGGAGATTCCGAAGAGCAAATATGTGACGTGTTTGCAGGGGGGGATTTTGTGGTGACAACAGGACTGAATTCCGGCGAAAGCATCACCAGTGCTGCGTTGTCCAATGTCGGCGACGTGTATGAATTCTCTGAATCCGCCATCGCCTTTGACCTGCTTGTTCCCAATTCACATGACGCGGCGCTTAGTGCCGGGATCAGCCAGAACCGGCCGGAAATCGGAACGCTGGGTCAGGACTTTGATCTGGACTCCCGCCTGACGTTTTGTGCCGGTGATGGCTCGATGGTGGACGTTCTGATCGTTCAGCGGAAAGACAAAATTGACAGCGATCTGCCGCGGGAATACGCGCTGCCCCTGTTGCCGCTTGAACCAAACACCGAATACACGCTGTTGAACGCCACGCAGGACCCCGGCACGTTCAGCTATGCGGATTACACCTGCGTTTGTTTTGGCCGCGGCACCATGATCCGTCTGCCTGACGGCACCGAAAAGCTGGTGCAGGACCTGGCAATCGGCGACGCCGTGCTGACCAAGGACAGCGGTGCGCAAACCGTGCGCTGGATTGGCAGCCGCACCGTGCGGGCCTTTGGCCGACTGGCTCCGATTGTGTTCACGCAGGGCGCGCTTGACAACCACGCAGACCTGATTGTGTCCCAACAGCACCGTATTTTGCTGTCTGACTGGCGGGCCGAGGTGATGCTGGGCACACAAGAGGTGCTGGTGAAGGCCAAAGACCTTGTGAACGGCGATACGATTTATCGGCGCGAAGGCGGCGTGGTGGAGTATTTCCACATCCTGTTTGA
>CAYZQS010000103.1:0-9098 GCA_964480735.1 uncultured Rhodobacterales bacterium
GTATCGGTTTTGTTGTCTGGGCTTACACACTCTTTCTACCAAGCTTTGGTGCTTCACACATTCTATCACAATCGGTGCTGGACCAGGGTTTGTTTGGCTTAAGTTTTCTGCGTCCTCAATCGCTGTTTGGAATAACAATCGAGGACTCGCTGATCCACGCGGTGTTCTGGTCGATGATCCTAAACTCGGTCTTTTTTATCGGCGCGTCTTTGGTGACTGTCCCCTCTCCGCTGGAGCGGTTGCAGGCACGGCGGATTATTGGAGTTTATGGGAATCTTTCACGAAGCAGCCGGGTAAATGAAACAACAACAGCAGTAGAGTTGTTTGTTCTTGCCCAGCGCATCCTTGGTCGGAATGACGCGAAAGTTCTATTTGATAAATATCTAGGAAGTTCTGACCAAGGAGGTCTGCCACCTTTGGTAGACGCTGATTTTATGGACGTTCTGGAGCGCGAATTTGCCGGCTCGGTCGGTGCGGCAACGGCGCACTCGATGATCAACCACGCGGTTGGCGGCGAGGCAATTTCAGTAGAGGACCTTATCGCTGTTGCGGACGAAACCGTTCAGGTTATCGAATATTCGACAAAACTTGAGGAGCAATCAAAAGAGCTAACTGAAACAGCAGATGCGCTTCGCGCGGCCAACAAAAAGCTTACTGTCCTTGGATCCCAAAAAGATGATTTTCTAAGCCAGGTCAGCCACGAGCTTCGCACCCCCATGACATCTATTCGATCGTTTTCCGAAATTCTTAAAACCAGCACAGACCTTGACGAAGAAAAGTTGAACCACTTCGCAACTGTGATCAGCGATGAGGGTAAACGTATAACGCGACTTCTCGATGAAATTCTGGATCTCAGCTTTCTTGAGAGTGGCCGCGTTCAACTGAACTTAAGGTCGCTTTCCATTCGGGAAGTGATCGCCGGCGCAATTCGTTCAACGCAGCAAATAACTCAAAACAGTAATACCAAAATAACCATTGGCGGCGCCGCGTTGGACAAAATTGTGGAAACCGATGTTGACAGGCTTTCGCAGGTTTTCATCAATCTTATCACGAATGCGGTTAAATATTCGGACAAAGACGTGCCACTTATTAACATCGACGCAGCGCAAAATGAAAACCGAATTGAAATATCGGTCAAAGACAATGGTCCCGGAATTGCACCGGAAAACCGCGAATTGGTGTTTGAGAAATTTGCGCAATTACCAACCACCGCCAGCGCTGGTGGTGTTGGCCTAGGACTGGCAATAAGCCGGGAAATAATGAAAAATCTGGGCGGTAAGTTAGACAACCTTCAAAGACAGTCCGGAGCGGCTTTTGTGGTGACAATTTAAACCCGTGGACGGTTGCGCGCGGAATGGATCGCGCTGATTAAGCGGATTTCAGAACGCCGGTGTCGCGTTCACACTTACCAACGCGCAAGTCAGACTTGGTAGGTTCAGAGCGGTTGAAGAGGTCACGCAGGGTATCAATAACCTTTCGAAATGTCCTGATGTAACCTATGTCTCCGGTAAAAAGTGTCACGTATCTGTCGAGTAGGTCAAATTTCGCTCAAAAAAAGCGGCGGGCGGCCGACCTTCGCGGCGCGTTGGCGTTTGACCTGCCCGGTGACGCTTTGACGGGGTGCCCGCGCAGACCGGTGCGCCATATTTGCGCCACAGGTCGCGAATCTCTGAAAAATGACGTGAACTTTCGAACCATTAGGGCGAAATTTTCCAAAAAATCGCCGCCAAAAATTAACTTCTCGGGATACCAGAGTGGCAGATCGGCACCTGATTATATCAGCATCACGAAGCAATACTCAGGTACTTCGCTACATTGTTTACAAATCTGGAACAACGCCACGGGTTTGCCGCCAAATTGCTTGTTTCGTTGACTTTTTTCCATTTCCGCCCTAGTTTCGCCCCAACTATGGCGGTGGGGACGCCTAGGTTTGTACAGCAAAATGTACCACCGAACGGGCGCTGCTATACTCACCGAGTAGTTTGAAGGCCCCCAAAATGACATCCCGAATTTTTAACTGTGGCGGAACCACCGAGTTCCAAAATTGCGACGCCCCCGTTACGCGGTGTTTGCTATGATTACCGGACCAAACGTTGGTCACGAAACAACCAAAATTGCTGACTCTGTCGTCAGCGACGCAACCCGATATTCCGGTTCCGGCCCGCATCAGGCGGTTGCCCCGCAGGACGAGGTTGCCGATACCCAATACCCCCTAAGCAATATTCGCAAGTCGGTCAAAGTGGTGATCTGGGATCTGGACGAAACCTTTTGGAAGGGCACGTTGTCAGAGGGCGGCATTGAACCCATTCAGGCCAATATTGATCTTGTCAGGTCGCTGAATGATCGCGGCATCATGTCCTCGATCTGCTCAAAAAACGATTATCAGACCGCCAGGGCCAAACTGGTGGAACTGGGCATCTGGGACAGCTTTGTCTTTGCCCATATCGACTGGACCCCAAAAGGTCAGGCAATTCAGAACATGATCAAAGCCATGCAACTGCGTGACGAGAATATCGTGTTTTTGGACGACAACCACATGAACCTTGAAGAGGCGCTGTTCTTCAACCCGAACATCATGGCCGTTGACGGCACGCGTGATTTCAACCCGCTGCTGCAGATGAAAGAGCTAAAGGGCAAGGATGACAGTACCCATACCCGTCTGGCTCAGTATAAGGTGATGGAGACCAAGCAGGACGAACAAAGCGACGGCGATCTTTCAAACGAGGAATTCCTGCGCCAGTCCGAAATCAAGATCAAAATCATCACGGATATCGACAACAACATGGACCGGGTGCTGGAACTGCTTAACCGCACCAATCAGCTTAACTTTACCAAAGTCCGGGCCAACACCGAAAAAGAGCTGGCAGAGCTGCACGAGGTCCTGCAAACCTCTGGCATGCACGCCGGGTTGATCCATGCACAGGATCGCTATGGCGATTATGGTATTGTCGGGTTTTTCTGCGTGCGGACCAAATTTTCCGGCACCACCGTGCATCACTTCACCTTTTCCTGCCGCACACTGAATATGGGCGTGGAACAATGGGTCTGGGAATATCTGAACCGCCCGGATTTTGAGGTCGCCAAGCCCGTGGCCAATCCGGTGGACAGCTTTGACAAGGTTGATTGGATTCAAGAGGTTTCCAGCTTTGACGATACCGGCGATGTTGAAGAAAAACGCATCTGTCTGGTTGGCGGTTGTGATCTTTTGCAGGTGTCATTTTACTGCGGCAACAAACGCGACGAATTCGTGAACAAGCAAGACGACGACGGCTTTCTTGTGCGCTATGATGATCTTGGATTTTTCCTGAACCCGCGAACCCATGCGGTCAAAAACAACGGGATTATGAAACGGCTTCCGTCGTGTTCCTGGGAAGACATGCTGGCGCTGGACGAAAGTCTGGCAAAAAGCGACAACATTCTGCTGTCGATGTATTTTTCCTATCCATCGGACAATCTGTTCAGCTTTGGCGGAAAAGAGTTTGGCGGTGAATACCTGTACAATGCCCCCATCCGCACGCTGAAAAAGATCATGAATGATTCAGATTTTGCCTTGTGGTTTGCCAAATCCATGCACCTGCGGCGGCTGGAGCGCGATGAAAGACTGGAGCTGACGCGCCAGTGTTTTGTACATGCTTATGATCTGAAACAACCGGGTACGCCGCTGTTTATCCTGGGCGCCGGAGAAAAATACGGCCAACAGGCAGAACGCACCCGCCATTTGCGTGAACCATATAACGACATGTGCCGGGCATTTTGCGATGCCCATGACGGTGCGGTTTTTATCGACGTGGACGCGCTGTTGGACGAGGATGAATTTGCCAACTCCGACCACTATACACGCACCGGTTACTTCAAAATCGCGGATTTTGTGAATACCTACGGCGAGGTTCAAAAGCAGGCCGCCTGATGGATGAATTGCTGTTGGCAATAATCATCAAGTGGCTGTTTTGGATCAACGTGTGAATACCCGGACAATGCACAACTCCGGGCGGTCAGTAATCCGCCCGGACCAAACTGCCCTGCGTGCTGCACGACATCACAATTTTCGTTCTTTCATTTTCGCAGTCTGCACCCTGGGGCAAAGACAGGTGGCCACCCCGCTTGAATTCCTGCCGTGAAGTCCGTACATGACCCTCAACGACATTGCATCGTGTTTTCAGGAGCGTCCGATGGCCAGAACCAACCCACTGCAGTTTATCCAACAGGTCCGGGCCGAAGTGGCCAAAGTTATCTGGCCCACACGCCGCGAAACCACCGTCACCACGGTGATGGTGTTTATCATGGCGGCCCTTGCGGCGATGTTTTTCTTTCTGATCGACCAGATTATCAAATTTGGTCTGTCTTCCACGCTGGGCTTTTTCTAGGTCTGAAGCGGCAAATAAATACCCCCTGCCTCTTGAACTAAAGCGGCCCTGACGGTATTGGCCTTTCAATTCCCCGGACAATCACAGATCGAATCGCCGACCGCGCCGAAATCTGTCTGGCGAATACGCTGTCGGGTCTTTGATCCGGCAAATGGCAATGGCAGGATTTCTGTCGGCATAAGGTGAAGGCATCATGGCAAAGCGCTGGTATTCGGTAAGTGTTCTTTCAAATTACGAAAAGAAAATTGCCGAGGCGATCAAGGAAGCTGTGGTTCAGCAGGGTCTTGAGGACGAGATCTTTGAGGTGCTGGTGCCCACCGAAGAGGTGCTTGAAATTCGTCGCGGCAAAAAGGTGCAGACCGAGCGCCGCTTTATGCCCGGCTATGTGCTGGTGCAGATGGACATGACGGATCGTGGCTATCATCTGGTCAATTCCATGAACCGGGTCACCGGATTTCTGGGCCAGCAGGGCCGCCCGACCCCCATGCGCGACAGCGAGGTCGCCGTGATCCTCAATCAGGTTGAAGAAGGTGCCGAAGCACCGCGCTCGCTGATTTCCTTTGACATCGGCGAACAGGTGAACGTGATTGACGGCCCGTTTGAAGGGTTCTCCGGCAACGTGGAAGACGTGGACGAAGAAGCAAACCGTTTGAAAGTGTCGGTGTCTATCTTTGGCCGGGCGACTCCGGTTGAGTTGGAGTATACGCAGGTATCAAAGCAGACCTAATTTTCCAAGTCCACAAAACGATCGGTCAAATAGGCCATAATTTGGCCCAGTTCTTCGTCTTTTGCCGTTAGGCCGTTTCCGACCATTCGCGTGACCAACGCCACCGCGTCGTCGCGGTTGGCAATGCCTGCGCCCTCTACCAAGATGGGCGAATGACATTGGGAACATTTGATTTCAAACAGGTCCTGTGCCGCTGAAACATCAAAGTCAAGCGGCACCGCGATATCGGCGCGCGCAACGGCGTTTTCAGTGGCCGTGGTCGCCATGGTCTCGATCCGCCGATCGCTGACCCCTTCACGCAGAGTTGGTGAAATCGCGATCAGATATGCCGTAACCCGCCATTGATCACTTTCGTTAATGGGGTTTAAGATTGTTGACCGATTGGCCATGCGAGTGACGGTGTTATGCCATGCCTCTGGTGTGCGTGGTTTCACTAGTATGGTTCTAAGATCATGACACTGGGTGCATTTTCGAGTGAGCACATCGCGGCCTTCTGCCAGGCCGATTGATGACGCAAGATCAAGTAATCCGGCTTCGTCCTGAAAACCGATAAGGGGTAAAAATTTCGTAACCCGGTCGATACGGTCTTGCGCAAAATTGTTACCGTCCAGTGCATTGGCCCGCAAATATGCCTCGCGGGCGGCGAAGGGTAGGGCCAACCCCGTCAGCAGCAACGTACAGATCAATAGGGATGTTCCAAGAATTGGCGCGAGAGTAGATTCCATATGTTTGAAGAACCGAACGACCATTATTTTGATCAGCAAGATTGCCCCCACAGCAATGCCCAAAGTCAAATGGATCACTGTTCGGGCTGGCAGTTCTACTTGGTATGTCCAAAGCCTTGGCACCATGTCCCACATTAATATTATGTAAATGCCAACAAATCCCCAACCCATCACCCTGTGCAGGTTCATCAAAGAGCGGGGTGCTGAACTGCGGTGCTTTTTCTTATCAAAAGGAAAGCCCCATAGATAATACATCAGGAACGTTAGAAAGAGCGCTAAAAGTAGAAACACGCCTCCAAAGACGGCATTTATGGACGCACCCATTTTGGTCTCCAGTTATAGGCGTACATTAATAGGATAAAATTGTAGTCGGTTTTGGTCCGTTGGCAACCTATGACTGTGCATGTCTTAATTTCGAATCTGCTTGCTAATCTTACATTTGCCGTCTATTCGACGCGCTTCTGATCATGCACATGCTGAATCAGGCATCTCCGTGGGAGGTATTGGCGCGCGCGCGTGACCAGCCGTACCACTAAACCAAAGACGGCGCGTATCGCGATATGCCGCCGAGGTGACAAAAGGAGGCCGAAATGGCCAAGAAAATAGCCGGCACCATGAAGCTGCAGGTTCCTGCAGGTCAGGCCAACCCATCCCCACCCGTGGGCCCAGCCCTTGGGCAACGGGGCATCAACATCATGGAATTTACCAAAGCGTTTAACGCCAAAACCCAGGATCTGGAGCCGGGTGCGCCTTGCCCGACGATCATCACCTATTACGCGGACAAGTCCTTTTCCATGGACATCAAAACGCCGCCGGCCTCGTACATGTTGCGAAAAGCCGCCAAGCTGAAATCGGGCGCCAGTGAACCGGCGCGTGAAATCGTCGGCTCTGTGACCAGAAAACAGGTTCAGGAAATTGCCGAGGCCAAGATGGTTGATCTGTCGGCCAACGACGTTGAGGCGGCAATGAAAATCATCATGGGTTCCGCCCGTTCGATGGGTATCGAGGTGAAAGGCTAGATCATGGCTAAATATGGAAAAAGAACAACCGCCGCCCGCGAAGCCTTCAAGGGGCAGGCCAATGTCAGCATAAAAGAGGCCGTGGCGCTGGTAAAATCCAACGCCAAAGCCAAGTTTGACGAGACGGTAGAGATCGCCATGTGTCTGGGTGTTGATCCCCGGCATGCGGATCAGATGGTGCGCGGCGTTGTGTCCCTGCCAAACGGCACCGGCAAAACAACCCGCGTTGCGGTATTTGCCCGCAACGAAAAAGCCGATGAAGCCAAGGCGGCGGGTGCCGATATCATCGGTGCCGAAGACCTGATGGAAACCATCCAGAGTGGCAAAATTGATTTTGACCGCTGCATAGCCACGCCTGATATGATGCCAATCGTTGGCCGGCTGGGCAAAATCCTTGGCCCCCGCAACCTGATGCCAAACCCGCGGGTGGGCACGGTGACCATGGACATCAAAGCCGCGGTTGAAGCCGCCAAAGGTGGCGAGGTGCAGTTCAAAGCCGAAAAAGCCGGTGTTGTGCACGCGGGCGTTGGCAAAGCTTCCTTTAGTGAGGCACAGCTGGCCGAAAATGTGCAGGCCTTTGTCGCGGCCGTGCAGAAAGCCAAGCCAACAGGGGCAAAGGGTGCCTACATGAAAAAGATCGCGCTCAGTTCCACAATGGGGCCGGGGGTGACGATTTCGGTTGATGGGGCTGTGGCGAAGTAAGCGAAATAAGATCGCGATGATAAGGCGGGGCAGTCTGGCCCGCCTTTTTTTGGCCTATACAGACAAACGTTTCACCGCCGACGGTTCTGGCCGATCCCAGCGCACGCCGTGGTGAGTGCCCTTTCACCCTGTCGGCACGAAAAAGGCTTTTGGAAAAGCCTTATCAAGCGAATTCGAATTTGCTTTTTCACCAGTCGCGACCTATACGAGCCTGAATAGCGATCTGTTCTCGAAACGAAATATTTTGGATGAAGATGTTTCGACAATCGCCAAAAAGCTGTGATTATCGGCCACACATCAAAGAACAAACCCAACCGCAATCCCAATATTGTTGATTTTCACCGCAATGTTTGCTAGCGTCCACTTACCGAACATTTACAAATCCCGGCTGACGCACCCGCGTATGGCCGTTTTGGTGCGTTTTACCCCTTCACATTTCATGGCAAACAGCCTAGGTAGCATTCATTCGGGTTGTTGCATATGTGCTGCGGCCTGAATGATTCGTCCAAGATGGCCGGTGGCATCTGCCATAATTCCAGCCTGAGACGGGAATGGAACAATATTTCCCGGGGTTTTCGGACCAAGGGGCGTGATTGCGAAGGACCCGTAAGGACCCGGTTGTCGGGCACCTGCCCGGCAATAAACTGAGCCGGAGGGTTCCGCCCTCCATAATAGGAGCAATACTGTGGATAGAGCCCAAAAAGAAGCAGTGGTCAGTGAACTTGGCCAAATCTTCGCGGACTCTGGTGTGATCGTGGTTTCCCACTACGCAGGTCTTACAGTTGCAGAGATGCAGGATTTCCGGGGTCGCATGCGTGACGCCGGCGGGTCCGTACGTGTCGCCAAAAACAGGCTCGCAAAAATCGCCCTGCACGGCAGCCCATGCGAAAGCATCGGCGATTTGCTGACAGGAATGACCGTTCTCGCCTATTCAGAAGATCCGGTTGCCGCCGCGAAAGTGACGGAAGCCTTTGCCAAGGACAACAAAAAGTTGATCGTCCTTGGAGGTGCAATGGGAGAGAACGCGTTGGATGCCGCCGGTGTTAAAGCCGTGGCCGCCCTGCCTTCACGAGAGGAGCTTATTGCTTCGATCGCCGGATGCATCGGCGCCCCCGCTGCCAACATTGCCGGTGCGATTGGCGCGCCTGCCGCAAATATTGCCGGAGTCTTGTCCACGATAGAGGACAGGGCGGCGGCCTAAGCGAACTGCAAATTGTAAGGCGTGTGACGTAAGAAACGTGAGAACGCTGGAACAGAACTGAAAACTGAAACGGAAAAAAGCAAATGGCTGATCTGAAAAAACTGGCGGAAGAGATTGTCAAACTGACTCTTCTTGAAGCCCAAGAACTGAAAACCATCCTGAAAGACGAATATGGCATCGAGCCTGCAGCCGGTGGCGCAGTCATGATGGCTGGCCCGGCAGACGCTGGCGAAGCAGCCGAGGAAAAAGACGAATTCGACGTTATCCTGAAATCACCGGGAGACAAGAAAATCGGCGTCATCAAAGAAGTCCGCGCCATCACCGGCCTGGGCCTCAAAGAAGCCAAGGATTTGGTGGACG
>CAYZQS010000104.1:0-4921 GCA_964480735.1 uncultured Rhodobacterales bacterium
AGAAAGTCGAGGTCATAAGCCACCAGCCCGCGCACGGCGGCCTGAACCGTGGCCCCGATGTCAAACAATTTCATGTCCAGAAATATGCGCTTGCCGTGGTCTTGTTTCAGCTCATTCGCCAGCGCCAGCCCGCCGCCGGTCAGCATGCCAAGGCCGATTTTGTAAAAGCTGACGGCATCGCCAAGCTGCGTGGCCAGTTCCAACCCGGCAAGGGCGTCGTGCACGTCCAGTGCGACGATCAGGCGATCGTCCGCGCTGCTCATACAGAGCCTCCGGCGGGGATATTTGAACCGAAAAGAAGCGGGTGTTTAGGCATAGATAACTTTCATGTCAGGATCCTCGGTACAGTACATATGGACCCAGATATAGGCGTGTTGAAACAGCGCCAGCACCAGCGCGTTCCACGAGCCCGTCAGCAGGGCAATGCCCCACAGGCCAAGGAAAACCACGCCGTACATGGCGTTTGAGGTGTATTTGAAAGCGCCTTCGTTCACCAGCGGCATGTTGGCGTATTCGTCGTAGAAATGATCACCGCCAAGGGCGCGGTTGATACCAAAATATTTTGCCACGGAATGGGCACCCCAGACGGCGACGGCCAAAAGCAGAATGCCGCCGATAATGCGCAGGGACTGGCTGCCATCAAGCGAATTGTAGTCGGCAATTCCGGTTGCAAGCACCAACAGGGGGCGGGCGATCAGGAAGGGCATGAAGATCGCGCCCCAGATTTTCAGAGCGTTGGCGCCAAGCAGCCGCGTCATAACGGCAAAATGCAGTTGGCTGCGAAAAACTATCGCCACGATAACCTGATGAATGATGACAACGAGGATCGTCAAAAGCGCCCAGTCAATCGCGTCAAAGCCCAGGAAACTGGGGCTGCCCGGGCTGTAGCGCAGCATTGAAACCGCACCCCAGGCCAACAGGATGACCAGCATGACGTGTTGTGGCTGACCTGTCAGCGCCGCTGATTTGGCGGTGTTGGCGCGGATATTTTGCAGACTGCGCATGGCGTTCCCCTTAAGATGCCTGGCGCTTTATATCACAGGCTTGGACGGGTTCGATAGGTGTGATCGGGTGTCTTGAAAACAGCCGCGTTTATGCCCATCTGATGGCTAAGGCTGACACCGCGACGCGCCACAGACGGGCGTTGCAAACGTCAAGCGCTAAGAAGGAGAGTCATCATGAACTTGGAAAAGTTCACCGAACGGTCGCGCGGGTTTATACAGGCCGCCCAGACCATCGCGATGCGCGAAAGCCATCAGCGGGTATTGCCGGATCATTTGTTAAAGGCGTTGCTGGACGATGGTGACGGGCTGGCTGCCAATCTTATTGCGGCGGCGGGCGGCGATCCTGTTGCGGTCCGTCAGGCGGTGGACGCTGCGGTTTTGAATGCACCCAAAGTGCAGGGCGGCGGTGACAATCTGTATCTGGACACCCAAACCGGCAAAGTGCTGGCAGAGGCCGAGGCGCTTGCCAAAAAGGCCGGTGACACATTTGTGCCGGTGGAGCGGATACTGACCGCACTGTGCATCACCAAATCCGGTGCGCAGAAAGCTTTGAAAGAGGGTGGTGTCACGGCGCAGGCGTTAAACAGCGCGATCAATGACATTCGCAAGGGGCGCAATGCCGACAGCGCCACGGCGGAAGAAAGCTATGATGCGCTGAAAAAATATGCACAGGACCTGACGGCTGCGGCGCGGGACGGCAAGATTGACCCGATCATTGGCCGGGACGAGGAAATCAGGCGCACCATGCAGGTGCTTTCTCGCCGCACCAAGAACAATCCGGTGCTGATCGGTGAAGCGGGTGTTGGCAAGACCGCCATTGCCGAAGGGCTGGCCCTGCGGATTGTCAACCGCGATGTGCCTGAAAGTCTGGAAAACAAGCGCCTGATGGCGCTGGATATGGGGGCGCTGATCGCCGGGGCCAAGTATCGCGGCGAGTTTGAGGAGCGGCTGAAAGCCGTGCTGAATGAGGTGACGCAGGCCGCCGGTGACATCATCCTGTTTATTGACGAAATGCACACGCTTGTGGGTGCCGGTAAGGCGGACGGCGCGATGGACGCGGCCAACCTGATCAAACCGGCGCTGGCGCGGGGCGAATTGCACTGTGTGGGCGCGACCACGCTGGATGAATACCGCAAGCACGTGGAAAAAGACGCCGCGCTGGCGCGGCGGTTTCAACCGGTGATGGTGGCAGAGCCGACGGTTGAGGACACCATTTCGATCCTGCGCGGGATCAAGGAAAAATACGAGCTGCACCACGGAATCCGGATTTCCGATGCGGCGTTGGTTGCGGCTTCTACGTTGTCGCACCGATATATCACCGACCGGTTTTTGCCGGATAAAGCGATTGACCTGATGGACGAGGCGGCAAGTCGTTTGCGCATGGTTGTGGATAGCAAACCCGAGGAACTGGACACCATTGACCGCGAGCTGTTGCAAAAGCAGATCGAGGCGGAAGCGTTGAAAAAAGAAACCGACGTTGCCTCTAAGGACCGGCTGAACAATCTGGAAAAAGAACTGTCAGACCTGCAGGAACGCTCGTCCCAAATGACGGCCAAGTGGCAGGCAGAGCGGGACAAGCTGGCGGGGGCGCGGGATATCAAGGTAGCGCTTGATACCGCGCGTAATGATTTTGAAGTGGCCCGCCGCGCCGGAGACCTGGCCAAGATGGGTGAATTGCAATATGGCGTGATCCCGGATCTGGAAAAGCGCCTGCGTGACGCGGAACAGGCCGGTGAGGACGTGATGGTGGAAGAAGCCGTGCGGCCTGAACATATCGCCGGTGTGGTGGAACGCTGGACCGGCATTCCGGTGGATAAGATGCTGGAAGGTGAACGGGAAAAACTGCTGAAAATGGAAGAGGTGCTGGCAGCAAGGGTGATTGGCCAGCGGGCTGCGGTAACGGCGGTTTCCAACGCTGTGCGGCGCGGGCGGGCCGGGCTTTCTGATCCAAACCGGCCGCAGGGGTCTTTCCTGTTTCTGGGTCCAACCGGTGTTGGCAAAACGGAACTGACCAAAGCGCTGGCAGAATTTCTGTTTGATGACGACAGCGCCATGGTGCGGGTTGATATGTCTGAATATATGGAAAAGCACTCTGTTGCGCGCTTGATCGGGGCACCGCCGGGATACGTGGGGTATGACGAGGGCGGCTCGCTGACCGAAGCCGTGCGCCGCCGCCCCTATCAGGTGGTGCTGTTTGACGAGGTGGAAAAAGCCCATCCAGAGGTGTTCAACGTTTTGCTGCAGGTGCTGGATGACGGCGTGTTGACAGACGGGCAGGGGCGGAGTGTGGATTTCAGGCAGACGCTGATTATCCTGACGTCCAACCTTGGCTCGCAGGCGTTAAGCCAATTGCCGGAAGGTGATGACGCGGCTTCAGCCAAATCTGATGTGATGGAGGCCGTTCGCGCCCATTTCCGCCCGGAGTTTCTGAACCGTTTGGACGAGATCGTGCTGTTTGATCGTTTGAGCCGGGACAATATGGACGGGATTGTGGATATTCAGCTGGCCATTTTGGGCAGGCGGTTGGCGGCGCGCAAGATCGAGCTGGATATTGATGATGCGGCGCAGAAATGGCTGGCCGATCAGGGCTTTGATCCGGTTTACGGCGCAAGGCCGCTAAAGCGGGTGATCCAAAAAGCGCTGCAGGATCCTCTGGCGCAGTTGCTGTTGGGTGGAAAACTGCTGGACGGCGCCGAAGTTGAAGTTTCAGCGGACGAGGCCGGGCTTGTGATCAACGGGATTGGTGGAACAGACGTGAAACCGGACGGCGTGCCGTTGCAGTAAGAAAGTCTTACACCGCCAATCGCATCATTGCTGGCCTGCTTGCCCGCGCCGCTGGCGACTTGCGGGCGTGGCGGTGCCCTGTCTGCCCGTGAGGAATGGTGCTGGAACATTGATGTTTTTCAGCGGGGGATGTCAGCATAGTGTAATTGTTCGGTTGCGTGATGTTTGATAGCAAATAGATTTGGACTGTAAACGATGCCTTGCGTTTTTTCTGGTGCACGGTAACACCCCGATCTGCAAAACAGCGATTGTCTTTCAGCCGCGTTCGCGGGTCCGGGTGATTTAAATCAATCCCGGTAAACAGCCCGATTGGTTATTCTTGGTACCGGATGGCCACACGCTTAGGGCGGCGAGCCTTTTCCGTAATACGCGCCGGTCGAAAATAGGTTGCCTTTGGACACCCGACCTTTTCGCCCGGTCGGAAACCAACCGGCGCGGGCCATCACTTCTTTGACCCATATGCCGATAATCTGCTTGTTTGTGTCGGAAATCGGTAGATCAAGAACCAAAATGCGCCTGCCGATTGCCTGAACCGCCGGAATGCGGTGTTCGCTTAGGCAGGTCATTCTGATCATATTGTCACGGTGTTCCAGAATTGGCCGCAGGTGCGCGCCAATTTCGGAGTTCTTGAAGTTTTCCAATTTGGTATTTTTCATCGAAGTCTGTGTGTTAGGTCACATCAAGTTAGGTAACATCGGGAGCGGTTGCCTGCAAGGGGCGTTGGGGGTCCGATTAGGTGCGGGCCTAAACGAATTGACTGCAGGCTGGGACGAATGGGGATGCGAGTTGGCAAGATTAAGGGTAACCGAAGTCCGCGGCATTGGGTGTTCCCGGTGGCGTATTGCACCGATGCGCCAAAACCGGGTGCAGCGGCATGCACTTATCCGGGCATTGGGTTTACCAGCTTGTTTTCGGTATGACTTGTGGGTGTTAGGTAACGTCAAGTTAGGTAACATCTGGGGCAGACCTCCGCATGACCTGCTTTGGATCGGAGGGGGAGCGGGTATTATCGGATTGCTGCAGGTGCGGCTGTTTCGGGGGCTGCGAGCAGACAAGAATAACGGTAACCGTAGCCTGCGGCATTGGGTTTACCAGCTTGTTTTCGGTATGACTTGTGGGTGTTAGGTAACGTC
>CAYZQS010000104.1:5021-9055 GCA_964480735.1 uncultured Rhodobacterales bacterium
GCTTTGGATCGGAGGGGGAGCGGGTATTATCGGATTGCTGCAGGTGCGGCTGTTTAGGAGCAGAGATTTGGAAACAGCGTGATCGCGCACTCCTATTTGCCTGCCACCCAATTCTCCTGATTTCAACCCTGTCGAAAAGCCTTTTCACAGATCAAGGAGGATCTTAAAAAGACTGCCGCTCGGACAAAAGAGGCACTGGAAACCGCAGTCGCGTAGGCCATCGATACCGTGACCCCACAAAATGCTATCAATTGCCTCCCGGACTGCGGGCATCAGAGCGATACAGAATAATCGGAATCTGCTCCAGTGGTTTCGCAGGATTGGGGGTTTGACGAGATGATCGTCTCAGATCCTGCCGGAAACCGTCTGGTGTTTTGCACTTAAACCCTAGACCAAAGCCTGACACCACCAAACCGGTTTATTTCAAATCAACAGTTTTCGGACGCGGGTACAGGTCTGATAACAGAACGGACCGCCCGTCCGGTTGTACGATCCGCACGTGCTGCCGCCCGATCTGGCGCGGTTCCTCAACCCCGACAGAATGGGCGATGATCTCTACTTCGTGGATCAGACCTTGGGCGTATTTTGCGACGCGCAGGTATTTGGCTTTGGGCACCAGCCCTTTTTGCAGGCGGGGATTATGGGTGGTTATGCCGGTCGGGCAGGTGTTTTTGTTGCATTTCATCGCCTGAATGCAGCCCAACGAAAACATGAATCCGCGGGCCGAGGTGACAAAATCCGCCCCGGTCGCCAGTGCCCAGGCGGCATCGCCCGGGTTGATCAGCTTGCCCGAGGCAACCAGCCTTATCCGCTGTCGCAGACCACTTTGGTGCAACAGATCAGACACCAGCGGCAGGCTTTCGCGCAGGCTCATGCCAACAAGATCCATCAGCGGCATCGGTGCCGCCCCGGTGCCGCCATCGCCGCCGTCAATGGTGATAAAGTCGGGTGCTGATTCCGGTCCGCGTTTGTTGATGATCCGAAGCAATTCCTCCATGGGGCCGGGGGCGGCGATCACGGTTTTAAAGCCCACAGGTTTGCCGGTGATCTTTCTGATATGCGCGATTTTATCCAACAGCTGGTCGGCGTTGGCGATGTCCGGATGGCGGTTGGGCGAGATGCTGGGCTGACCTTCAGGAATGCCGCGAATGGTTGCGATTTCAGCGGTCACTTTGCCGCCCGGCAATATCCCGCCTTTGCCCGGTTTAGCACCTTGCGCCAGTTTGATCTCAAACATCCTGACCCTTGGGTTGGCCGCCAGTTCGCGCAGGCGGCCGTCGTCCAGATTTCCGTCACTGTCGCGGCAGCCGTATTTTGCCGTGCCGATTTGAAATACGATGTCACATCCGCCGGACAAATGATGCGGTGACAGCCCGCCCTCGCCGGTATTCATCCAGATGCCGGCCTCTTTTGCGCCACGGCTTAAAGCCTCAACCGCCGGTTTGGAAAGGGCGCCAAAGCTCATGCCGGAAATATTGAAGAACGATTTCGCCTCAAACGGTCGGGCGCAGTCCGGTCCGATAATCATCGGGCGGGTTTTGGTGGCCTGCTCGTCCAGCGGCGGAAAGGCGGCGTTCACAAAAAGGGGGGTCCCGGTTACTGACAGGTTGCGGGTGGAGCCAAAGGCGATTGTATTGCTGGTCCCCCGCGAGGCCCGGCCAACCCACTCGCGTTGCGCACGGTTGAACGGCAGCTCTTCCCGGTCCATGGCAAAGAAATACTGGCGAAAGAATTCGCCCAGTTCGATAAAGAGACCGCGAAACCGGCCCAATACCGGATAATTACGGCGCACGGCGTCGGCGGTTTGGGTGCGGTCGATCAGAAACAGCAACAGAAAGGCCAGAAAAAACAACCCGACAAGGCCAACAAATGCCACCGCCAGATATTGAAATGTGGTCGCTGCAAATTCCATCAGAAACATCGGTCCAGTTCCCTCGCTGTCAACTTGCCGGCGTTGGGCAGATGGTGTGCGGTATTCACGCGTAGCAGCATCGTTCCGGTTTGCCGGTTCCTTTGTGCAACACACATAGCCTGTCGTTGTCGCAATTGTAATATTTCCAACTTGTTCGTGAGGTCAGTTGTTTTGATTGTGTTGTTGCGAATAGATAGGGAGATCAAAGATTTTTTTGCACGGGAAAACGATCATGGCTTATCGCTTTAAGACGGACCTCAAATATTCCGATGTCACGCCACGGGCGGATTTTATCAACCGGCGCACATTGATGGCCGGGGCCGGTGGGGCCGTTGTGGCCGGGATGCTGGGCGGCGCTGCCCATGCGGCATCGATTGCGACGGTGCCAAGTGCGCTGTCAACGTCAGAAAAGCCCAACACCTTCAAGGATGTCACCACCTATAACAACTTTTACGAATTTGGCACCGGCAAGGAAGACCCGGCGCGCAACGCCCACACGCTGACCACAAAACCGTGGAGCGTCAAAGTCGGCGGGATGGTCGACAGACCGGGCAATTATGCTTTTGAGGATATTATCAAAGGCGTGCAGATGGAGGAGAGGATTTATCGGTTCCGTTGTGTCGAGGCGTGGTCGATGGTGGTGCCCTGGGTTGGCTTCTCGCTGTCTGATCTTTTGAACCGGATCGGGCCGCAATCCGGCGCGAAATATGTTTCATTTGAAACGCTGGTCCGTCCAAAGGAAATGCCGGGTCAGGCCCGGCGGCTGCTGGACTGGCCTTACCGCGAAGGATTGCGGATGGATGAGGCGATGCATCCGCTGACCATGCTGGTCACCGGCGTGCACGGCGAGGAACTGCCAAACCAAAACGGCGCACCATTGCGTTTGATTGTGCCGTGGAAATACGGGTTTAAGTCGATCAAGTCGATCGTCAGTATCACCCTGACCGCCACCCAGCCGCAGGCCACGTGGAATATGCAGAACGCGCGGGAGTACGGGTTTTATTCCAACGTCAACCCAAATGTGGATCACCCGCGCTGGTCGCAGGCGTCAGAGCGCCCGATTGGCGGCGGGCTGTTTGCCAAGCGCAAGAAAACCCTGATGTTCAACGGGTACGGCGATCAGGTTGCCGGCCTTTACAGTGGCATGGACCTGAAAAAGAGCTTTTGATCCATGACGATTTCCCAGACCATCAACGGTTGGTTGCGTAAAATTCCGGCCTGGCCGCTTTACGTCATCGCGCCGATCCCGGGGCTGGTGTTCTTTTATTGGGCGGCCACCAATCAGTTGGGCACCGATCCGTTGCAGGTGCTGGAGCGGCAGTTGGGCAAATGGGCCCTACAGATGCTGATCGTCACGCTGCTGGTCACGCCGGTGCGCAACTGGACCGGTGTCAATTTTGTCAAATTCCGCCGCGCCTTTGGCCTGACGGCCTTTATGTATGTGTGTTTTCACCTGTTGACGTGGTTCGTGCTGGATAAACAGTTTTTCTGGGATGAAATTCTGAAAGACCTTTATAAGCGCCCGTACATCATTATCGGCATGGTCAATTTTGTTATTCTGCTGCCGTTGGCAATCACCTCCAGCAACTGGATGATCCGAAAACTGGGACCGGTCAACTGGCGACGGCTGCACAGCCTAAGTTACGTGGCCATTCTGGCCGGCGCCATTCATTATCTGCTGCTGGTCAAGGCATGGCCACCGGAACCGATCTTGTATCTGATTGGGGTTACACTGTTGGTTTTAACCCGGGTGCGCTGGCGGCGGTTCATCAAGGCGACAGCATAGCCTGACGTCCAAATATTCCTGCGCAATATTGCGCAGGAATATTTGGGATTATTGGTGTTTTGTTTCGTCGGAAACCAAGATGTGGTAGGTCCATATTTTAGTTTCAAAAAACTTCGAATATATTGAAATAAGCTCTTGCGGGACTCAGAAACACACCCTAGAACCCCCTTCACCGACGCGGTAACTTGCAGCGCCGGTGAAAAAACAGAAACATACATTGAGCGGCGGGCGCGCCAAGGATAGGCGCACCTTCGGCTTTTGTTCCTGCGCTCTTTGAAATTGATAGTATCTGAAGAGATATGTGGGCGGTTTGGTTTCGTTTCGACGGACGGACTT
>CAYZQS010000105.1:0-9035 GCA_964480735.1 uncultured Rhodobacterales bacterium
GACAGGGCTTCGGCCAGCTTGTCCATATCGCGGTTCAAAAGGTCCACGAATTTCATCATCACCCGGCCACGGCGTTGAGGGTTTTGGGCAGCCCAGGCGGGTTGTGCGGCAGCGGCGACCATTACCGCTGCGTCAACCTGCGCTGTGGTGGCCAGCGGCGTTTTGGCCTGAACCTCGCCGGTGGCCGGATTGTAAACATCAGCAAACCGCCCGGATGTGCCTTTGACCCGTTCGCCGTTGATAAAATGGTTAAGTTCCAGCATCTGCGTATCCCCGCGTTGATTGTTTTTGGTGCTTGTGACGGCTTGCATTGGGTGCCATGCAAAGCAAAATCCTCAAAGTTCATTTCATTTTTGATTTGAAGGGGCAAGGGCATTATCATCAGGCGTGCATTTTCATCGATCCGGTGGTCAACCCAGACTTGACAGCAAATTACCCGCAAGGCAGTTTATTTGTATAATAAACAAAGGGCAGCAACGATGACTGTATCGCAAATATTGCAAAGCAAACCGATCAACGATGTGGCGACAATCTCCAGCACAAAATCAATGGCAGATGCCGCTGGTATAATGTCCAGTATGCGCATCGGCGCGCTGGTGGTTTCCGAGGACGGAAAATCTGTTGATGGAATTTTATCAGAACGCGATATCGTGCGGGAGATCGGCAAACGCGGGCCAGGGTGCCTGTCTGACAGCATCAGTGAATGTATGACCAAAGACATTATAACCTGCAAAATATCAGATACCGCCGATGCGGTTTTGGGCAAAATGACCAAGGGCCGGTTTCGCCACCTGCCGGTGGTTGAAGACGGCACAATGATCGGCCTGATTTCTATCGGCGATGTGGTAAAAGCGCGGTTGTCTGAAATATCCATGGAAAACGAAGCCATGGAAAGCATGATCAAGGGGTTTTAACCTTTACAGTCCGGCCCATTTAGGTTTGCTGTTCGCCAATGTTTGCCAGATTCAGAGAGATTTATGCGCACAGGACTATATCCCGGAACCTTTGATCCCCTGACGCTGGGTCACGTGGACATCATCCGCCGAGCGGCCAAGCTGGTTGACAAACTGGTGATTGGTGTTGCGATCAACCGTGACAAGTCTCCGCTGTTCACATTGGAAGAACGCGTGGCGATGATTGAGGCAGAGAGCCGGAACGGTTCCTATTATGCGGATATCGAAATCGTCGTTCATCCGTTTGAAAACCTGCTGATCCAATGCGCCAAAGAAGTGGGTGCGGGCATCATTATCCGCGGTCTTCGCGCGGTCTCTGATTTTGAGTATGAATTTCAAATGGTTGGCATGAACCACGCGATGGACCGGGACATCGAAACCGTTTTCCTGATGGCTGGCCCTGCCCATCAGGCGATTGCCTCGCGGCTGGTCAAGGAAATTGCCCGGCTTGGCGGGGATGTGTCAGGCTTTGTGCCACCGGCCATTGAACAGGCGCTGACCCAAAAATATATTTCAGACTGACACGCGCGGCGAACTGGCCCCTTTCACAATTCAAAAGCTTGCCGTAAGTTGCGCCGCAACTGAAATCTGGAGGCACCATGAGCGACTTTAAAGACCCCGAAAACACCCTTGTCATCACCCTGAAAGACGGCCCCGTGCATGTGGAACTGCTGCCTGATGTGGCTCCGCAGCATTGCGCCCGCATCAAAGAACTGGCGCGCGGCGGCCAATATGACAATGTGGCCTTTCACCGGGTGATAGATGGCTTCATGGCCCAGACCGGCGATGTGCAAAACGGCAATATGGAAAAGGATTTCAACATCCGTGCCGCCGGTACCGGTGGTTCTGATCTGGCCAATGTCCCTGCTGAATTTTCCAGCCTGCCGTTTGATCGCGGTGTTTTGGGCGCGGCCCGGTCGCAAAATCCTGACAGCGCAAACGCGCAGTTCTTTTTGATGTTTGCTGACGGTCATTTTTTGAACGGGCAATATACGGTCTATGGCCGGGTCATTTCCGGGATGGAACACGTGGATGCCATTCAAAGAGGTGAGCCGCCGATGAATCCCGACCGGATGATTTCGGTCAAAGTTGCGGCGGATTTGGCATGAGCGGCACCACAAAAATCATCGGCGGGATAATTGTTTTGGTTGCCCTGGCCTTTGGCTATTTGATTGTCACGCTTGAGCCGTCCGATGACTCCAAAGCATTGGTCAACGAGGCGACGTCAGACAGCAGCGAAGATGCCATGACGTCCACCGAGGCCGCAACGGATGATGAAACAGCGATGGCCGCGGCTACGATGGAAGAGAGCGAGCCAACCGGTGACAATGCTGTGGTTAACAGCGGCGAAAACCCGACTTTGGTGATTGCTATAGGTGGTTCCACCAGCGGCACGATCGAGATTGAACTGTTCAACGACATTGCACCCGGCCACGTGGCCCGCATTGTGCAACTGGCCAACCAGGGCAAATACGACAACGTGGTGTTTCACCGGGTGATCGACGGGTTTATGGCGCAAACCGGAGACGTTGAATTTGGTGTGCGCGACGGATCGCAAACAAGTTTTGCCGGGCGCGGTGGCTCTGGTATGGCGGATCTGAAAGCAGAGTTTTCGGACGAGGAATATGTTGAGGGCATCGTTGGCATGGCCCGCTCCAACAGCCCGGATTCGGCCAATTCGCAGTTTTTCATTATGTTTGACGACGCGCCGTTTCTGAACGGACAGTATACCGTTGTGGGCAAAGTGATCGCCGGGCTGGACGTTGTAAACGCCATTAAAAAGGGTGACCAGAATAACAACGGCGCTGTGGAAGACCCTGATTACATGGAAAAAGTCTCCGTTCGCTAACACTTTCCAGCCCGGTTTGGCAAACCCGCCGGACCGGGGCCCTTGGCCTGACCGATTGCAACTGCTCATATCTCTGTGAAGGGGGCTGTTGCGCCCTTGTACAAACTGCAAAGCTGCCCGCAGCAACAATCTGTGGAGGCATTGCACATGCAGCGGGTAAATTTTCTGGCAAATTTTAAAATACTGGCTTTGGCCGGGTTGATACTGGCCGGCTTTTGCCTGCCGGCGTCCGCGCAGGTAAGCCGCTGGCTTGGCGAATGGCCAAACACCGATTTTACCAAAACGTCGGTTGAATTCAGCGAGATTTTCAGCGGCGGACCGCCGCGGGATGGCATTCCATCCCTGCCGTCGGTTGATTTTATCAAAGTTGGCGATGAAAGCCGCCTTGGCGATCGTGAGCCGGTGATTACGGTGGAAATGGAAGGGCAGGAACCGCGGGCCTATCCGGTGCGTTACCTGACATGGCACGAGATTGCCAATGACGTTATCGGTGATGTCCCCGTGGCGGTGACGTTCTGTCCGTTGTGTAACTCTGGTCTGGTTTTTGACCGTCGGGTGAACGGCAAGGTGCTGTCCTTTGGCGTGTCCGGCAAACTGCGAAACTCGGATATGGTGATGTTTGACCGCGAAACCGAAAGCTGGTGGCAGCAGATCATCGGCGCCGGTATCGTAGGCGAACACACTGGCACCGAACTGGTGCAAATTGTCAGCTGGATGGAAAGCTGGGAGGAATTTAAGAACCGCAATCCCAACGGTCTGGTGATGGATGAACCCCGCGCGGCGCGGTCTTACGGAAGCAATCCCTATACCGGCTATGACAGCTCCAGCCGTCCGTTTCTGTACAACGGCGAGATGCCACCTCATAACATTCAACCGCTTGCGCGGGTTTTGAAAATCGGCGATCGGGCCTGGCCGCTGGAACGTCTGCGTGATGTGGAAACCCTGGAAGAGGACGGATTTATCATCACATGGTCAAGCGGGCAAGCCTCGGCACTGGACAGCCGCCGCATCGCCAAAGGCAAAAACGTCGGCACCATTCGCGTGAAAGACGCAGCAACCGGCGCAGACGTGCGCCATGACGTGGTGTTTGCATTTGCCTTTCACGCATTCTTTCCGCAAGGCCGCTGGATGCTGGGCGGCTAAAAATAGAACTTTCAGACCGGGCCAAACCCAACGGCCATTGGGTTTGGCCTTTTTGATGCTGGTTTGAAACTTCCGGCAGGTCTGGCGCAAACACCTCTTGCCAAGCGCTGTTTCATGTCCTAAAGCCCGCGGATCAATCCACAGGCGGGGCTTGCGGGTGTTGGGGGAGACATCCCTGATACTCCACCGGTTGGGCCAAATGGCTCTTCTCCCGCTGAGGTCAAAACCGGAAAGGAATACGACGATGGGTCTCCCAGAGTTCTCGCTTCGTCAGCTGCTTGAGGCTGGCGTGCATTACGGCCACCAAACACACCGATGGAATCCCCGTATGGGCCCGTATATCTACGGCGCCAAGAACGGTATTCACATTATGGACCTGACACAGACGGTTCCGCTGTTGGATGCAGCATTGAACGCCGCGCGGGAAACAACAGCCAAAGGCGGGCGCATCCTGTTTGTGGCCACCAAGCGGCAGGCGCAAAAGGCGATACATGATGCCGCCGAACGCAGCGCGCAGTATTATATGAACCACCGCTGGCTGGGCGGCACACTGACCAACTGGCAGACTGTTTCAAAATCAATCTCGCGGCTTAAGTCTTATGACGAACAGCTGGAGGCCGGTGCCGAGGGCATGACCAAAAAGGAACGTCTGGGCATGGAGCGCGAGCAGGGCAAACTGCAGGCCTCGCTTGGTGGCATCCGTGAAATGGGTGGTGTGCCCGATCTGGTTGTGGTGATTGACACCAACAAGGAAAGCCTTGCCATTGCCGAGGCCAACAAGCTGGGCATTCCGGTGATTGCGGTTTTGGACAGCAATTGCGCGCCTGAAGGCATCGATTTTCCGATCCCCGGCAACGATGACGCGGCGCGTGCCATTGCGCTTTACTGTGATCTGATCGCAAGGGCCGCCCTTGACGGTATGACGGCCCAAATGGGTGCGTCCGGTGTGGATATTGGTGCCTTGGAAGAAGCTCCGGCTGAAGAAGCGGTTGCTGCCGAAGAAGCGGCACCCGTGGCTGAAACTGCGGCACCGGCCAAGGCAGAGGCGAAAGCTGAACCAAAAGAAGAGGCAAAGCCAGAGCCAAAAACAGAAACCGTAAAGGCGGAAGTTGCGGAAACGGTGGAAGAAAAACCAGCGGAAAAAGCACCGTCGACCGAAAAACCGGCCGCCAAAAAGGCCGAACCGAAAAAGGCACCCGCCAAAAAGGCCGCCGCAAAACCGGCCGCAAAAAAGGCACCGGCAAAAAAGGCGGCACCAAAGGCCAAAGCGGCACCAAAAGCCAATGCTGACGAAAATTCTGACGGCTGATCTTCGGGTCAGACATTTTCATAGGGCAGGGCGCATGGTCCTGCCAGTTCAAACGAAAAGCAATCCAGTTGCTTAAGGTAGGAGAAACCAGATGGCTGTGACAGCTAAAATGGTAAAGGAATTACGCGATATTACCGGTGCCGGCATGATGGACGCCAAACGGGCGCTGACGGAAACCGACGGCGATCAAGAAGCCGCAATTGACTGGCTGCGCACCAAAGGTTTGGCCAAAGCCGCCAAGAAAAGTGGCCGCACGGCAGCAGAGGGCCTGGTGGGCGTGGCCTCGGGCAACGGCGTTGGTGTCATTGTCGAGGTGAACTCTGAAACCGATTTTGTCGGCAAAAACGCTGATTTTCAAAGCATGGTCGCCGGTATCACCAAGGCAGCCCTGAACGTGGCCGATATTGACGCCCTGCAAAGCGCTGATCTGGACGGCAAAGCGGTGTCTGACGTTGTAACCTCCAAAATCGCCACCATTGGCGAAAACCTGACCCTGCGCCGGATGTCCCGGCTGGAAGGCACGCATGTTGCATCTTACGTGCACAACGCCGCAGCGCCCGGAATGGGAAAAATCGGTGTTTTGGTGGCGCTGAGCGCTGAAAATGAGATCGGCCACCAGATTGCCATGCATGTGGCGGCGGTCAACCCGGCCTCGTTGACCCAGGACGATCTGGATCCGGCTGTGATTGAGCGTGAAAAGCAGGTTCTGACCGAGCAGGCCCGGGAATCCGGCAAGCCCGAAAATATCATCGAAAATATGATCAAGGGACGGATGAAAAAGTTTTTTGAGGAAGTGACGCTGTTAAACCAGAAATTTGTGGTCAATCCGGATGTGACGGTACAGCAGGCGGCAAAAGACGCAGGTGTATCTGTATTGGGTTTTGTGCGGCTTGAAGTCGGCGAAGGCATCGAGAAAAAGGTCGAGGATTTTGCCGCTGAGGTTGCGAAAACCATTGGCGGCTGAAGCGTTTTGCGTTTCATCTGACCCACTGCGGTTTCGCAAAAACGCGCGTGGGTGCACAGGGTTTTCACGGACCGCAGCACGGTTCAGGAAAATTGCAAGTTTCTTTAGGCGTGTATGATTTTGGCCGGCTGATCGCGTGCACCCGGGGATTTCTGAAATCCCGCACCGGGTTTGCGTTCTTGCCGTTGTGCCGGACGGATATTGATTTGAATTTACTGCTTTTTTGATCACCGTTTTATGGCTTAATTTCAGAAAATCCGGCAATAAAATTTTGGCACTAACTTTTAAATTTTAGAGTGGCGGTTGGTCCAGTTTTCTGGTCTTCCGGAATTCCAGAATTCTGGAATTCCGGAAGACCAGAAAAGCGGTACGACGAGGGCGAATCCGAAACTTTGTGTGTGGGAATTGGCATAGGCAAAGCTTTGGATACTTCCGCGGGCTGAGGATGGCGCAACAAAAAACGGTGTTGGACGGGCCAACACCGTTTTCTGCCATTGGTCTTGCGCCGTGAAGAGGGAACCTCAAGCGCCATCCACAATGTAAGAAATGTCGTAAGAACTATACAAGCAACATCCCTAAGCGGTCAGGTTTCCCCGACCCAGACCACCTGTTCGCCTCTATACTGGCAGCGCATTCGGTCTATGTTCCTAGCAACTATTGCATCCACTCTTGGAACACTTTGATCATGCCGATTAACGAATAATTAGGACAGTAAGGGAAACCTTACCTTTGCCGTTTCCGGGGTATGGTATTCCTTACCTTTTCAGATTTTGCCCAATTTTTGGGCCCAAAATCATGCCGACGGACCCAATTCCCGGCAATCAGACGAAAAGGCACCGCAACACCCAAAGAAAATGAGGCGGCTAACCTGTCGCGGCTGATATCGGGCGGTTGCCGACGTCTTCAAACAGATAAAACTGGTTCTGCACGGTGGCTTTCATAATCGCCTGTGCTGTCGTGTCCACGTTCAGGTTTTCCCGGGCAAGCCGCAGGTGTTTTTCAACCGTGACCGGACGCAATCCCATAATCGTGCTGACATCCTGCACCGTTTTTCCATCCGCAACCCACTGCAGCACTTCGCGTTGACGGTGGGTCATGGGCTTGCGGCCACCGGAGTTTGGCAGACTGTCGATTTTCAGGTTCAGCAGATTGTTCAGCATCACAATCTCGCTGCCTGAAATCTGCCAGGCCTTGTCCACATCACTTTGGGTCATGCCGGGTTGGGCGCACAGGCCGATCGCGGCCTTGTTGCGCTGCGACAGCACCTCAAAACTGATGGAATACCCGGCTGAAACGCCCATTTTTTCGTTTAATCCCAGCAATTGTTCCTCTTCGGAACTCAACAATCCCCGCTCGCGCCGATCTTTGGCCCATTGCCAGCTCATTACCCCAACGTTGCTGGCAGCCCAAGTGGCCATCGGGGCATAGAGGTACATTTCCTTGCCAAAAAACAGGTCGACATAATTGCTGTCGTGATTTGTCAGAATAAGCGCATCCATCACATCACCAAAACTGCCGTGGGTGCGAAAACGGGTGGAGCCAAAAATCATCCGGTCAAAGCCGTACTCCTTCATTTTTTCAGCGTGCAGGGCCCAGACCTGTTCTATGGTAGAGCACTTCATGAATGCGTCCATATACAAAGCCAACGGTGCCATTCCCGCGTTCATGACAAGCCTGACAGGTGGTTGATCATCGCCTCAATCGCCAGCAAATAGCTGTCTGCACCAAACCCGCAAATCTGGCCAATCGCCACTGCGGAAATATAGCTTTGACGCCGGAAGGCCTCGCGTGCATGGATGTTTGACAAATGCACCTCGATGGCAGGCACATCAACGGAGGAAATTGCGTCCATTATGGCAACCGACGTGTGCGTGTAGGCACCGGCATTCATGATCAGACCATCAAATTTGCCCTTTGCCCCGTGCACCGCATCAATCAACTGACCCTCGTGATTGCTTTGAAAAAAAGAAATATTAGCACCAAGTTTTTCCGCTTTGGCGACGCAGAGCGTCTGAATATCCTCCAGCGTTGTGGCCCCATAGACATCCGGCTGACGCTGACCAAGAAGATTAAGGTTTGGTCCGTTTATTACCAGCAGTGACGCCATTGAAATTCCCTTTGGATGCAGCCCTAATAGACCGTATTTGACTTCACCTGTCGAGAGCAGAGTGCCGATTACAAGGAAAAATCAGATCAGACGCCTACAGAATGTAGGCAGCGCGTGAAATAATATCGAAAGTTTTTACATGTTGTTTTTCAAGTTGTTATCCACTCCAATTAAACTAAAAATCGTGGGCGGGGTGCTGCTTGTCAGGAATGTTTAGCCGATCCAAAAAGATCGAAGGGGATCAGCGATTGTAGAAATTCAACGCATTTCTCCGGCGATTGGGAAACTTAATAATTCTTGCCCTGACAGTGCACAATTGATGTGATTTCCGCAGCTCTGCGGGACGGTAGGTTGTACTGCCCTATGTGGGTGTTTTTCACTTATTCAATAAATTTGGATGATACGCGCATATCCGACGGAAAAAATTGTACATATCAAACAATTTGTGAGGCTTGCAATTATTGCATTTCGGCCTCTGGTCGTGATCGCCCGTTGAAGGCTTCAGTTAAAACTTACGTTCTGTGACATACAATTTGGTACCGAACATTATTTTGCCAACTGTGATGTATAGTCAATTATGAAGGGGTTTACTTGTAAATTCTCTTTAGACTTAAGCAGGTCCCATATGGGAAAGAGACCTACATCTTCGGTTTTGTTGTTTAACTATCAGTAACCTAAATATTTTAAATAATTAACATAATAAATATTAT
>CAYZQS010000106.1:0-5095 GCA_964480735.1 uncultured Rhodobacterales bacterium
CGAAATCAGGCGGATGCTGTGCGGGCGGGAATTGATGCGGGTGACGGGGTGACCTCAGCCAGTCCGAATACTGCGCTTACCCTTGTTCAGTGCCTTTTTGGCAGCATCGGCCAAAACCTCATCCATCCATTGATTTATAGATTGCGCCGAGTTGGCGGCAGCTTGGGAAATCAGGCGATGATGCGCAGGAGATGTGCGAAAAGCCAATTTGCCGGAATATGGCTTATCCGGCGCCACACCGTCTTTGGCGCACCAGTTCAAATAGTCGTCAACGCTGTCATGAAACGCCTGTTCAAGTTCGTCAACCGAAGCACCGGCAAAATGAACGGTGTCGTTCAATCCCTCAACAACGCCGTGAAACAAACGGTCGTCTGCCTCAAACCAGATCGACTGTGTGTATCCCTTGTAAGATTTCATTGCTTAACCCCGGCTTTGGTCAAGAAGACACGCAACGTTTTAATCGCACCTTTGTCGGTGTTTGGCTTTGGATGCGGTCGGTGCATTACAATTCTTTGCCCATTGAGTGAGATCCTAATGCGCGAACCGGACCCTTCAGTTATATTTGCACCGAGTGCAACAAGCGCATTTTCTAGATCGCGCCAACGAATTGTGCCGCTGGTTGGCCGCAGAAAAATTGCAGCAAGTATATTCTTATGTCTGGACCGCACCATTGCAGCCTGTGTTGGATTGGTTAATCTTTCTTTACAGCAAACCCGGCCAACCGGAATTGGTATAGTATCAATATATGATATCGTCAAGTGGAAAAGAATGGAAAGAATATGAGTTGCACTAAAACCAAAGTAAGAGTTCATTTTCTGATTGGAGTCGCGATTTTTCTTGTGGCCGCCAATCCACCCGCTGTCGCTCAGGACGATCTGGTCTTTGACATCAGCTTGACGAAATCCTGTTTGCGGGAGGCGTCGACTGCAGGAGAGAAACGCGAATGTATCGGCGAGTCGGCCAACGCCTGTATGAGGGCGAATTCGCTGGGCGGCAGCACCTATGGAATGGGTGGATGTCTGAATTTTGAAGCCGAGTGGTGGGACGGTCAACTTAATATTGTCTATAAAAAATTGCGGCGGCAGGAAAAGGCGGACGACGAGGCCAATGCCGAGTTCAGCGATAATTTACCAAAGCAGGCTGAGGCACTGCGCGACATGCAGCGGGCCTGGATCGCCTATCGCGATGCCACTTGCGAATACGAATATTCGCAGTTCGGTGGTGGAACCGGGGGCGGGCCGGCCGGCATTGCCTGCACATTGCACCTGACGGCGGCGCAGGCGATTTATTTGCATGGTAGTTTGCAGGAATTCTGACATAGGCACACAGGAACCAAACACATGCGCCTGACGTCCAAAGTTATCACCGGCTCTGCTGAATTTGCCGCGAACCAGAAAAACCACGCTGTGCTGTTGGCTGACATGGCAGCGGCGGCGGCTTTTGCGGCGCTTGGCGGGGGCGAGAAGCCAAGGGCGCGGCATATTTCGCGGGGCAAAATGCTGCCACGGGACCGGGTGGCCAATCTGCTTGATCCGGGTGCTCCGTTTCTGGAAATCGGCGCAACCGCAGCGCACGGCATGTACGATGGTGCTTCGCCAGGGGCCAGCGTGATTGCCGGGGTTGGCAAGGTGCACGGGCGGGACGTGGTGGTGGTTTGCAATGACGCCACGGTCAAGGGTGGGACCTATTACCCGATGTCGGTGAAAAAGCATCTGCGGGCGCAGGAGATTGCCGAGTTGAACCACCTGCCGTGCATCTATCTGGTGGACAGCGGCGGGGCCAACCTGCCCAATCAGGCGGAAGGTTTTGCCGACCGGGATCACTTTGGCCGCATCTTTTACAATCAGGCCAATATGTCGGCCAAGGGCATCGCCCAGATTGCGGTGGTGATGGGGTCCTGTACGGCGGGCGGAGCTTATGTGCCCGCCATGTCTGATATCGCGATTATTGTCAAAGAACAGGGGACTATTTTTCTGGCCGGTCCGCCGCTGGTGAAAGCGGCCACCGGAGAGGTTGTCTCTGCCGAAGCCCTTGGCGGCGGCGAGATGCACACGCGCCTGTCCGGTGTTGCCGATTATCTGGCCGAAGACGATGCGCACGCGCTGGCGTTGGCCCGGCAGGCGGTGGCCGGGCTAAACCATGTTCCGCACTCGCAAGTGCAAATTCAGACCAGCGAAGAACCGTTTTACGATCCTTGTGAAATCACCGGGGTTGTGCCCTCTGACCTGCGCACGCCTTACGACATCCGCGAAGTGATCGCGCGTCTGGTGGATGGCAGCCGGTTTGACGAATTCAAGGCGCGGTTTGGCGAGACATTGGTTTGCGGGTTTGCCCATATAAAAGGTATTCCCGTCGGGATTGTGGCCAACAATGGTGTGTTGTTTTCTGAAAGCGCACAAAAATGCGCGCATTTCGTCTCGCTGTGTTCCAAGCGTTATATCCCTTTGGTTTTCCTACAAAATATCACCGGCTTTATGGTTGGCCAGAAATATGAGGAGGAAGGTATAGCGCGGCACGGGGCCAAGATGGTGACGGCAGTGGCCACCACCAAAGTGCCGAAAATAACCATGATGGTCGGCGGGTCATTTGGGGCCGGGAACTACGGCATGGCGGGGCGGGCCTATTCGCCGCGGTTTTTGTGGAGCTGGCCCAACAGCCGGATTTCGGTGATGGGCGGTGAACAGGCGGCGGGGGTTTTGGCCAGCGTCAAACGGGATGTGATAGAGCGGGGCGGCGGCAAATGGAGCGCCAAAGAAGAGGCGGCGTTCAAGCAACCAACCATTGATATGTTTGAGACGCAAAGTCACCCGCTTTATGCCTCGGCAAGGCTTTGGGATGATGGGGTTATTGATCCGCGCAAAAGCCGCGAGGTGCTGGCGCTAAGCCTTGCGGCGGCGCTGAACGCCCCGATTGAGGAGTCGCGGTTTGGCGTGTTTCGGATGTAAAGTGATGATGCCTGCGGCGCGGATATTTGATCCAATAAGAAGGAGTGGGTGTTGAGCGTTGATTGGGACGACCGGATGATTGACAATTATGTCGCCAAATACGGCGAGGACGCGTCGCTGCGTGTGCTGGTGCGGGCGCTTGGATTGACCGGCGATGAGGACGTTCTGGATGTTGGCTGTGGGACCGGCGTGGCCCTGCGTGCGGCACCAATTGGCCGTGGTCGCCGGGTTGGGGTCGAGCCCTTTGACCGGATGCTGGCGCACGCGCAAAGTGCGGCCGCGAAAATGTCGCGTGACGATCTGGAGTTTGTGAAAGCATCGGGGGAAAGCCTGCCGTTTGCGGCAGAATGTTTTGATCGGGTGATGGTTTTCAACGTTATTCACCATCAGAAAAGTGCAAATCAGGGGCTGACCGAAGCGTTTCGGGTATTGCGCCGGGGTGGCGTGCTGGCGGTGGGCGGCGATGTTTTTGACGAAGAACGGGTGCCGGGCGGGCAGGACTATACACTGGCGATGGCAAACGCTGGTTTTGGTAATTTCACCAACCTGAAACCCGGCGAGGGGTTGTATGTGACGCTCGCGGAAAAACCGAAGGATAACACGGTGTGATCAGGACGAAACTGACCAAGCGGCTGGCGATAAAGCATCCGGTTATACTGGCGCCGATGGCCTTTGCCGCCGGGGGCGCATTGGCTGCGGCCGTTTCGCGGGCTGGTGGTTTGGGGTTGATCGGGGGTGGTTACGGGGATGCGGACTGGCTGAAAAGGGAATTTGGTCAGGCTGGCAATCAGGTGGTAGGCGGCGGGATAATCACCTGGGCGCTGGCCAAGCAGCCGCAATTGCTGGATTTGATATTGGACCATGCACCAAAGGCGGTTTTCTTGTCCTTTGGTGATCCTGCGCCGTTCAGTGCAAAAATCAGGGCCGCGGGGGTGACATTGATTTGCCAGGTGCAAACTCTGCGCGACGCCAAACACGCGATTGATCTGGGCGCGGATATTATTGTGGCGCAGGGTGCCGAGGCCGGTGGGCACGGTGAAAACCGCGCCACCATAACGCTGGTTCCGGAGGTTGCCGATTACATCGCCGATCACGCGCCGGAGGTTTTGTTATGCGCAGCCGGTGGCATTGCGGACGGCCGCGGGTTGGCAGCGGCCCTGATGCTGGGTGCGGAAGGCTGCATTGTCGGGTCGCGGTTTCTGGCCAGCCCCGAGGCCGTGGTTCACCAAAATGCCAAGGATACCATTCTTGCCGCCTGCGGGGACGCCACCTTGAAAACCACGGTGACTGATATAGTGCGGCGGCGAAACTGGCCGGACCGATACGCCATTCGCGTCCTGCGCAATCGGTTTACCAAGCAGTGGCATGGAAACGAGACGGCGCTGCGCAAGGACACGCGGCAGGGTGAAATCTGGGCAAAAGCGCTGGCGGCGGGCGATGTTGAGCACTCTTCAGTTGTGGTTGGCGAAGCGGCGGGGCTTATCAAAGACATTAAGCCTGCCGGCGAAATATTGCAGGATATGGTTTCAGAGGCTGCGGGACTGCTGCGCGGCGCAGATGGATTTGTGGAAGGCTAACCGGAATGTTCACAAAAATCCTGATTGCCAACCGGGGCGAGATTGCCTGCAGAGTGATTAAAACCGCCCGTGATATGGGGATTGGGACGGTTGCGGTTTATTCTGATGCTGACGCAAACGCCAAACATGTGGCGATGGCAGATGAAGCGGTGCATATCGGCGGGGCGGCGGCGGCGGACAGCTATTTGTTGGGCGAGCGGATCATTGCGGCGGCTTTGCAAACCGGGGCCGGGGCCGTTCACCCGGGGTACGGATTTTTGTCGGAAAATCCGGAATTTGTTGAGGCGGTTGAGAAAGCCGGATTGGTCTTTATCGGCCCTTCCGCTGATGCGATCCGGGCTATGGGGCTGAAAGACAAGGCTAAAATCCTGATGGAAAAGGCAGGCGTGCCGGTGGTTCCGGGGTATCACGGGGCCGATCAGGATGACGGCGTTCTCAGCGCTGCCGCCGCGAAGATTGGATTTCCCGTATTGATCAAAGCTGTCGCTGGCGGCGGCGGCAAGGGGATGCGCCGCGTTGACGGTCCGGCTGAATTTGCCGAGGCCTTACGCGCGGCGCGGCGCGAAGGACTGT
>CAYZQS010000106.1:5195-8994 GCA_964480735.1 uncultured Rhodobacterales bacterium
GGTGCCGGAACCGTGGAGTTTATCGTTGACGGTGCGGGCGGCCTGCGCCCGGGCGGTTTTTGGTTTATGGAAATGAACACACGATTGCAGGTGGAACACCCGGTGACCGAGGCAGTGACCGGCATTGATCTGGTGGAATGGCAATTGCGGGTGGCCGCTGGTGACCCGCTGCCGTTGGCGCAGGATGAACTGACGCTCAACGGGCATGCGTTTGAAGCGCGTTTATACGCGGAAGACGTGCCCGCCGGGTTTTTACCCGCCACGGGCAAACTGGATCATCTGGCCTTTCCAGCGCAGATCAGAGCGGACAGCGGCGTGCGCACAGGTGACGTGATCTCGCCGTTTTATGATCCGATGATTGCCAAGCTGATCACCCATGGTCCAACCCGTGATATTGCGCTGGCCCGCATGACTTTGGCGCTGGAAGAAACCGAAGTTGCCGGTTCGGTGACAAATCTGGCGTTTCTGACGCGGCTGACCCGGCATCGGGGCTTTGCGGCGGGCGCGGTTGATACCGGGCTGATTGAACGGGATCTGGCCGCGCTTACGGCAGCGGAAGCCATTCCGGGCGCGGTGCTGGCGCTGGCGGCAATCGGAGCTGCGGGTCTTGATAAAGCGCACGGCTGGCAGACCGGATTTTCGATCTGGTCGCCGATGGCACAGGATGTTGCTTTTTTGGCAGACGAAAAAAGGATTGAGGCGCGGATCACCACCCTGGCAGCGGGGGTTTTTGAGGTTGTCGTGCAGGAAGACAATTTTGCCTGTGAAATGCAGAACGGCTGGCGTGTCAACGGGGTTAAAACCGGGGCCAGGATTTTTCGGCATGGGGCGGGGTTGAGTATTTTTGCAAAGATGAATTACAGTTTTGAATTAATCGATCCTTTGGCGCGGGAAAGTGCGGCGGGGGCGGGCGGCAATGTGATTGTGGCGCCCATGCCGGGATTGGTGAAATCGGTGTTTGTGGTGGCGGGCGACAGGGTGGAAAAAGGCGCGCGGCTGGCGGTTTTGGAGGCCATGAAGATGGAACATCAGCTGGCCGCCGCGCGAGACGGTGTCGTTGCGGAAGTTCTGGTTATAGAGGGTGCGCAGGTGGAAAACGGTGTGGCGCTGGTCAGACTGGAAAATGAGGAGGATGAAACATGATGCGGTTGCACCACGCATGGCAGTCACGTTCTGGTCGCAGCTTGTGGTTGTTGCATGAGATTGGGCTGGAGTTTGAGTTGGTTGTGCATAGCTTTGACAAGTCTTTGTACCACCCGGATTATCTGCGCCTAAATCCGGCAGGCCGCGTGCCGGCGCTGGAGGACGGTGATCTGGTGTTGTTTGAAACCGGCGCGATTTGCGAATATCTGTGCGAGACTTATGCGCCGGACCTGTGGCGCGGACCGGGCCACGGCGAACGTGTGGATTGGCTGCAGTGGTTGCATTTCAGCGAGACCGTGGCGCAGCATCTGGCCAGTCTGACCCAGCAGCACATTGTTCTGCGCGAAGACTGGATGCGTTCGCCCACGTTGATGAAGCTTGAGCGCATGCGGCTGGAACGCACGCTGGGCGCGGTCGAGGCGCAGCTTGCGGGGCAGGAGTATATTCTGCCCTCGGGATTTTGCGGTGTGGATACATCGATGGGCTACGGCGTAAACGCCGCAGAGCTGTTTACCGATGTGTCGGCTTTTCCGAACCTGAGTGCCTATTTGAAACGCCTGCGGGCGCGACCGGCCTTTGCCAAAACGCTGATCCCGGCGGGCGCGCGGCCGATCTATGCCAAACCGTTTTATGCCACGCCTGATGCCTGAGCGGATCGGGATATTTGAGGTTGGCCCGCGCGACGGGTTGCAAAACGAGGCGCGGCACATTCCGGCGGCGGAAAAAATCGCGCTGGTGGATATGCTGAGTGATTGTGGCTTTTCGCGGATCGAAGTTGCCAGTTTTGTTTCCCCAAAATGGGTGCCACAAATGGCGGACGGCGCGGAAGTATTGGCGGGGATCAAGCGGCGGCGTGGTGTGTCTTATGCCGGGTTGACGCCCAACATGCGCGGTTATGAAAACGCACGCGCCGCACATGCAGATGAGGTGGCGATATTTACCTCTGCCAGCGAAGGGTTTTCCAAAGCCAACGTGAATTGCACGATTGCCGAAAGCCACGTGCGCTTTGCGCCGATTGTTGCAGCGGCCAAGAGGGATGGTATTCCGGTGCGTGGCTATGTTTCTGTGGTCACCGACTGCCCTTATGACGGGCCCACACCACCGGGTGATGTGGCCAAAGTGACGGCGGTATTGCGTGATGCCGGGGTTTACGAAATCTCCCTTGGCGATACCATCGGGCAGGGGCGGCCTGAAACCATTGCGGCGATGTTAAAGGCGGTTCTGGAAGAGGTGCCCGCGCATATGCTGGCGGGGCATTATCACGACACGGCGCAGCGTGCTTTGGACAACATAGAAACCTCAATCGAGATGGGATTGCGGGTGTTTGACGCGGCGGTCGGCGGTTTGGGCGGGTGCCCGTTTGCACCGGGTGCCGCCGGAAATGTGGCCACCGAGGCGGTGGATGCCAAGGTGCGGGCGCTGGGGTATGACACCGGGTTGGATGCCCGGCAACTGCGGGCGGCGGCGGAATTTGCGCGGGGTTTGCGGGGCGGTTGAATGATTTCAATGCTTGCGGAACGAAGCGAACCAATGGGGATTGGATGTATAATACGTTAAGGTTGGATGTGGACGGTCGCGGCGTGGCAACTCTGTGGCTTGCGCGCGGCGAAAAGCACAACGCACTGTCCGGTGAAATGATTGCGGAGCTTAGGGCTGTTTGCGCCGCAATCGCCGGTGAACGCACTATTCGCGTGGTGGTTCTGGCCGCGGAGGGCCGCAGTTTTTGTGCCGGTGGTGATCTGGGCTGGATGCAGGCGCAGATGCGCAGCAACGCAGCGCAGCGACGGGTTGAAGCGCGCGCGCTGGCGATGATGTTGTTTGACTTGAACACCCTGCCGCAGCCCTTGATCGGGCGCGTTCAGGGGCAGGCTTTTGGTGGTGGCATTGGCATGATGTCGGTTTGTGATGTGGCCGTTGGCGTAAAAGGCGCACGCTTTGGGTTGACCGAAACCAAGCTGGGGCTGATCCCGGCCACGATTTCGCCCTATGTTATTGCCCGCATGGGAGAGGCAAATGCGCGGCGGGTGTTTATGTCGGCGCGGGTGTTTGACAGTGCAGAGGCGCAGGAACTGGGGTTGTTGGCGAAAGTGGTTACCGCAGGCGAACTTGACCTCGCGGTTGAGGCTGAAGTTGCGCCTTATCTGGCCTGTGCACCGGCGGCGGTCGCTGAGGCCAAACGGTTGGTACGGTCGCTTGGGCCGGTCATTGATGAAGCGGTTATTGCGGACACGATCGACCGGTTGGTCGCCGCCTGGGAGGGCGACGAGGCGCAGGAAGGCATCGCGGCGTTCTTTGAAAAACGCAATCCGGATTGGAGCGCTTGACCGGCAGTCTATTCTTGTGCTGACATTTCTTCGTGGCTGATCCCCGCCATATCATCATTCTGCCCGTTGTCGCTTTGTTGCGCATAGAAAATACCGGCGGCTGTCAGCGCAAAAATACTGGCAGCAATTAAGATTTTGGCGTTCATGAATCTGATCTCCTGATCATTTGAAGTCACAGGCCCATCCTTGGCGATCAATCACCAATATTTGGTTACCAGTTCAAATTGTTCCCAAAACGAACCGCATCGCCCCTAAACCGGCAAACGCGGCGCAATTGCCGAATAATGCGCTATTTATCATCCTCGAAATGGTAAAAAGTGGCCGCGCACAGG
>CAYZQS010000107.1:0-8950 GCA_964480735.1 uncultured Rhodobacterales bacterium
TTTCGGAATAAATTGCGCGCAAGATCAAAAGGATAGAGCCGCTCCGCTGATTCAGGTAAAAAGGACGCGGCTCTAGCCCACCTTCAAAACCTCTGCTTCAAACCCCTTCAGGATCGGCCGCACGGTTTTTCCAAAATTGTTCAGATCGCCGTTCAGATGCGGGAAAATGGCCAGAATATGGGATTGCAACGTGTAAGACATCGCTGAAATGCCAAAGTTGCCGGGGTGATAGCTTTCGGTTTCAAGACCGTTGGCTGAAATGATCTGGTGCTGATCAAACACCAGATTATAAAAATTCACGTCCTCACCGGTTTGAACGCGCAGGATAGAATCGCCGTCCAGCAGATTTGTGGCCGGTGCCAGCGTTTCGGGCGAGCCAAACAAAGACGCACAATTGGGGTGGTTCACCAAAAGACGAAAGTGCGAAGCAACCACCAGATCCTGATCCGGACGCAAAAACCCAAGGGCGTCGGCCTTTATCCGAATGGGCAGCAGGGCCTCATCGGTTTGCGATTTTATCTGCCGCAACGGGCAACTGCCGATCCAGCGCAGCGCCTGCGGACCGTTGTCTTTGGTGGTCACCAGATCGCCGGGCCGCAGGTCCTCGACCGAAACCGCACCAGAGGGCGTTTTGATCAAAGTACCACGGGCAAAGTTTGCGCAGATTTTTTCCAGCCCGACACCAGAGGCGGTTATATGCTCAAAAAACTGCTTCGACCCGTCACTGGCAAGGAAGGCAATGCTGTATCTGCGCTGAACTGCGGGTGCTGTGTCCTGAAAAGGGAAGGTGTTGGCCTCTGCCACGGGCTTTGGCCGAAATCCCTGCGGCCCGCGCGGTTTGGTTCGGTCACGGGACACCGCGGTTTGAACAGCGCGTGGTCGCTGAAAATTACCCGGTTTTTCGCCCCAGGGGGTGTCGGAGGTATAAGCCATGCGTTCAGTCCTTTTCGGTCCTGAGTGCACGCCCACATCTACCCCACATTAATGTAGATGAACACGGTTTGCTGGGGTCACACGGACCCGTATCGGTAAACTATATATCAAAAAAAACACTATTAAGTCAATAAGATAGGACGATTTTGCCGGTATTGGATACAGTTTGGATTGTAGCTTTGGACTGTCTCAATATGGTTAACGCAAATTGCCGCTTGTTTGCCCGCATCCGGCACAATTCACACGCAGACCGGTTGCGCAGACAAACGGAATTATGCAAACTGACGTAATTGGGGGATTCAATTGATTTTTGGGCAGAAATGATGTTCCGCGATTCTGGAAATGTTAATAAAATCAGGGCGATGACGCGGTTTCACTTTATTGCCGGATTGCCGGGATCAGGGGCGTCGGTGCTGTCGGCTATTCTTAGCCAGAACCCCCGTTTTGTGGCACCGGGCACCAGTCCGGCCTGCAAATTGTTCGAAAGCATGGTGCAATTGCTGACAGAAGAGGGCCGCGACGGGCTGAACCTGAACAGCGACCAGAAAATAGCCCTTTGGCGGGGCGTTTTTGACGCGGTTTACCATGATCGACCGATTGATTCGGTGGTGTTTGACGGCTGCCGCGACTGGTTGAATTACACCGATCTGCTGGTCCGGCTGTTTCCACTTTCCCGCTTTATTCTGTGCGTGCGAAATCCGGCGGCCATTGCCAATTCGCTGGAGCACTCCGGTCAGAGCGCTGACATTGTACCGGACGAGCAAACCGTAAATTCAAGATTGCGCTCGATTATGGCCCGCGATGGTTATGTCGGCACGCATATCAGGCTGTTGCGGTTGGCGTTAAAGGGTCAGCAGACCGAACGGATGATCGTGGTTGACTATGACCGTTTGGTGGATGACCCGGACGAGGTTATGGACGTGCTATACGATTTCCTCAGAGAGCCGGTCTTTGAGCATGATTTTGACAATCTGTCCTTGGCCCTTCCAGCCATCGGGTTGAAAAAGGGCCAGCGCCCGCGCGTTGTCAGCGGCGCAGTCCGGCGCAGCAACCACCATATGCATTTACCGGCACGCACCGTGCGGCAACTGTCCGGCAAAGCCTTTTGGCGAAATCTGCGCAAAACAAATGCGACCATGATGCTTGGCCGCATGCGTTAATATCTATGCTGTAAGGGCAGAGGAGTTGCCGGCGCAAACCAAAGGCAGCACCGGCATGTGTTTTGAAAACCTGTTTAAGGCCGTCGTCTCAAACCGGGACAGAGACCCGTTCAATCTCGTTGGCGATAATTCTGTTTTTCCAGCTTGGACGGTGTACGGCGCGTTCCCACGGCATGGCCACATGCGGTGCTTCGGCTTCTTCAAGGACCCATTTCATCCAACGTCTTTGTGTGCGCATTTTACGCTCCTGTTTGTTTCCTGCTTCAAGGCCGTCCGGTTTTTGCACCGGCTGTTTGCCCCCTTAATTCAAGGCGTTCGTCTGACGGAACGCTTCAGTCCAATGTAATGATCAGTTGGGCATGATGATGACGCGCGGCACTTTCATTGGCCCGGGCGCAGTGGCCAATTGTGGCAGAATAAACCGGAATTCCTGGCACGGTTCTGCGATTGCCCAAGGCAGGATTTGGTCTTTGGATTAACGGTATTGTCCTGAATGCCCGCGTGCCGTGGCGAAAAACCTGCTGGTTTGGCCGGCTTTAATGTGGCGATAATCCGGCCGCCACCTGCCGCAACTTTGACATGTTCAAAATTGCAATGGCCTGATTTTTGGCCTTAAATCCGCGATTTATACGTCCCTTAAAATTTGATTCGAATGGCCGCGCACCGGCGAAATATCCGTTTTGGGTCTACAACCTGATGGCAGATATCAGACGACCGTAATCCGGTTGCCCCAGTTTGGTTGCCCTGCGGTAACTGAAAAACCTGTCAGGCGCGGAAAACGTGCAATGGCCTGTCCACGCGACGGTTTTCAATCCGGCATTTTGCAGGCGTGAAAGGCCAAAACCCGGCAGATCAAACAACATGCGGTCCTGCTGACCCGCTACAAAATACTTGGCATAAGACGCATCTTGTGCGGTGAAATGATCGTAAAACTCCGGTCCCACCTCATAGGCTGGCTGGCCGATGCAGGGGCCAATGACCGCAGAAATATCCGCCCGTCTTGCGCCTAGGTTCACCATCGCAAGCACCAAAGCTTCCAGCACGCCGCCAAGCGCGCCCTTCCAACCGGCGTGCGCAGCCCCAACCACACCGGCATTGGCGTCCGAAAACAAAACCGGCATGCAATCAGCACTTAACACCGCCAGCGCAACACCTTTGGTGCTGCAAACCATGCCGTCCGCCTTGGGACGCGCGGGCACAAAAGGGCCCTCAGCCACAAGGATGTCTGCTGAATGGATTTGATACAGCGAAACCAGATTTTCCGGCGTCACATCCAGCGCCTTTGCCACCAGCGACCGATTGTGACTGACCACTTCAGACTGGTCGCTGGAACCGTGGCCGCAATTCAATCCGGCAAAAATACCGGAGGACGCACCACCAATTCGCGTGAAAAATCCATGCCGGGCCGGTGCCAGCAGGTCAGAGGTGAGGATTTCAAGCGTCATGGGTCAAATCCGGGCGGCACCGGCGCATTTTCAGGATGAATGGCGATGGCCTTGAACAGGCTGCCCATTTCATCCGGGTGGGTCAAGCGCCGGTGGGCCAAAACATGGCAATCAAGCGCCGCACCCGTCAGGTTTTCGGCCAACACCCGCGCCCGCGCGGCAATCCCCAGACGCTGCAAGAAAACACCCTGCTTTGTCATTTTGGTGACCACAGCGCCCTGCGTCGCGCGCGCCAAAGCGGCAAAATTCACATGGGCGGTCAGATCGGCCTGCCCCGGTTCGGCCAATGGATCGGTCTTTTGGTGGTTCCTGACAGCCTGAAAACTGTCACCGGTTGCGTCCCAGTGGCCATAGTCGGTGATCAGGGCGACTCCACCCAGCCTGGCAATCAACCCAGAGATTTCCGCAACCATCGCAGCCGCGCCCGGATTGGTTTCAACCACATCGCCGATCCCGGCATGCCGGTGCTCGTGTTCCGCTGCTTCAACCGGAATCGGCGTGGCCGGACCAAAGGCCAGCGCTTCATTCACAAGGCCAATCATCTGCTCCTGCCAGCCTTCCCTGCAGCGCGTGAACTGCCGAATGGGCAAAGCATCAAAAAATTCGTTGGCCACAAGATATAAGGGCAGTTCCGGCAGGTCGTTTATCTGTTCCACCCAATTGGGACTGTAATCGCAAAGGGCGGTTTCCTGCTTTTGCCGAAGCGCCGGATTAACCTCCACAAGCCAGACCTGCGCGGCATCCACAAATCCGGGAACCGTGGCACCAACCCGCAATATATCCGCCATCAAAGTGCCGTTTCCCGGACCCAGCTCCACCAAAGAAAATTGCTTGATGCTGCCCTGATCCCGCCAGACCTGCGCCAGACACAGGCCCAGCAGCTCGCCAAACATCTGACTGATTTCCGGCGCCGTGGTGAAATCACCGGCCGCCCCAAGCGGATTTTTTTGCCGGTAATAGCCGTGTTTTGGATGCAGCAGACAAAGCGTCATATAGTCAGCCACCGTCATGGGACCAAACCGCTTTATCTGGCTGCTGATGATCTGCTTTAGCGCCGTCATGCCCTGCGTCTGGCCATCCGGATCAGCACCAGCCCCACAAGAATCATCGGCAAAGACAGGGTTTGGCCCATTGTCAGCCCCCAACTGTCCAATTCAGTGCCAAAACGGATCACATGGCCCAGCGGGTTCAGATAGTTGCCAAACTGCGGATCGGCTTGCCTGAAAAACTCGATGAACATACGCGCCGCACCATAGCCGATGAAAAAGACCCCGATCATCTGCCCCGGAATTTTCAGCCAGCCCCGCCGGTACACAAGCCAAAACATCACCAGCCCCAGCACAATGCCCTCCAACCCGGCCTCGTACAGCTGCGACGGATGGCGCGCGCAGGGGCCGATCCAGTCCTCCGGACAGGTCAACGCCATCGGGTCGGGAAAGACCACGGCCCAGGGCACATCGGTTGGTCTTCCCCAAAGCTCTGGCCGGATAAAATTGGCCATGCGCCCCAAAAACAAACCAACCGGCGCGGTTATGGCCAGACAATCGCCAACGCTGGCAACCGACAGGCGGTTTTTGCGGGCAAACAGATACCCGGCGACCAGCACACCGATAAAACCGCCGTGAAAAGACATGCCACCCAGCCAGACCTGCGGAATTTCCGCCGGATTGGACAGGAAATGGGCAGGCTGGTAAAAAATCACAAAACCCAGACGCCCGCCGATAATCACACCCAGAATGATCCACGTCAGCAGGTCTTCGGGCTGTTTGACGCTCATCGGCGGTGTGTCCTCAGCCCAAAGTGCTGGAGCCTTGACCAACCGCACCACCCAGAACCACGCCAGCAGCAGCCCGACGATATAGGCCAGCGCATACCAGCGCAGATCAAGATTAAAGGCGCCCAGCGGAATGGAAAATATCACCGGATCGATGTCGGGAAAGGGAATAAGGGCCTGCATTAAATTGCTGCTCCGTTGGTTTCCCACTCAATCCTGCCACAACGCGGCTATGTCAACCTTAACTGTGGCAAGCACCTTGGCAAATCACGTTGGCGTTGCCATATAAACGGCAAGCAGAGGAGAGACCATGCAAACGCGCAACAAGATACTCGACGATATTTCCCAGCTTATGACCAACGCGGTTGGCGTGGCGCAGGGTGCCAAGGATGAGGCGGATACAGCGCTGAAAGGCTGGGTTGACCGTTGGCTGGCAGAGCGGGACCTGGTCACGCGGGATGAATTTGACGCGGTGCGCGTGATGGCCACCAAATCCCGCGAGGAAAACGAGGTTTTGCGGGCCCGCCTGGATGCGCTTGAGGGTGGCGCAAAACCAAAGGCAAAGCCAAAAGCAAGGGCTGCGGCCAAACCAAAGGCGAAAGCGGCGGCCAAACCCAAAGCGCCCAAATCCTGAATAAACGCCTGATGTTGAATTTGCCACGCCGGGCATTTGCCCAAATGGCCTGTGGCATGTGGACAAATCCAATTTCCGCGTGATCTATCCACAGATGTACCGGAACAACGGCATTTTCTGACATTTTCCCTTTACAGGTTACCTCAAACAGACCACCATATCTGGTAAGGTCGCTGCATCAATACGCGACTTATAGTGAGGCTCCCAAGGTCCAGTGGCGGTACAGCTGCGGACCTCAACAGCAGAGGGCACAGGCAATGAGCAATCTTGAACAGTTTTTATCCGGCGAAGACATTCACCCCATCGACATTGTGGAAACCCTGGCCGAGCACCACGCCTGGGAATTTGACCGCATCGCCGATGACCAGATTGCAATGGCGATCGAAGGCGTGTGGCGGACCTATTCAATCACGCTGGCCTGGTCTGCTTTTGATGAAACCCTGCGTCTGATCTGCACCTTTGATATGGACCCGCCCAAGGATCGGTTGCCGCAGCTGTTTGAATGTATGAACAGCGCCAACGATAAATGCTGGACCGGGGCCTTTACCCTGTGGCAGGCACAGCGCCTGATGGTCTATCGCTACGGTCTTGTGCTGACCGGCGGCGAGGCGGCGGGAACCGCCCAGATCAACCAGTTGCTGAACATGGCGGTCAGCAATTCAGAGCGTTTCTATCCGGCATTTCAATTGGTATGCTGGGGCGATGAGGTTCCGGAAAAGGCGATGAAGATCGCCATGACGGAAGCTTACGGTCGGGCGTAACGCAAAGAGGTTCCAATGAATTTGGACGATGTAAACAGCCGTGGGCTGGTGCTTTTGGGCTGTGGCAAGATGGGGTCTGCCTTGTTGGCGGGCTGGCTGACGCGCGGGATCAAGGCGGACAGCGTTTGGGTTGTTGACCCTTTTCCCGGCGACTGGGTGACCGGTCTGGTCAGCGAAGGTCTGCACCTGAACGAAGACCTGCCCCGCCGTCCGGCGCTGTGTGTGATTGCGGTTAAACCGCAAATGATGGGCGAGGCCCTGCCGCGTCTGCAGGCAATGGGCGGCGGCGCTACAGTGTTTCTGTCCATTGCGGCGGGCACGGGGATCGCTGCCTTTGAAGCGGTGTTTGGACCACAAACCCCGATTATCCGCGCCATGCCCAACACACCGGCAGCGGTGGGCAAAGGGATTTCCGCGCTGATCGGTAACGGTGAAATCGACGAGAGTGCCATGCGGTTGGCCGAAGTGTTGCTGGGCGCGGTTGGACAGACCGTAAGGCTGGAGCGCGAAGACCAGATGGATGCGGTGACCGCGGTGTCAGGTTCCGGCCCGGCCTATGTGTTTCACCTGATTGAAACGCTTGCGGCCGCCGGGGTTGATCAGGGTCTGCCAAATGAACTGGCGATGAAACTGGCCCGCGCCACTGTGGCCGGAGCCGGTGATCTGGCGGAAAAGGCGGATGAGGACCCGGCGCAGTTGCGCGTCAACGTGACCAGCCCGGGCGGCACCACGGCTGCGGCCCTTGAAATCCTGATGAACCCTGACGATGGCTTTCCGGCCCTGTTGCACCGCGCGGTCAGGGCGGCGGCGGATCGGGGCAGGGAACTTGGAGAATAAAATGGAATTGACAGACTTTGACACGTTTTTGAAACTGGACATTCGCGTGGGAATTGTTTCGCGCGCGAAACATTTTCCAGAGGCACGGGTTCCGGCGATAAAGCTGTGGATTGATTTTGGCGAAGCGATTGGCACCCGCAAGACTTCGGCCCAGATCACAAAACACTATGATGTTGACACCCTGCCCGGACGGATGGTGATGGCGGTGGTAAATTTTCCACCCCGCCAGATCGGCAGGTTTATGTCAGAGGTGCTGGTGCTGGGCACGCCGGATGCGAACGGCGACGTGGTTCTGCTGCGGCCCGACCGGGACGTTCCGCCCGGCGGGCGGATGCACTGATGGGCAAACCCGACCTGCTGATCACCCGTCCGATGCCCGATGCGGTGATCACGGCGGCCGGTCATATATGTCAGGTTAACGTCCGCCCGGACAACAGCAGGATGACCAATGCCGAATTGGCAAACAGTCTGCTGGAATTTGACGCCGTTCTGTCGACCTTCGGCGACGATTATTTAGGCGACGTTTTTCCGAAAACCGGAAAGTGTCGCGCCGGGTTGATCGCCAATTTCGGCGTTGGGTTTAATCACATTGATCGTGCTGCGGCGCGGGGCTGTGGGGTAGTTGTCACAAACACGCCCGGTGCGGTCACCGAGGCAACCGCCGACATTGCCATGTCGCTGATCCTGATGGCCGCGAGACGGATCGGCGAAGGCGAAAGGCTGTTGCGGGCAGGATGCTGGCAGGGCTGGCATCCCACCCAGCTGATGGGCATGCATCTGGGCGGCAAGACGCTGGGTGTGATCGGCATGGGGCGCATCGGCAAGGCGGTGGCCCGAAAGGCATATTTTGGATTTGGCATGAAGGTGGTGTTTTTCAATCGCTCGCCTGTGTCTGAGGCGGGCGTGCCGGATGCACAGCAATTGGACAGCATTGCCAAGGTCATGGCGGCCTCGGACGTGGTATCGGTGAGCGTGCCCGGCGGGGCTGACAACCGGCATCTTATTTCGGCGGATGTGCTGCAACATGCCAAGCCCGGCAGTTTTTTGGTGAACACCGCGCGGGGCGATGTGATTGACGAGGCGGCGTTGATTGACGCCTTGCGCGCTGGCGTCCTGGCTGGTGCGGGGCTGGATGTTTATGAGAATGAACCTTTGGTGCCAGCGGCGCTGCTGGCGATGGAAAACGTGGTGCTGCTGCCGCATATGGGCACCAATGCGCTGGAAGTGCGCACGAAAGTAGGGCTGATGGCGGTTGAAAATATCCGCGCGTTCTTTGCCGGGGAAATACCGCCAAACCTGGTGACGTAAGCGGGGCCGCTCGGCGCTCCCTTACGGGCGCTTCTCGCTTTGATGCGCGCCGCGCGGGAGTATTTTTTGAACAATGAAAGCTGTTAAAGCAGCAGGAT
>CAYZQS010000108.1:0-8650 GCA_964480735.1 uncultured Rhodobacterales bacterium
TTGTGGCGGCGCTATTTGATTTTGGCGCCGCTGTTTTTATGGGACGTATTTTGGGAAGACCCGACGTTGAAATAAAAATGCTGCCGATAGGTGCGTTTTGCATGAATGGTGAATGATTTGGCCAAGCAATCAGTCTGTTTTGTTGTCCCGATCCTGACCCATTATCGCGTGGGGTTTCACCGGCTGGTGCGCGAAAAACTGGCCCAAAACGGAATTGAATACCGCTTGATTTACAGCGCCCCTGTGGGAGATGCCGCCAAAAAACTGGATACTGTGGAACTGGACTGGGCGGAAAAGGTCGCGCTTTTTGACCTTTCTGTCTTTGGTCACAAAGCATTTTGGCAGTGCTGCTTTGCTGCCACGTGCGGCTGTGATCTGGTTATTCTGGCGCAGGAAAACAGCCAGCTGGCCAATTATCCAATCCAGATCAGGGGCGCGATTTCACGCTCCAAAGTTGCGTTTTTCGGCCACGGAAAAAACTTTCAGTCAACTGTGCCTGAGGGTCTGCGCGAGCGTTGGAAAAGCTTTTGGGCGAACAAAGTGGATTGGTGGTTTACCTATACGCAGGGCACAGCTGGTGTGGTGGCAAAAACCGGATTTCCCATCGAAAGGATCACGGTTTTTAACAACACGATAGATGTGTCGCAGATTTTACAGCACCGCGCGGTGCAAAATCCGAAGCGTCAGGCGCAGCTTCGCGGCAACGTCACCGGCGGCAGCAACAACGTTGGTTTATATGTCGGTGGCATTTATGCGGAAAAACGGATCCGGTTTTTGCTTTTGGCGGCCCAAAAAATAAAAAACCATTTACCGGATTTTCATCTGATCGTTATCGGCGACGGACCACAGGCGCATTTGATAAAGGATGCAGCCCGCGATTGTGACTGGATACATGTTGCCGGAGCCAAATTTGGTGCCGAGAAATCAGAACTGGCGTCCCTTGCCCGCATTATGCTGATGCCGGGGTTGGTGGGATTGGGTGTATTGGACAGCTTTGCCTATGAGACGCCGATAATAACAACGGATATTCCTTTTCACAGTCCAGAGATCGAATATTTGATTGACGGACAGAACGGTCTGATCCTGCCAGGTGCCAGCGATGCACGCGCTTATGCCCTGACGGCCGTTAATTTGTTGACGGATGAGGTCAGTCGGCAAAGGCTGGTGCGTGGCGGGCGCGAAAAGCTGGCTGAACTGACAATCGAAAATATGGCGACGCGGTTTTCAGCCGGCGTTTTGGGCGCGCTTAAGAAGGGGGCGCCCGTTCCCCGGCGGATGAACGATGCGCAGAGAGCTGAGGGCCAAAATCCACAGCCATATCCCGGCAGCGATATAGACCAGCGTTAGCAAATACCCAAAGAACGCAGAGGCTTGTGAGAAGATCGTCAAGGTCAAGGCGGCGGAAATGGTCAGTAAAAATATGCGGGCCATTTCACCGCTGACAGAGTAAAGCCGCCTGAAAACCAAAGCCGCCGCCGCCCCAAACGCAAAGGCGGCCGCTTTGGCATAACCGCCAAAAGCATAGTGCAATTCGCCGATCAATCCGATCCGAATACCAAATTCCGATTGATACGCACGCTGCCAGGACCGGGCGCTGTCCATAAAAACAAGCGCGGTCTTGTCAATGGACAAGGCTTCAAGAACCCGCGAATTCATCAGCATTGAAAGGTTTGAGCGGACGAAATCAAAGTTCAGCGTGCGCAAATACTCCGGTGGCCAGTAATTGATGCTGTGGGTAAAATCGCGGTATTCCACGCCAACAATTGTGGCCGGCCCGATCCAGCCGGAAAATGCAATGTCTTCAACCCCGTTGCGCATCTGCGAAATCACGCCGTAAAGCGCGATCATCCCAAAGCCAGCAACAACCAGCCGCCCGGACTTGCGCCCGCCGGTTTGCAGCACAAAAGAGAACATGATCACCAAAACACCCATGATTGCCATGTCTCTTTTGCCGTCCAGAATGGCGACAAAAAAGGCCAAAGCGACATAGGCAAGAAACGCGGGTCGCCGGGTTTTGGGCAGAAAATTATACACGGGCGGCACCGCTGCAAAAAACAGCACCAGCGCTATTCGGATCGCATAAAACGGACCGCGTCCGCCTGCATATATGCTGCCGGTTATGTTTTCCCCGCTTAGTATCACCGGTCCGGTGCTTAAAACGGTGCCAGCATAGATCACCGGAAAAACCAGCAGCGGCAGCCAATGGATCGTCGGATGCAGTGTTTTGCGTGGGCTAACGAGTGGAACAGGAAACACACGCGATATGACCGCAAAGCCGATCACCAGCGCCGTGCTGATCTCCAGATAAATCTGGTTGGCACCTTGCATGTACAGCGGCATTTGCAGGTAGTGTAAATAGTAATGCCCGATGGAAAAAAAACTGCCAACCACCGGCCAGATCAGCCACAGCGCACAAAATGCGCGGCCCAATGGCATTTTGACGAAATGAACCACCAGGGTGGCCAGCAGAAACGTTGTCAGGTTGGCGGGGGACGGCGCGAAATGTTCAACAACATAGGGATCGCTGAAAAACAGAACCGGGATCGCCGCAAACAGCGAAAAGGCCATAAACAGCCCGAAGGATATCAGCCGGTTCACGGACATACGGCACGTTCAAAATCAACCGGTGCGGGCCGCAGCGCAAATCCGCACAGCAGCACGGACAGCGCCGCCGTGAACGCCACAGGCACACCGGTTGAAATCGCACTTAGGTCAATAAAATATGGCAGGATGGTCGAAACCAACAGGCCAAACAAAATGATCCCACCGATCCGCAACCATCTGTAATCTGCCTTGGTTGCTGAAATCGCACTAACGGCGAACAGGCCGGTATAAACCATCATCGCTGCACATTTGCCGATTGCCACACCGATCTGGCCATATGCGGCCGCAAGCGGAAAAATCAAAGCAACGCCAAGACACAGCGCTGCCAGCGTAACCAGCAGCGCTTGGTGGGACTTGCCGTCGGTCAATGTGCCAACGCTCAGCGGATTGCCGCAGGAAAATACAGCCATGCCGAAAATCAGCCAGGCCATCAGAGGAAGGTTCAGCGCAGCGCCGGGAAAAACCAATGGCCAGGCAGAGGGCAGGATCAGCCACAGGCCGACGCTTAAACTAACATTCACCGTGACAAAGCCAAAAAAATTGCGCACCAAAAATCCGTGCTCTGCCCCGGCGCGGTTTAATCCGGCGATGGCTTTGGGAGCGTACCAAATGAAAAACGGCGCCAGAGACGCCGCCAGTATCTGCACAACCTTGGTATGGGCAACATAATAGGCCACCTGCGTTTCACCTGTGGCCCACAAAACGACAAACCGGTCAAAATTCAGCAGCGAAGTGACCAGTGCGCCCGCCACAACGACCGGCAAACCAAAACGAACCGACCGTCTGAACGTTGCCGGATCGATCAAAAACCCCGGCCTGACCAACAAGACCGCTGCCGCCAGTGCCACAGCGGCCATCGTCATGCGGATCAGTAAATAACCACCAAGATCGCGCAAAAGGCTGTGACCCAGCCAGTACAGCAATGCCGTAAAGATCAAAACGACAAACGCGCGACCCCCTTCTATCATCAAAAAATGTAATGCCCGGTCCTGCGCGCGCCAGTAAAAAATGAAGAACACGATTGTGCCCTCCAAAAATACCGTAGCCCCCAAAAACACCGCAATTTCAATGCGGTGGTGCATTAAAGCGACAAGGGTGAACGCCGCTGTACCACTGAGAGCCGCCAACAGGACATAGGGGGCGAACAATGCGCTGACCAATGATTTCGCGTCTTCCTTAAGGGCCAGCCGCTGCATCAGGGCAAACTGGATGCCAAAGCCGGACAGCGGTACCAGCAACAGCAGGACCGGTTCCAGCAGGGCCCAGACGGCAAACTGCTGCGGACCAATGGCTGACAACAGGACCGGAACGATCAGGAAATTCGATCCGCTGACCAAAGCTATGGCCACAATGTAAAGCGACAGGCTTTTGGCTTGGCTGGTCACGGGCTGGCCCGGGCATTAAAATTTTGCTGATTGCCGCGCCGATTTTTTGCGATGCGAAAAACCACCCGAAAGTAAATCGTTGCCAGCTCTAACAGGCCAAACACTCCGCCGTGGCGCCACATGAACACCGTCCATGGCAAAATCGGCAATCCAAGCGGTGTGTTGATACGCCCAAGGCGCTGAGCCAGCGAAAGACCCGCCGCTTCAAACGGTTTTTTGCGCAAGCTGGCGGCACATGCGCCAACCGGACCGCTGGACACCCAAAGACGCGCCCCGGCCTTTACCGCCCGGTAGCCGTAATCAAGATCGCCCAGAAAATGGCGAAATACCTTGTCCACCGGTCCAAGCAGCAGCGCAACGTCGCGCGGGATCAGCACAAAATTACCGTTCATCGTATCGCAGGCCGTCGGCGTGCATGTCATCGCGTCAAGCCGCGCAAGTTTTACAGGCCGCCTTGGATGCAGACGGCGAAATCCGGAATAGGTGACGATATCAGAGTCAGGCGCGGTGGTCGATCCGACAATGATCTGCGCGTTGCTTTTTTGATGTGATGCAACGGTGCCGTAGTCGCGCAACGCCAATGAAATTCCGTGCGTGTGTAAATCAACATCGTCATTCAGCATCAGCAGAAAATCAAAATCTTCCCGCAACGCCTGTGTCATCGCCAGATGCATGCCGCCGCCCCAAAACAACTGGCCGCTGCCGCTTAGAATTGTGACGTCCGGATACCGTTTTTGCACGTCCTGCGCAGTGCCGTCGGTGCTTGCGTCATCCAGCAGAAAAACCTTTAGCCGGCACTGGTTTCGGGCTGCAATGTGAAGACGGCGCAGGCAATTTAGCGTTGTCAACCGGCGATTGTGGCAGGCCAGAACAGCCGATATTTTCGGTCCTGCCACCATCAGCAACCGCCGGGCCTGAAAATAACAAAAGCGGTTTTCAGCACGTATTTTAGATCCTCGGCAAATGACATGTTGAGGCAATAGTCGTCGTCAAATCCAATGCGCGTTGCAAAACTTGAAACGCCCGCGTCTGAAAGCTGCCAGGGGCCGGTAATACCGGGGCGCATCAGAAAGTAATGTGCACCCCCTGCGGTGCAATACATTGCCTTTTGGCTGGTCATGAAAGGCCGTGGCCCGACAAAGCTCATATCACCCCGCAGGACGTTCCAGATTTGCGGAAATTCGTCCAGCCGGGTGGCGCGTAAAAACCCGCCCAGTCTGGTCACCCGGGGATCACGGGTCAGTTTTTGATTTATCTGCCACTCTGCCGCCAGTGCAGGGTCATTTGCACAGATGGCCGCCAGATCGGACTGGGCGTTTTCTGTCATGGTTTTCAGCTTCCAGCAGGTAAACGGCCTGCCGTCCCTGCCCACCCGCGTGTGGCCAAAAAAACCCCGACTTCCCGTGCAGCGGATCACCAGCCACAGCGCGGCAATTGCCGGGACAATAACCGGCAGCAGCAGCAGGGCCAGCGCAAGATCAAACCCCCTTTTTCCGTAGCGATTGTAGTGTTGCCGGCCTGACGGCACATCAAGTTGATGGGTGTAATTGCCGGAAAGCGAAATCTCGTTCATGGCGCATCCTTTGATTTTAAGCCCGGGAATTTTCGGCAGGTTGTTGGACTTTGGACGGGTAAAAATCGCCGTGTGGTTGATAATCTATTAAAATCCAATAAGCGTTAATGAAGGGTTACCACGTGAAAGTTTACTCAGAGTTCCAAAATAAATTGTTATATAACAACCGTATAACCATATAGCGCAAGCGGTGCCCGGCTAATTTTCTGCCCAAGCGCCTGGAAAATATCCCGGACATTAATACAATCTAAAGTATTAACACCGAAATATTAAATATGGTTAATGGGATGTTGAATTTCGCGGTGGAACACGCGCGGTGGAACAAAATGAAACGGGAATTGCGCAGGTCAGATGATTGAAACCTTTAGCTATGCTGATCTCAGAACCGTTGTCCGGTTGCTTGGCCGACGGGTATGGGTATTTTTGATTGCTGCCGGTTTGGTGCTGGTTGCGGCAGCCGCCTATGTGCAATTTTCGGCTCCCGTGTATACCGCAACTGCGCTGTTGTTGATCGATCCCAACCCGCGCGATGTATTGAACCCGCAAATCCGCAACGTCCTGCCAAACGCTTCAGAAATTGCACGGATAGAAACCGAAGTTGAAATTCTGAAATCCGACGCGGTTTTACGGGCAACGGTCCTTGAATTTGATCTGGCCCGCGACGCGCAATTGTTGGCAGGCACCGGATTGTTGAAACGATCCAAAGACCGATTGGGCATTGGGCCAAAGCCTGACGGGACAGAAGCCGCACGCCTGAGCCGGGCGATGCGCGGGCTTAAAAACGCTGTTGTTATCCGTCGGCAGGGGCTGTCGTATCTGGTTGGTGTTTCTGTTTCTCTGGTCGACCGGCAGGCTGCGGCACGTCTGGCCAACGATCTGGCGGCGACCTATATCGACCTTCAGGTCAGGTTCAAACAGCAACAGCTTTCAGCCACCCGGTTGTTGCTTATGCGGCAGCTAAAAACGGCAGAGATCACACTTGCGGATGCTGAACGCACGCTGGCCAACTATACTGCATCCAACCCGACGATTTCGCCGATCCCGCCCGAATGGGCCAATATCGGTGCAGCAAGCAGCGCGGTGAAGGCAAAAGACTGGTCTGAAGTTGCGCAAATTTTGCAAGACGAACCGCTGTCGCTTCTGGTGCGGGAGCAGGAACGGCTGAAAGCCCAAATCAGAGCGGTTGCCGCAGACAGTCCGCAGTCAATTCGCCTGCACGAAATGTTGCGTCAGGTTGAGGGGCGGTTTGATCAATATGCCAGTCAAGCGCCCGCGTTGTTGCTGGCAGACGCCGATAAATTGAAACGGGATATCGGTGGGCCGGATCAGGATTTGGTGTCGATATCCGGCGCAGAGAAATTGCCGTCAGCTGTTTTTGCGCATTTATTTCAATTGCAAAGCGAAACTGCGATTTCGCGGCTGCACTACGTCAGTTTGCTGGCTGGATTGCGAGACGCCGAATTTCAGGCCAAGATCCAGACCGCCCATGCGCGCATTGTGTCTGCGGCCCTGCCACCGGATCGCGCCAGCTTTCCCGATGTGGGGCTGATAACCATTCTCGCACTGATTTTTGCGTTGGTAACCGGGTTTGTGGCGGCGGTGCTGCGGGACTATTTCGCCAGCGACAGCCTTCGGGCCTAAGCCATTTTCGCCACTATCGCCCGAAACATCGCCAAATTTTCCAACGTCACGCGCCCGTCGCCTTCCTTGAAATCACGATCGGCGGAATTAATGGCGACCACAGTTTTTAAGGGTTGGTTTACGTAAATGTACTGACCGTAAATTCCCAGTGCGAAAAATTCGCCTTTCGTTGCCTGCGGCGGCAACCACCACTGAAACCCGTAGCCAAGGGCTGCCTCGTCAGGCGCGATATCCTCTGCCGGAGGCAGGCCGTTGGAAGTGGTTGATTGTTTCACCCAATCCGCAGGCACAATCTGTTCATTGTTCAACCGTCCGCCCTGCGCAAACAGCAAACCGAACCGGGCATAATCCCGCGTGCACAGGTTCAGGCCACCCAACACAAAATCCACGCCCAGACCGTCGGTCAGATAATAGGGATCAGCCTCAAGCCGCATCGGCGTCAGCAGTTTTTCCGCCATGTAATCCGCAGCAGAGCGACCGGTGATTGCCCGCAGCACCATGCCAACCACATGGGTGTCAATGGACACATATTTGCGCCTTGTGCCTGGCGCGCGAGCGCGGTGCTTAAGGCTGCCGGCGAAGTCGTCCATCGAGCGGCCAAGCGCCAATGCCCGGCCCATCCGGTTGATATCGGAATTATAGTCCAGATAATCTTCGTTGAAATCAACGCCGCTTGCCATGTTCAGAACATCGCGGACCGAGCACCCATCGTAAGTGGTATTTTTCAGACGCGGCACGTGATTGGTAACCGGTTCGTCCAGCGAATTCAGCAACCCCTCGCCAACCGCAATACCAAAGCAGGCAGATAAAAAACTTTTGGCCATCGACCAGGAAATCCGCAGGTCTTTGGGCGATGTGTCGCGAAAATAGTCCTCGTGGGCCAGTTCGCCATTCTTCAATACCACCATCGCCGTGACTTTGCGCTGTTCCAGCCAATCGGCAAATGCTGTGGTCTTGCCGCGAAATACAAATTCTGCGGGCATGTTGCGGGGACTGGCCGGCAGGCTGCTTGGCGTATCAGACCTGACCGCCATTGGCGCATTAAAAAACAATTCGCGCATACCCGAAAAGTTGCCAACGATATTTGCTTCGTCAAACAACGTGTTGACCTTAAGCAATCGCCGAAGCTTTACAAAATTCAGGGTCAGGACAAGTTTTGCCAGGGTCAGCGCGGTGTCGCCGACCTGGATCGCAGTGTTTTTTATGCCGGCCATTTGGTCCTCTGTAGAAGTCCCGGCATATTGCGTGATCCGCGGGGTTTGGACAAGCTGCAAGAGTGGGATGACGGGGTTTTACCGGGTGGAGTTTATTCCGGCGCCGGGAATTTCGTGTCGTCGCTGCAGTCTTATGCCGGACGTGGCGTGAAAATGGGGTATCCTTTGAAATTCTTAGCGAAAACTGCAGGTCCAAGAGCCAAAACCTCCAGACGACTATAAGTCTGGAATTC
>CAYZQS010000109.1:0-8505 GCA_964480735.1 uncultured Rhodobacterales bacterium
GGTTAACCAAGGGAGAAACAAATGAAACTAATGAAAACACTTATGGCGGGTGCCGCACTTGCCGTCGGTCTTGCCGGGGCGGCCTTTGCCGAACCGCTGAAGATCGGTTTTGTCTATGTGGGACCGGTGGGCGATCTGGGCTGGACCTACCAGCACGATCTGGGCCGTCAGGCGGTTGAAGCTGAATTTGGCGACGCCGTGGAAACATCCTATGTGGAAAGCGTGCCCGAAGGCGCTGACGCAGAACGCGTGATGACCCAAATGGCGCTGGCCGGAACCAAACTGATCTTTACCACATCGTTTGGCTACATGGACCCAACCATCAACGTGGCGAAAAAATTTCCCGACGTGAAATTTGAACACGCCACCGGGTACAAGCGTGCGGATAACGTATCGACGTATTCCGCCCGTTTTTATGAAGGTCGTACAGTGATTGGCCACATCGCCGGAAACATGTCCAAAACCGGCGTCATCGGCTATATCGCCTCCTTCCCGATTCCGGAAGTTGTGCGCGGCATCAACGCCGCCTATCTGGCCGCCAAAGCGGTGAACCCCGACGTGAAACTGAAAGTCATCTGGGTGTTCACATGGTTTGATCCCGGCAAAGAGGCCGACGCTGCCAACGCGCTGATCGAACAGGGTGCCGACGTTATAATGCAGCACACCGACAGCCCCGCCGCCATGACCATCGCCGAGGAAAAAGGCATCTATGCCTTTGGCCAGGCCTCTGACATGATGCAGTTTGGCCCCAACGCCCGCCTGTCCTCGATCATCGACGACTGGGACCCCTACTATATTTCGCGGGTCAAAGCGGTGCTGGACGGCACATGGGTCAGCACTGACACATGGGACGGTATCGGGCCGGGGATGACCGGCATCGGCGCATTTTCCGACAAGATCCCGGCTGATGTACAGGCTTCGGCGCAGGCCATTGTTGACGGTCTGGCTGCTGGTACCATGCATTCCTTCACCGGACCCATCAACAAACAGGACGGTTCTGTTTGGCTGGCTGATGGTGAAACGGCGGATGACGGCACGCTTGCCGGAATGTCGTTTTACGTTGAAGGCATAGAAAGCGAATTGCCAAACTAAGGGCCGGTTCGCTGAAATTTTAAAAGGCCCGCAATCGCGCGGGCCTTTTTTATTTGAGTATTTGTGGAACAATGAAAGCGGAAATTATTCCGCCGGTTCATAGCTGTAAAGCCGTCGTCGCCCGTAGAAAACCAGCAGGGCAATGGCCACAAATGCCGCCGACAGAACAAACGGTGCGCCCGGGAAATAAACCGGTGCGGCGGCACCCGTGAACAGGCCAAACACATTTGTCATCAACAGCGGGCTGATGATCACGGCCACCGCGGATACCGACGTCAGAACGCCTTGCAACTCGCCCTGTTGGTCATCCGGAGCGGTGCGCGACATGATCCCCTGCAGCGCCGGACCCGCGATAATGCCAAGTGAAGTGATTGGTGCCAGCGCGAAAATATGCCAGCCCTCAAAGGCCAGCGCATAGATGGTGAAGGCGACAACGTTGATCGAAAAGCCCAGCACGACGGTGTGATGCTCGCCTATTTTTGGAATAACAACACGGATCAGCCCGCCCTGCACCAGGGCCATTGAAGCCCCAAACACCGCCAGCGAGACACCCACCATCGACGGCTCCCAGCCAAAGCGTTCTTGTGTGTAATAGGCCCAGACGCTGGGGTAGACAAAAAACGCAACGTTGTAGACGAAAAAAACGATCAACAGGCGTTTCAGCCCGGGCAGTTTGCCAATATGCCTGAACGCGCCAAACGGATTGGCACGCGCCCATTCAAGCGGCCGCCGAATTTTGTCATTGACGGTTTCAGACAGCACGAGGAACCCGAACACTGTGTTGGCCGCCGCCAGCCCAGCGGCAAAGAAAAACGGTGCCCGCGGGCCAAGCTCACTGAGCAACCCGCCAATCAGCGGCCCCAAAATAAACCCAACACCAAAGGCTGCACCGATCAGGCCAAAATTCTGCGCCTTTTTGTCCGGTTCTGAAATATCCGCCATATAGGCATTGGCTGTAGACTGCGTCGCCGCCGTAATACCGCCAATGATCCGCCCAAGCACCAATAGCCAGATTGAGTTGGCAAAGCCCATGATCAGATAATCAATTGACATGACAGCCAGCGAGATCAGCAAAACCGGTCGTCGCCCGTAAGCATCTGACAGATTGCCAACCACCGGGCCGAAAACAAATTGCATCACAGCAAATGTCGCCGCCAGCGCTCCGCCCCATGTGGCGGCTTTGCTCAGCGTACCGCCACCCAGATCAATGATCAGATCCGGCATCACGGGCATGATGATGCCAATGCCGATACTGTCCAGCATCACCGTGATCAGCAAAAAGGCCACAGGCAGAGATTGTGATTTCATGTCTGTTGTCCAAATTGCACCCCGATGGCGCTGGCGAAGGAATGAACGGTCTGGCGTACCGCGCTGTTTGCTCAAGATATGAACCAAATTGCGGCGAAACAAGTCCCGCCCAAGTACAAGGCTTGACCGCGCCGCACTGTCAGTTACTTTTTAACCGTCCGTTGTTGGGTGATAAACGCGGCAAACGCCGGAATTTCAGGAAGAAACATCATGTCAATCAACAGTATCGCGGTTTTTGGACTGGGCAAAATCGGTCAGCTTGCGGCCCGGCTGCTGCATGACGGCGGGTTTGATGTCACCGGCATTGACAACCGACCGCAGACCAAAGAACTGCCGTTTAAGACAAAAACCATAGAATTGTCCAACACACCTGATCTTGCCACTAAACTGTCTGGCTTTGATGCGGTGCTGTCGTGTTTGCCCTACCATTTAAACATAGGTCTGGCGACAGCCGCCCAAGGCGCCGGCATTCACTATTTTGACCTGACCGAGGACGTGCCAACCACCACCGCGATCCAAAACCTCAGCAAGACATCCAAAGGCCTGATGGCGCCACAATGCGGCCTTGCGCCGGGGTTTATCGGCATTGTTGGTGCGTCGCTGATTGAACAGTTTGACCAGTGCCGTTCGGTTCGAATGCGTGTTGGCGCCCTGCCGCAAAACCCCACGGGGTTGATGGGATATGCCTTTAACTGGTCCCCTGAGGGCGTGGTCAACGAATATCTGAACGATTGCGAGGTGATCGAAGAAGGGCAGCGAAAGTTTGTGTCGGCCATGGAGTGGCACGAGACGCTTTATATCGACGGGGTGAAGCTGGAGGCGTTCACCACATCCGGCGGTCTTGGAACAATGTGTGACACATACCAGGGAAAGGTGGCCAATATCGATTACAAAACCATGCGGTATCCCGGGCATATGAACCTGATGAATTTCTTTTTTCATGAATTGCTGATGCGCGAACAGCGTGACGCGGCCGGACAGATACTGGTCAATGCCAAACCGCCTGTGCAGGACGACGTGGTTTATATCCATGTGGCCGCTGAGGGGCAGATTGACGGTGCTTTATCGCGGCGGGAATTCGTGCGCAGCTTTCGGCCGGTCAAGGTTGCAGGCACTCAGCAAACTGCAATTGCATGGACAACAGCGGGCAGCGTGGTGGCGGTGATTGAAATGGTAAAGGCCGGTGTGCTGCCAAACGCCGGATTTTTGCGGCAGGAGGACATAGCGCTGTCAAATTTCCTGGCCACATCAACCGGCGCGTTGTTTTCGGCGTTGTAAATTGGTGGCCAAGTTCAGAGGAATATACCGATGCTTAAATTCTTTTCCGCTGATCTTAACAGCGAATTTCCAATCCGCGAACGCTGTAATATTGTTGAAATCTTGGCAGACGTCGATCTGCCGGATGTTTCAATTGCCCGGTGTCGGGTGGAACCGGGCGTGCAGACAGAGCTGCATTCGCTGGCGGGCACGCGGGAAATTTATGCGGTTCTAAGCGGCAGCGGCGTCATGGATGACGGACGGGCGCAGGGGCAAAGGATCGGGCCTTTGGATTGCGTTGTCATTCCGGCGGATTATCCGCAAAGGGTGCGCAATGACGGCAGCGAGGATCTGATCTTTCTGGCCATTTGTGACAAACGTTTTGTGCCGGAAACCTATATCCCGAACGAGGGCGAAGGGGCACAGGCACCGGAATATTCAGCGGCCAATGCCGGAAAGAGGACAAGATGAGTCTGGACATAAATCTTGCCGAGCAAAACATTCTGGTCACCGGTGCGTCGGGCTGCATCGGTATCGGCATAACCCGGGTGCTGGTTACCGCCGGGGCCCACGTTGCGGCCCATTACAATAGCGGTTTGGGTGAACTGGAAGGCCTGTTGAAAACACCACAAGTCGCGGGCCACGTGTTTCCGGTGCAGGGCGATCTGTCAACGGCCGATGGCGCAGGCGCTCTGTTTGCTGACGCAACCGCAGCTGTTGGAGACCTGTCCGGCATTGTCAACAACGCCGGTATTCAGCCCGTGGTGGAATTTACTACAACCACACCGGATGAGATCGACGAAATGCTGGGCGTCAACGTCCGTGCGCCGTTCATCCTGATCCAGCATCTGGCCCGCGCCGGTGGTGGTGCGGTGGTCAACATCGGCTCGATCGAAGGGCTGCAACCGGCGAACATGCACGCCCATTACGCGGTGTCCAAAGCGGCGATCACCATGCTCAGCCGCGCCGCAGCACTGGAGTGCGGTGAAAAGGTTCGGGTGAACACGATTGCGCCGGGGCTGATAGATCGTGAAGGATTGGCGGAGGCCTGGCCTGAAGGCGTGGCGCGTTGGCAGAAGGCAGCACCCTTGCGACGGTTGGGCAGACCTGAAGATGTCGGTAATGCAGTGGCATTTTTGCTGTCGGATCGGGCGGCCTGGATCACCGGGGCCACGCTGACTGTCGATGGTGGGGTGAATGCCTGTAACACGTGGTGAGGTTATTTGGCGGTCCCCACACCCTGCCCCTCTCTCAAGGGAGAGGGAGACCAGAACCTTCCACCATCGCCCCCTCTCCCCGGCCCTCTCCCAAGGGAGAGGGAGAGACCAAGCTGCACCACCATCGCCCCTTCTTGTCGGACCTCTCGCAAGAAAGCGGAAGGGACCAGGCCCCACCACCATCGCCCCCTCTCCCACTGGGAGAGGGCCGGGGAGAGGGCTTGGTTGCAGTCAGAGTGTGCCCGGTAAAACCAGACGACGACGCCAGTGTGTCAATGCTTGCGCGGTGGCGCACCGCCGGCGAAGGTGTTCACGCCACCATACCCAATCGCCTCTTCCTGCATCTGCAGGTGCAGCCCGGCCCCGTCATAGGGATGCGCACGGGCAAGTTCCTCGTCAAACTCGATCCCCAGACCCGGCGCTGTGGGGGTGACGATATAGCCATCCTCAAAAACAATTGACCGTTTGATCAGGGCGAGGTGAAAATCGCCGCCGGTCTGGATGGTCTCGGTGATCAGGTGGTTAGGGATGTTGGCCGAAAGCTGAATATTGGCGGCCCATTCCACGGGGCCTGCGTACAGGTGAGGCGCGACCGAAGCATTGTAAACCTCTGCCATTGCCGCGATCTTTTTGGTTTCAAGTATTCCGCCGGACCTTCCCGTGGCCGGTTGCAGGATGTTGACACCAGCCCGCAAAACCGGCGCAAATTCCGCCTTGGTGGTCAGGCGTTCACCACAGGCAATCGGCACTGAACAGCCCCGCGCCACCCGCGCCAAGGCGTTCACATTGTCCGGCGGCACCGGTTCTTCAAACCACAGGGGATCAAAGGGCGCGATGCGTTGCCCCAGCCTTATGGCCCCGGATGTGGTGAACTGTCCGTGGGTGCCAAAAAGCAGATCAGCGAGATCCCCAACCGCCGCGCGGATGGCGGCACAAAACGCCACCGACAACTCTACATCGGCAACCGCCGGCTGGTGGCCGCCACGAATGGTATAAGGGCCTGCGGGATCAAATTTCACCGCCGTGAACCCCAGATCAACCATCGCCGCAGCACTTTCCGCCGCCATGTCCGGGCTGGTCCAGAACCCAGCCAGATCATGATCTGCCTGCGGGTAAAGATAAGTATAGGCCCGCACGCGCCGGTTCAAAACCCCGCCAAGCAAAGCGTACACAGGCCGGTCGTGCGCCTTGCCCAGAATGTCCCAGCAGGCGATTTCAAGGCCGGAAAACGCGCCCATCACGGTGGGGTCGGGCCGCTGGGTAAATCCGCTGGAATAAGCCCTGCGAAACATCAGCTCTATATTCTCCGGATTTTCACCCGCCATGTGGCGGTCAAACACATCGGCAATCACCGCCGTTATTGCTTCGGGGCCAACGGCAGCCGCATAAACCTCGCCCCACCCGACAATGCCGTTATCCGTAGTCACTTTCACAAATATCCAATACCTCCCGCCCCAGCCCGGCGGCGGGGTGCCAACAACGATAACTTCCATGTCTTTTAGTTTCACGGTATGCGCCTTTGTGTATGCCAAAGCGTGAAACGGAACCTATTCTGTTGCAAGGGAAAAATGGGGAAGGCCATGAACAGCGTCACGATTAAACATCTGGATCCGGATGATCTTGATATTTTGTTGCACAGCGGCAATGATGTCTTTGACAACCCCGTCATTCCAGAGCAGGCGCGGGCATTTTTAGCGTCTGACATGCACCATATTGTGGTCGCGCTGGACGGAAAGAAATTGGTCGGTATGGCCAGCGCTGTCACGCTGCTGCACCCTGACAAGCAACCTCAGGTGTTTATTTCCGAGGTCGGAGTGCAAGACGACTATCTGCGGCGCGGGATTGGCAGGCGGCTGATAAAACGACTGATTCAGGTGGTTCGCGGTGATGATGAACCGAACATCTGGCTGGCAACAGAAGAAGACAACGTAGCCGCACGCGCGCTATACAGCGCCCTTGGGGCACGGGAAACCAAAGGCATTGTTGTTTGTGACTGGGGCGGGGCCATGGATGCAGACCAACCAAACTAGGGAACCTCTGAACAAAGAGCGGGTTCTCAAAATGACGACAATAAAAGCTCGTCGTTGTTCAGAGGGTCCCTAGAAGACAATCACATTGCGTCTTGTTTTGCCTGCTTTGGTGTCGGCAATCGCTTCGTTAATCTCTTCAAGCTTATAGCGCCGCGTCACCAGTTCATCCAGTTTCAGGCGGCCTTGCCGGTACAGGTCAATCAGGTAGGGAATATCGCGCCGAAGCACCGTACCGCCCATTTTGGAACCTAAAATTGACTGGCTGGCGTCCGCCAGCAACAAAGGCTGATAACCTGACGTCACGCCAATGGGCGGCATACCGACCGCCACAATTGCGCCGCGCGGGGCCAGATATTTCGCCGCTGAATCATACGCGGCACCAGCGCCCACGGTTACAAAAACATAATTCACCCCGCGCCCGCCGGTCAGGGCCTTCACCTGCTTGTGCGGTTTTTCTCCCGTGGCCAAAACCCCGTGGGTCGCGCCAAACTCTATGGCGGTGTCCAGTTTTTCCTCGGTCATGTCCACGGCGATTATCTTTGCGGCACCACATACCACAGCCCCCTGAATAGCGTTCAAACCGACGCCGCCCGCTCCGATTACCACAACGGTCGCGCCCGGTTTCACTTTTGCCGTATTGCTGACAGCACCAAAGCCTGTGATCACACCACAGGACAACAGACAGGCGCTTTCCATCGGCATATTTTCCGGTATCTTAACAATCTGGCTTTGATCAACAACCACCTGCTCGGCGAATGCACCGGCTGCCAGACCCTGCTCTAACACCCCGCCGTCCCGGGTGGTCAGCGGCCCCTTGGTCCGGTCATAAGCGGTTTCGCATGCCGTGGGTGCCGCATCCGCGCAGGACGCACAATGACCACAAGCGCGAATTAATGTTACCAGAACGGGATCGCCCAGGCTGTAGCCCTGAACGCCCTCGCCAATCTCGGTGATCCGGCCCGCCGCCTCGTGACCATAAACCGCCGGCAGGCTGCCGCCAAACGCCCCTTCAATAAAAGCGATGTCTGAATGGCATATGGCACAGGCGGCCAGCTTGACCTTAACTTCGCCCGCCAACGGGGGACGCAACTTCACCTCCTCAATGACCAAAGAAGACTCAAAATTGTGACAGACGGCGGCTTTCATACGGCTTCCAAGCTTTTTCATATTTGGCGCAATGGTGGTCCGGTTACGCAAAATTTGCCAGCGGAAACTGCATCAGAAGTAATAAATTTAGCGGTCGGCAATTGAGTCGGAATGGCGGTGGATTTGGAGGTGGTGGACGTCGATGTCGGGAAAGGATGTCTCACGCTGGCTGACGTTCTAAGCGCAGCAGCGCGACGTAAAGACCGTGCGCGGCCCTTGGTTTGGTCCCGTTAAGGCGACGATACGGGCGCCGGCGCCGCCAAGGATTATGATCGGCAGCACGGCATACTGGCGGCGGCAGGTTTTGTCATTATTTGCTCAACGGGCACGGTTGCCGACCAAACGGCAAGCTTGCGCACTCGACGACAATATTTTGCGTAAACGGCAACGACCCGATGGTTTCCAGAAGTCCAGAAGTCCAGAAGTCCAGAAGTCCAGAAGTCCAGAAGTCCAGA
>CAYZQS010000110.1:0-8486 GCA_964480735.1 uncultured Rhodobacterales bacterium
CGGATGTTTTTGCCGCCGCACCGGAACTGGCCAAGGTCAGGATGAGCTTTTTATATATGGAAGTGTCAGCGATTGAATTGCTGACCTTTCTGCTGTTCATCGGGGCTATGGGTAAGTCCGCGCAATTGTTCCTGCACACATGGCTGCCTGACGCCATGGAAGGCCCTACGCCGGTGTCTGCCCTGATCCACGCGGCGACAATGGTGACAGCGGGTGTTTTTCTGGTCTGCCGCATGTCGCCGCTTTATGAATTCGCCCCCGCAACGCTGGCCTTTGTAACCGTAATTGGCGCCACCACGGCCTTTGTGGCGGCCACCATCGGCCTTGTGCAAAACGACATAAAACGGGTGATCGCCTATTCAACGATGAGCCAGCTTGGCTATATGTTCGCAGCCGCTGGTGTCGGCGTTTATCAAGCGGCGATGTTCCACCTGTTCACCCATGCGTTTTTCAAAGCGATGCTGTTTTTGGGCGCCGGCTCGGTGATTACCGCCATGCACCACGAACAGGACATGCGCAACTATGGTGGCCTGCGAAAGAAAATCCCGCTGACATTTTGGGCGATGATGATTGGTACGCTGGCCATCACCGGCGTTGGCATTCCGGCGACCTTGGTCAAGCTGGGGCACACGCCCATTGGTTTTGCCGGTTTCCTGTCAAAAGACGCAATTATTGAAAGCACCTTTGGCGCAGGCACGGACGTTGGCCAATTTGCCTTTGTGCTGCTGGTTGCCGCCGCTGCGATGACGGCGTTTTATTCCTGGCGGCTGATGTTCATGACGTTTTATGGAGCACCCAAAGGGGACAAACACACCCATGATCATGCCCACGAAAGCCCTTACACAATGCTGATCCCGCTGGGAGTTTTGGCGGTTGGTTCCGTGTTGGCGGGGATGCTGTGGTACAGCGATTTCTTTGGTGATCACGTCAAGGAATTCTTTGGATCATCTGTGGCTGTAGGTCCGGACAATCACGTGCTGCACGACGCCCACCACGTGCCCGCCTGGGTGATCTGGTCGCCGTTCGTAGCAATGCTGGCCGGGCTGGCGCTGGCGTGGCTGTTTTATATCCGCAGGCCTGGAATTCCGGCGGTTCTGGTGGGAAATTTCCGGCCGATCTATCTGCTGTTGCTCAATAAATATTACTTTGATGAAATCTACGAGTTCCTTTTGGTCAACCCGGCCAAGGCGCTGGGCAGGTTCCTGTGGAAACGCGGTGACGGCAGCACCATTGACGGCACCATCAACGGCATCGCCATGACGATCGTGCCGTTCTTCACCCGTTTGAACGCGCGTGCGCAATCGGGTTATCTGTTTCACTACGCTCTGGCGGTCTTTCTTGGCGTGGCCGGGCTGATCACCTGGATGGCGGTGCGCGGAGGGGCGGGCTGATGGGGAACCTGTTGTCCACACTGATATTCGTACCATTGATTGCCGCTGGCATCATGGCCCTGCTGTTGCGCGGCGAAGATGAAGCAGCGCAACGCAGTGCCAAATGGCTGGCGCTTGGGGCCACCAGCGCGACGTTTCTGATCTCGATTGCGCTTTACACACAATTTGATCCCGCCAATCCCGGGTTTCAGTTTGTCGAGGAACGCGACTGGCTGGGCGGGTTGAAATACAAGCTTGGTGTTGACGGCCTTTCCATCCTGTTCGTTTTGCTGACCACGTTCCTGATGCCGCTGGTGATCGCGTCGTGCTGGAACGTCACCCACCGCGTCAAGGAATATATGATCGCCTTTTTGGTGCTGGAAAGCCTGATGATCGCGGTGTTTGTGGCACTGGATCTGATCCTGTTTTATGTGGTGTTTGAGGCGGGCCTGATCCCGATGTTCCTGATCGTCGGCATATGGGGCGGCAAAGACCGCATCTATGCGGCGTTCAAGTTCTTCCTCTATACGCTGCTTGGCTCTGTTCTGATGCTGATCGCCATGATTTCCATGTACATGGACGCAGGCACCACGGATATTCCCACGCTTTTGACGCATGAGTTTTCCAGCGGCACCATATCGCTGTTTGGCTGGCAGATCGTTGGCGGGGCGCAAACCCTGATGTGGCTGGCGTTCTTTGCGTCTTTCGCGGTCAAACTGCCCATGTGGCCGTTTCACACCTGGTTGCCGGATGCCCATGTGCAGGCGCCAACTGGCGGCTCTGTAGTGCTGGCAGCGATCCTGTTGAAAATGGGCGGCTACGGCTTCTTGCGCTTTTCCCTGCCGATGTTTCCGGTGGCCACAGAGCTGTTGTCTGAGTTTGTCATGTGGGTATCGGTGATTGCGATTATCTACACGTCGCTGGTGGCGCTGGCGCAGGAAGATATGAAGAAACTGATCGCCTATTCCTCTGTTGCCCATATGGGGTTTGTCACCATGGGGATTTTTGCGGTCAATCAACAGGGCGTTGACGGGGCGATTTTTCAGATGATCAGCCACGGGTTTATTTCCGGTGCGTTGTTTTTGAGCGTTGGCGTCATATACGACCGCATGCACACACGGGACATTGATGCCTACGGTGGATTGGTGGTTCGAATGCCGGCCTACGCGCTGATTTTCATGCTGTTTACGATGGCCAATGTGGGTCTGCCGGGCACATCCGGGTTTGTCGGTGAGTTTCTGACGCTGGTTGGCGCCTTCAAAGCCAACACTTACATTGCGTTTTTTGCCACCACCGGTGTGATCCTGTCAGCGGCTTATGCCCTTTGGCTGTACCGGCGGGTGATCTTTGGCGATATGATCAAGGAAAGCCTGAAACAGATTGACGATATGACGGCACGCGAAAAATGGATCATGGCCCCTTTGGTGGCAATGACGATCCTGCTGGGTGTTTATCCGGCGCTGGTTCTGGATGTTATCGGGCCGTCGGTTGAAGCGCTGCTGGGGTCATACGAGACCGCGGTGATGAATGCTGACATCGTTCAGGTGGCACAGCAGGGAGTGTCAGAATGACAATAACCACTGACATTCAGATCGTTCTGCCCGAATTAGTGCTGGCGGTGTTTGCCATGGCCGCGCTGATGTGGGCGGTTTATCGCGGCAAAGATGCGGAAGCGCCAACGATCCTGTGGCTGACGGTGATCGTGATGATCGGGCTTGGCACCTGGATTGCTGTGCAGCCCGATGGCAGTTTAGCGGCTTTTGACGGTGCGTTTGTGTCAGACGGGTTTGCCCGGTTTGCCAAGGTGATCATCCTGTTTTCCGCTGCCATTATATTGTTGCTCAGCCAGGACTATCTGACCCGCAACAAGCTGATGAAATTCGAGTTTCCGATCCTGATCGCGCTGGCGGTTGTGGGCATGATGATGATGGTGTCCGCCGGTGATTTGATGGCGCTTTATATGGGGCTGGAGTTGCAATCGCTCGCGCTGTACGTGATTGCCGCGTTTCGCCGCGACAGCGCGCGGTCAACCGAGGCCGGGTTGAAATATTTCGTTCTTGGCGCGTTGTCCTCCGGCCTGCTGCTGTATGGAGCGTCCTTGATCTATGGCTACGCGGGCACCACGCAGTTTGCGGGTATTGCCGCGGCTGCGGGTGATGAAGGACTGTCGCTTGGCCTGCTGTTTGGGCTGGTGTTTCTGATCACCGGCATGGCGTTCAAAGTCTCTGCCGTGCCTTTTCACATGTGGACGCCTGATGTTTACGAAGGCTCGCCCACGCCGGTGACCGCGTTCTTTGCCACCGCGCCCAAAATGGCAGCCATGGGGCTGTTTGCGCGGGTGATGTTTGACGCCTTTGGCGGGGCAACCGGTGACTGGATGCAGATCATCGCGCTGTTGTCGTTGCTTAGCATGTTCCTTGGGGCCATCGCCGCAATCGGGCAAAGCAATATCAAGCGCCTGATGGCCTATAGCTCGATCGGTCACATGGGATTTGCCTTAATGGGGCTGGCGTCAGGATCAGAGCAGGGCGTGCAGGCCATGCTGATTTACATGGCGATTTACGTGACCATGAACATCGGTGTATTTGCCTTCATTTTGAATATGGAAAAAGACGGGCAACCCGTGACTGATATTGCGTCGCTGAATATGTATTCGGTGGTCGAACCGCTGCGGGCAGCGGCCCTGATGGTGCTGATGTTCTCGCTGGCGGGCATTCCGCCGCTGGTTGGGTTCTTTGCCAAATTCTACGTTCTGCAAGCAGCCGTGAACGCGGATCTGGTTTGGCTGGCAGTTGCAGGGGTGATCGCATCGGTTATCGGCGCGTTTTATTATCTGCGCATCATCTATCTGATGTATTTCGGCGAACCACGCGATGCGCTGGATGGCACCATGCCGGGCAGCCATTGGGCGGCGCTGATGGCCTCTGCTTTCATCATGATTGCCGGAGTTGTCAATTTGTTCGGGGTTGAAGGCATCGCCGGGGCTGCTGCGGCGACGTTGCTAAAATAAATGACCGACTGGCCCGCTGGTTTTGAAAAACGCATTTTGGAAAGCACAGACAGCACGATGTCAGAGGCAACCCGGCTGTTGCCGGACCTGACGGCACCCACATGGATTTTGGCCAAACGCCAGACGGCCGGGCGCGGGCGACAGGGCAAGGCCTGGGTTGATCCGGTTGGCAATTTCGCCGCCACGCTGGTGATGCGGCCAAAAGGCCCGCCGGCAAATGTGGCGCTGCGCTCGTTCGTGGCGGCGCTGGCGCTGCGTGAGGCGCTGGTTGGTCTGACCGGGCGCGAGGCGGCATTTACGCTGAAATGGCCAAATGACGTGTTGTTGAACGGCGGTAAACTGGCCGGTATTTTGTTGGAAAGTGTCGGGCAGGGCAGCGGGGTCAGCCACCTGTCAATCGGCGTTGGGGTAAATCTGATGTCGGCACCGGATCAGGTGAAAGATGCCGCGTTCGCCCCGGTCAGCCTGCGTGCGGAAACCGGCGTGACCGTTCAGCCAGAGACGTTTTTGGACAGTCTTGCACCGGCATACGCCCGATTTGAAAGCCAGTTCAACACTTATGGCTTTGCCCCGATCCGGCAGAAATGGCTGTCATATGCGGCGCGGCTGGGTGAAGTCATTACGGCAAAAACCGCGAAAAATCAGATCACTGGCACATTTCAGACGGTGGACGAAAGCGGCGCGCTTGTTCTAAAAGACGGTGGCGGCAGCCACGCCATCGCCGCTGCTGATATTTTCTTTGCGAAAGTGTAACCCCATGCTGCTTGCCATAGACGTTGGAAACACCAACACGGTTTTTGCCATCCACAATGGTGCGGATTTCGTCGCCGACTGGCGCTGTGCGACTGAACATCAACGCACGGCGGATGAGTATTTCGTCTGGCTGAACACATTGATGAAACTGCAGGGCATTTCGGTTGATATCACCAAGGTCATTATTTCGTCCGTGGTTCCGCAGGTGGTTTATAACCTGCGGGTGCTGTCGGATCGTTATTTCAACTGCCGACCTTTGGTGGTGGGTAAGCCCGACTGCAATCTGCCGGTGGATGTGCGGGTGGATGCGGACACCCAGGTGGGGGCGGACAGGCTGGTCAACACCGTTGGTGCTTTTCATCAGTACGGCGGTGACCTGATTATCGTTGATTTTGGCACCGCCACCACCTTTGACGTGGTGGCCAGGGACGGGGCTTATATTGGCGGGGTGATCGCGCCGGGGGTCAACCTGTCGGTCAAAGCCCTGCACGAGGCTGCCGCTGCCCTGCCGCATGTGGACGTCACGCGCCCAGAACACGTAATCGGCACCAATACTGTGGCCTGTATGCAATCTGGCGTATTTTGGGGCTATATTGGTCTGATCGACGGCATCAACCGTGAGATCAAGGTTGAACGGAACCGCCCGATGAAAGTGATTGCCACCGGCGGGCTGGCCAATTTGTTTGACCAGCACGAAGGTCTGTTTGATCATGTCGAACGCGACCTGACCATGCAAGGCCTTGTGGTCATTGATAAATTTAACCGGAAAGACTGATTATGGCTGAAAACCGGCTGATCTATCTGCCCCTTGGCGGGGCGGGCGAAATCGGAATGAACTGTTATGTCTACGGCTACGGGCCAGTGGATGACGAGCGGTTTATTCTGGTGGATGTCGGGGTGACGTTTCCGAATATGGACACAACGCCCGGCGTTAATCTGATCATGGCCGACATGAGCTGGATCATTGAGCGTGCGGATCGGCTGGAAGCGATCTTTATCACCCACGCGCACGAGGATCACATCGGGGCCATCGGATTGATGCACGGCAAACTGCAAGCGCCGATTTATTGCCGACCGTTCACAGCGGCGATTGCGCGGTTAAAAATGGAGGACGCGGGCGCGGACGAAAACGCGGTGCATGAAATCGGGCCGACGCCCGAGGTGGTGGAATGCGGCCCGTTTAAGGTTTATTTTCTGCCGGTTGCGCATTCGATTCCTGAAGCCTCTGGTTTGATCATCGACACGCCAGCCGGGCGTGTGGTGCATACGGGTGATTTCAAGCTTGATGTCGAACCACTGGTTGGCGATCCTTATGATGAAGCGCTTTGGGGGGAAGTTGCCAAGGACGGTATTCAGGCGCTGGTCTGTGACAGCACCAACGTGTTTTCGTCCGCACCGGGCCGGTCTGAATCAATGCTGTGTGCCAATATCACCGACCTGATCAAAAGCGCGCCCAAAATGGTTGTGGCCACGACATTTGCCTCTAACGTTGCACGGTTGAAAACACTGGCGCAGGCTGGTGTTGACGCCGGGCGTTCAGTGGTGGTTTTGGGGCGGTCCATGCAGCGCATGCTGGCAAATGCACATGGCACGGGGGTTCTGACGGATTTTCCGCCGACGGTGGCGCTGGAAGACGCCGGCGACATACCGCGGGAAAACCTGATGCTGCTGGTTACGGGGTCGCAGGGCGAGCGCCGCGCGGCCTCGGCCCAACTGGCCAACGGCAAATATCTTGGTTTTACGGTGAAAGAGGGGGATATGTTCCTGTTTTCATCCAAAACAATTCCCGGAAACGAAGTGGGCGTTGCTAATATTATCAATAAGTACAGCGCGTTGGGCGTTGATGTGGTGGAAGACGAAGACGGCAGCTATCACGTTTCCGGCCACGCCAACCGGCCGGACCTGCAGACCATTCACCGCCTGATGAAACCCAAGATGCTGATCCCCATGCACGGCGAGCACCGGCATTTGCGCGCCCACGCGGGCCTTGCCACTGAGGCCGGGATTGCCAGCACAGTGGTGCCCAATGGCACGATGGTTGATCTGACCGGCGACGCGCCCGTGGTTAGGCAGCTGATTGAGGCTGGGCGCACCTATCTTGACGGCGATATGTTGATTGGTGCTTTGGATGGCGTGATACTTGAACGGATCAAAATGGCGTTGAACGGACGTGTGGTGGTTGCGATAATCTTCGACGAAGACGACGAACCGCTGGGCGGAGTTTGGGTTGAAACCACCGGACTGCCGCGGGCCAGAACGGACAAAACTTTGGCCGAATTGATGGAAGAGGGTGTGGAAATTCAGATCGCGCGGGCCGGTGCGAAGACTTTGTTGTCTGACGAGCTGTTAGAGCGGGTAATTGTGCAGGCGGTGTGCAAGATTGCCAGGGACCTGATTGGAAAAAAGCCAACGGTCGAAGTGCTGATAAACCGCCTGGTGCCGGCTTAGATTTTTTGCAAGCCGCAGGTGCTTTGATGCCGCTGCGCATGTGCAGTGGTCGCTTCGTTCAAGCGTTGAAAAACCAAATATTGAGAACCGGCACCATCGGGTTCTGCGCAACATATTTTCGAGAGATATGGTAAAAAAAAGCTATACAACAGCACCTTAACAGTATTTCGATTGGTCTAGTAATCTAGTGCACCGGACGACCGGACAACCAGCACACTGACCGACCGGTACACCAGTTGGCCGGTCGGTCGGTCGACCGGTCCACCGGCCTGTTATGCGCGTGTAAACTTGCACGTCGGTATGCGAAACTCGGATTGATATAACGGGGCTAAATCGTGATTTCTGAATGGCGTTCGCCTTGGCAATCCGGGAAAAATTTGTCGAAATTTTTGGGCCGCCGGTTTGCCGTCAACTCACCTGCCAGGCACCAATTCTGCCACTCAACTGTTCCCGCCGACATCTGCAATATTATTTTCAATTTGCCAATCCGCGGGGATCAAACCTCGGGGCAAACGGAATTTTCAAATGTTTCACTTGCTCGCAAAAACGTTTGGTAAACTTGATTTGAAATATTGCCGACCCCGCTCCTATAGCAAGGTGCCGCACAAAGTGGCGACAAATAAATTAGGAGACTAAGATGAAAAACATATGCCACACAATTTGTGTTACAGGACTGGTAACGGTGCTGACAGTTCCGGCTTTTGCAGCCAGTCACAAGCCTGATCTCTCAAAAATCACCTGTGCAGAGTTTGCGGCGCTGGATGCGGAAATGCAGGCGGAGGCCACAAAAGCTATTCACATGGCCGCCGGAGAGATGGGATCGGACTCCATGACGTCAGACAGCATGTCATCGGACGATGCGTCATCGGACTCCATGACGTCAGACAGCATGTCATCGGACGATG
>CAYZQS010000111.1:0-8278 GCA_964480735.1 uncultured Rhodobacterales bacterium
TCCAGCCCCAGATGATAGCGCATCACATGGCCCAAAACCCATTCGACCATGCCCTCGATCATGCCGGTTTCAACCATGCGGGCCAGTGGTTTGGTCAGGGTTTTGTTGCCGCGAAACGCCTCTACCCCCGCCCAAAGGCTGAGAACTGCTTTCAGCGACGTGAAGGGCGAAAAATCCTGAATGGGGCTGGAGGGTGCGTAAACGATATAGTCAATGTCAGCGGCGTCACCCACCGCGTTTCTCAGGGATACGTCCACCCCAACCCGTTGAAAGGCTGCCGCCAGTTCCGCCTGATAGTCCGGCCACTCATCCGGCTCGCCCGCATATAAAACCTGCGCTGTCAAATCGTGGGCTCCCTACCTTGGCCGGTGAATATGCGCACTTTGGATCAGGCCAAAGCCGATCAGCAGCACCATCATCGCCGTGCCACCGTAAGACACCAGCGGCAGGGGCACGCCAACCACCGGCGCCAGACCCATGACCATCGACATGTTCAGGGCAAAGAACAAGAAGAACGTGCTGGCCAAACCAAGCGTCAGCAGCGCGCCAAAGCGGTCTTTGTTGCCCATTGCCGAAATCACGCAAAACACAATGATCAGCACATAAAGTGTCAGCAGGAAAATACCCCCGGCAAACCCAAGCTCTTCCGCCAAAGTGGTGAATATGAAATCGGTTTGTTTTTCGGGCAGAAAATTCAACCGGCTTTGAGTGCCCTGCATCAGGCCGCGCCCGGACCAGCCGCCCGAGCCAAGCGCGATCTTGGATTGCGTTATGTGATAGCCAGCACCCAGCGGATCCGATGCCGGGTCTAAAAACGTGTCAATCCGCCGGAACTGATAGTCCTTGATCAATTGCCAAGCTGTACCGCGGGACAGCAACACAGTGCCGATCAACGAGGTAAAAGCCACACCGGCGCTGGCAAAATACAGCCAGCTGACGCCAGCCAGAAACATCATGGCCGCCCCCCCCAGCGCCAGCAATATCGCAGTTCCCAAATCCGGTTGGCGCAGCACCAGCACCACGGGCAGTGCGATAATGACCAAAGGCAGGATCACCCAAACCGGCTTTGATATCTTGTCCAGATCAAGCCAGTCATAATAAAACGCCAAAAACATCACCAGGGTGATTTTCATCAGTTCAGAGGGCTGCAGACGCATAAATCCCAGGTCCAGCCAGCGCTGGGCCCCCATGCCAACATCACCGAAAAACTCTACCGACACCAACAGCAGCAACGAACCCAGATAAGCCAAACCGGCGACGTTGCGCCAGAAATAGATCGGGATAAACGCCACGACAAACATCAAAATCAACCCAACCAAAAGACGTTTGGCCTGCGCCACCGCCCAGGGATCAACGGACCCGCCAGCCACGGAGTACAGCATCGTCAGTCCGATCGCCGCTGTCGCCAGTATCAAAACAATCAACGGCCAGTTCAAATAGAACACTTTGCGCAATCCAACCGGAACGGTTTTCAGGTTGTGCACCAAATAGCTCATGCGCGGCCATTTCCTGTTGCCGGTTTGCCCGGTGGCCGTAATTTCAATTCCTTGCGCTGGTTTTTGATCCGCACCCGCTGTGATGCCGGATAGGCGTCCAGCGGCGGCAAACCACCGTGCAGCGCCTGCAACATGATATCCCGTGCAATTGGTGCGGCTGCGGTCGAGCCTCCGCCACCGTGTTCCACCACAACGCTGACGCTAAAGCGGGGATTGTCAAAGGGTGCATAGCCGACAAACAGCGCGTGGTCGCGCCGCTCCCTGGGCAGATCAGCATTGCGTGTCACACCGGCGCGGCGTTCCTCTGCCGTGATGCGCCGCACCTGCGAGGTGCCGGTTTTACCGGCCATCGCCAGTGATTTATCAGCGATGCGGGTGCGATAGGCCGTGCCGCCGCGCACATTGGACACAGCGAACATGCCCTCGCGCACAGCCCGCAAAGAAGAGGTTGCGATACCCAACAGACCCGCCTGTGCTGTGGGCAGTTTCTCGCCGTCCATCGCACTGATCAATCGCGGTAAGACCCCACGCCCAGAGGCAATCCGCGCTGTCATGGTGGCCAGTTGCAGCGGTGTTGCCAGCACGAACCCCTGCCCAATCGCGGCGTTCACCGTGTCACCAATCAACCAAGGCTTGCCCTTACGCCGTTTTTTCCAGTCTTTGGTCGGGATCAAACCGCTGGACACGCCCGAAACCGGCAGTTCCAGATGTTCACCCAGTCCAAAACGCCGGGCCATTTCGCCGATCTTTTTTATACCCACGCGCTGGGCGAGTTCATAATAAAACACATCGCAGGAATTTTTCAGACTGTCGTGAAGATTCATGCCACCGTGACCACTGCGTTTCCAGCAGTGAAACCGGCTTTTGCCAACTTCCAGATATCCCCGGCAGGTTATCCGCTCTTCCGGATCAATCAAACCCTCTTCCAGCGCAGCCAGCGCCACCATCATCTTAAACGTTGATCCGGGGGGATAGTTGCCCTGAACAGATTTATTGGGCAGGGGGCGCAGCGGATTTTCTGTCAGTGCCGCGTAATCGTCAATTGAAATGCCGTCGACGAATTTATTCGGGTCAAACGAAGGCGTTGACCCCAGCGCCAGCAGATCACCATTTTGAATATCCATCACAACGGCAGAGGCGCTTTGCCCGTCAAGCCGCGCCAGCAAATAGTTCTGCAAGCTGTGATCGATGGTCAGTTGCACATCCGCACCTTGCACGCCATCGCGCCGGTCAAGCTCGCGCATGACCCGGCCAACCGCGTTAACCTCGATCCGTCTGGATCCCGCCAGCCCGCGCAGGGGCCGGTCGATATTCCGCTCAATCCCGGTTTTGCCGATCTGGAATTTCGGGATTTGCAGCAGCGGGTCCTGATCGTCCGGATTTTGCTGATCAGCATCGGAAACCGCACCCACATAGCCAACCACATGGGCAAAATCCGCCCCCATCGGGTAGCGCCGCGAATTGCCCACTTCGGGCGTAACACCGGGTAGGGCAGGGGCGTTGGCCGATACCGCAGAGATTTCCGCCCAGCTTAGATTGGTCTTCACCATCACCGGCACAAAACCAGAGCGGCGTCTGATCTCGGCAATGGTTTTTTCCTGCTCTTCAGTTGAAAGCGGGATTATCTGGGCCAACCTTTGCAAAACCGTGCGAACGTCGCCCGCCTGCTCGCGCACAATAACCACCCGGTAGTTTTGGGCGTTTCCGGCAATCAGCACGCCCTTGCGATCATAGATCAACCCCCGCGCCGGGGCCAAAAGCGCAATATTGATGCGGTTTTCTTCCGCCAAAAGGCGGTATTCTTCGGCCTGGTCAATCTGCAGGTAATACAGCCGCAACCCCAGCAGCCCGGCAAATCCGGCCTGTGCGCCGGACAGGATCATCGTGCGGCGCGACAGTCGTTTGCCCACGTTTCTGGGTTTTCGTTTTGGCGCTATCACAGCCGATGCCCCAGTTTTGCGGCCAGATCAGGCGTGAATTTGCGCACCCGCAAGCCATAGTGAACCACCGCCACGACCGCCGGATAGGCCAGCATGGTGGCCACGAAATGCAATAGCAACGTCGACAGCCCGACCTGCGGCACAAAGGATACGGTCAGCACCAGCCGGTTGAGCGTCAGCGCGACCAGCAGCATCAAGGTCACAAACCCCCATTCAAACGGAAAGGCCAATTCACGAAATCTGTATTCCTGGGGGCGCGAAAACTCTGCAATCGCCAGCACGATGGCACTCCACAACCCGATGGGCCGCATCTGCAAAAGATCAGAGACCAAAAAAATGATCAGCAGGCTCCAGAACGGCGCAAAATCCGGGCGGCGCAAGAGCACCGCAAACGTAAGCGCAAACAGCAAATCCGGAGGTGTCAGGACCGGCGCGTTAAAGTTAAACGGCACAAGGCTGATGACAATAAGCGCAAAAGCGCAGCCCAAAAACAGCACGCGCCCAAACCAGATGCTGACCGTGATCGGTTCAGCCATCGTCCTGCTCCGCACGGGTGTCAACCGGATCATTCTGCAGACCAATCAGCGCGTCTGATTCACCCACGGCCTCGCCTTTGGGTGCGCGTAAAATCCGCAAAAACTCCAGGCGCTGATAATCCGCCGCCAAGCGCACGATCAAGCGACCCTCGCTGTTGATGTTGATGTGCCCGGCCAAAAGCCCCGCAGGGAATACCCCGCCGTCGCCGGAACTGACCACCCGGTCCCCGGCCCGCACCTCGTCTTTGCTGGTTAAAAATTGCAATTGCGGTGCAGAGGTGTTCAGCCCGACCATAATGGCTTTTTGCCCCGATGGCTGGATGGTCACGGGGACACGGCTGTCGGTGTCGGTCAGCAACACCACCCGGCTGACCCCGGCACCGACACCCGAAATACGCCCCACCAGACCAAAGCCGTCCATCGCCGCCCAACCGTCGACGATACCGTCCTTGCGGCCCACATTCACCAGTGCCGAACGGCTGAACGGCGAGCCTGAATCTGTCAGCACCACGCCGGTGATAAAACTGAATTTCGGATCAAGCCGCACGTTGTTGAGCTGCAACAGCCGGGCATTTTTCTCTTCCAGTTGCAGCGCCGCCTCGCGCCAGCCCTTCAGGCGCTGCAACTCGCGCCTGAGTTCCTGATTTTGCTCGTATATGCGGTTGTAGGATTGAAAATCCTCGATCATGCGTGCGGTTTTGGTTGCCGGCACCAACGCCCAGTCAAAACTGGGTAAAATCTTATCCACCACCGAGATGCGAAAGCGTTCCACCCGCGGATTATCAATGCGCCAGAAAAAGAACGTCGCGATCAAAAACACAAAGGTCAGCCCGATCAGGACCCGCCGGATTGACCGGCCAATTTGTTTTTCCGCGGTTAGGTCCCGTGCCAAAGGAAACCCCCTTTTTTGGCATAGAAACTGTGATCAGCTGTCGTAGTCTATCACATGAATCAGCTGTTTTTCATATTCCAGCGATTTGCCGGTGCCCAAAGCCACGCAGCTGAGGGATTCCTCGGCAACCGAAATCGCCAGCCCGGTTTGCTCGCGCAGGGCCAGATCCAGATCACCCAGCAACGCACCGCCACCCGTCAGCATGACACCGCGGTCCACGATGTCGGCCGCCAGATCAGGCGGTGTGGCTTCCAGCGCGATCATCACCGCCTCGTTGATTTGTTGCACCGGTTCGCTGAGGGCCTCGGCCACCTGGGCCTGGGTGATCTCGGTTTCTTTGGGCACGCCGTTCAGCAAATCACGCCCGCGAATTTCCATGGAATTTCCGCGCCCGTCCTCTGGCATCCGCGCGGTGCCGATGGAGGTTTTGATCCGCTCGGCTGTGGCCTCGCCCACCAGCAGGTTATGCTGCCGCCTGAGGTAGGAAATCAGCGCCTCATCCATGCGGTCACCACCGACGCGGATCGAGTTTGCGTAAACGATATCCGCCAGCGAAATCACCGCAACTTCGGTGGTCCCGCCACCAATATCAACCACCATGCTGCCGGTGGGATCGGTGATCGGCATGCCGGCCCCGATGGCGGCGGCAATCGGTTCGGCAATCAACCCGGCCTTGCGCGCACCTGCCGACAGAACCGACTGCCGGATGGCACGTTTTTCAACCGGTGTGGCCCCGTGGGGCACGCAGACCAGCACTTTGGGTTTGGTGAATGTGGTGCGCTTGTGAACCTTGCGGATGAAATGCTTGATCATTTCCTCGGCCACGTCAAAATCCGCAATCACACCGTCACGCATGGGCCGTATGGCCTCGATTGACCCGGGCGTGCGCCCCAGCATCAGCTTGGCGTCTTCGCCCACCGCCAGCACCTGTTTGCGGTGTTCCTTGATGTGATAGGCAACCACAGAGGGCTCGTTCAGCACAATGCCCTTGCCCTTGACGTAGACAAGGGTGTTTGCGGTGCCCAGATCAATGGCCATATCCGCCGAGAACAGGTCTGAAAACGCCTCAAACATTACACTGAATTCCAGATCATTCCGGCCCCTTCACGCCTGCGGCCCCCCGGGCGCACAGAATCCATACGTTATAAAGCTTTGCGCGTTGGCCCGTAAAGGGGTTTTGGCGCGGGCGATGGGCGCATTCACGCCGAGAATTACCGCACCGTCGCCCATGCCGCCTTTCGGATTTCGGTAGTCGAGTTTGGCGCGTCTGCACGTGCCCCTGCGCTCGCAGGGTTAAGGATTGCCTAACCGGGGCGGGGTACACCGCTGCCTGACGTCAAAAGTGGTTGTTTGGTTTCGTTGACGCGGGTAACGCCGCCAGAAGCCGCCGACAAGCCCAACAGATCGAATGGACGCGGAGCTGACGCTCCGTTTTCGGCATAACCGCACCGGCGGGCCCGCCATTTGTTTATCCAGATGCGAGAGAGTGGTTGATCCGGTGGCTGTTAAAGCCGCGCGGCCATGCAGACATGTCATCCCCGCGAAAGCGGGGACCATTTCAGGCTGGGGCACACTTTGAAAGAGGTCCCCGCTTTCGCGGGGATGACAAATCGCGCTTACTCTCCAACCTTTACTGCCACCCCCGGCACCCCTTTCATCCGCCGCACCAGCAGCTTGTTCAGCGCGTTCACGTAAGCCTTCGCACTGGCCACCACCGTATCGGTATCCGCTGACTGACCCGTGGCGATCTTGCCGTCTTCTTCCAGTCGCACGCTTACCGTCGCTTGCGCATCCGTGCCTTCAGTCACGGCGCTGACCTGATAAAGCTGCAGGCTGGCGCTGTGGGAAAACAGGGCGTTCACGGCGTTAAACGTGGCGTCCACCGGGCCGTCGCCGGTGGCAGAGACCTTGTGGTCAACGTCGTCGATGCTCATCACCAGATCGGCGGTTTGCGGGCCTTCGGTGCCGCAGACCACCCGCAGGGAAACAATTTTCAGATGATCATGGGCGGCACTTGTCGTGCTGTCTTGCATCAGCGCCACCAGGTCCTCGTCAAACACCTCTTTCTTGCGGTCCGCCAGTTCTTTGAAGCGCACAAATACGTCGCGCAGTTGGTTGTCACCCAGCGTGTAGCCAAGGTCCCCCAGCTTGGCCCGCAGTGCGGCGCGGCCGGAATGTTTTCCCATCACCAGATTGGTTTCCGTCAGGCCGATGTCTTCCGGGCGCATGATCTCAAAATTTTCGGCGTTTTTCAGCATGCCGTCCTGATGGATGCCGCTTTCATGCGCAAAGGCGTTTTTGCCGACGATGGCTTTGTTGAACTGCACCGGAAAGCCGCTGACTGTGGCCACCATGCGGCTGGCCTGAATGATCTTGGTGGTGTCAATGCCCGTGTGATAAGGCAGAATGTCGTTGCGGACTTTCATGGCCATCACCACCTCTTCCAGTGCGGTGTTGCCGGCGCGTTCGCCAAGGCCGTTGATCGTGCATTCAATCTGGCGCGCCCCGGCCTCTACCGCGGCCAGCGCGTTGGCCGTGGCCATGCCCAGATCATTGTGGCAATGGGTGGCAAAGATGACGTCATCGGCCCCCGGTACGGTCTTAATCAGCATAGCGATCAGATCGGAGCTTTCGCGCGGCGCGGTATAACCAACGGTGTCTGGAATATTGATCGTTGTGGCCCCGGCTTTGATGGCAATCTCCACCACCCGGCACAGGTAGTCATGTTCTGTTCTGGTGGCGTCCATCGGCGACCACTGCACGTTGTCACACAGATTGCGGGCGTGGGTGACGGTGTTGTGGATCACATCGGCCATTTCATCCTGCGTTAGGTTTGGAATGGCCCGGTGCAAGGGAGAGGTGCCGATAAAGGTGTGAATGCGCGGGCGTTTGCTGTGTTTCACCGCCTCCCAGGCGCGATCAATGTCGCCGGTGACCGCGCGGGCCAAACCGCAAATGACCGATGTCTTGGCCAGTTTTGCAATCTCGGTCACCGCTTCAAAATCACCCTCGCTGGCAATCGGAAAACCGGCTTCGATGATGTCCACGCCCATGTCATCAAGCAGCGCAGCGATCTCCAGCTTTTCGCTGTGGGACATGGTGGCGCCCGGTGATTGTTCACCGTCGCGCAGGGTGGTGTCAAATATGACCACCCGATCCTGTTCGGATTTATCGTTTCTTGTCATGGTATTATCTCGTTTGTTATCTTAGCGTTTCTGTCTGTGTTCAAGGGCGCGTAGTGTCGGTTCCCCTGAGCGGACGCGCCAAGACAGCACGCTCAGAGGCAGCCAAGAAGCAAAAGCGCGGACGGCTGGCGGGCGAATGCCGCGGCAGAGTCAATTCCGTTGTCAGCGCTGTTTTTCATGCCAGCGACTATAACCGGAACGAATAAAAGTTAAAGTCAAAATATTTCTC
>CAYZQS010000112.1:0-8229 GCA_964480735.1 uncultured Rhodobacterales bacterium
ACTGGTTTTCCAAAAAGCCAAGCCGCTGCTTGACCTCGTGCATATCCTCAACAAGGCGGTCCACATTTGAGCGAATCGCGCGAAGATGTTCCAGTATGATATTGTCAGTCGACACAATTGCCTCCGGCACCAAAAATGCCCCGCAAGTTCCTTATATAGTTTAAACGGGATCAAAGGGCAAACAATTCGGAAAAATGGATGGCCAGTATGCCGGTTTTCCACGTGCGGTCGGCGGTGCAGACAGTGCCGCCTTTGATGACTTTGGTCATGATGATCCGCCCAGAGGTATCCCGCCCCGCACGTGATGCGGGGCCTCTGTCAAAAAGGCACCTCCATCACCAAATCGGACCAGTTTGGATTGTTTTTTTCTATTAACGCGTTTTTCCAGCTGCGTCGCCAGCGTTTCAGTTTGTATTCCCGAGCGCGCGCCAAATCCAATTCTTCGTCCGTCTCGAAATAAACCAACCGATGGATGTTGTATTTCGCGGTGTGAACCGACCCTGCGCCGCGGCGATGCTGACCTACGCGCTTGCGAAGGTCGTTCGTCACACCAACGTAGATTGCTCTGCCGGATTTTGAGGCAAGGATGTACGTGAAATATGGCATGGCCCGACTTTGGCACCGGAGTGTTAATGAAATGTAACCCCTGTCCCGCACCTGGTGCGGGACCTCTTACCACAGCGCCTTTAGCATAGAGACCCCGGATCAAGTCCGGGGCGTTGAATGATTGCCCTGCAATCATTCGACGATCCCCGCCGTCTCCACCACCGCATGAAACAGCACATTCGCGCCCGCCGCCGCCCACTCCTGCGAAATATCCTCAGCCTCGTTGTGGCTCAGCCCGTCAACGCAAGGGCACATCACCATCGCCGTCGGCGCAACTCCGTTGATCCAGCAGGCGTCATGCCCGGCACCCGAAATAATATTTTGATGACTGTACCCCAGCCGCTCGGCCGCATTCCGCACCGCTGAAACACAGCCCGCATCAAACTCCACCGGATCAAAGCCGCCGACTTTTTCAAACGCCACGCCCAGCCCCATGGCCCCGGCGATCATCGCCGCCCCGTCGCGGAACTTATCTTCCATCGCTTTGATCGTCGCCAAATCAGGCGAGCGGAAATCAACCGTGAACACCACGCGCCCGGGGATCACATTGCGCGAATTGGGATAGACGTCGATATGCCCCGCCGCCCCCACCGCATCCGGCGCGTTTGCCAGCGCAATCCCGTCCACCAGTTCCAGCATCCGCGCCATGCCCAGACCCGCATTCTTGCGCATCGGCATGGGTGTGGAACCTGTGTGGCTATCCTTCCCCGTCACCGTCACCTGCGTCCAGCTTAACCCCTGCCCGTGAGTGACAACCCCGATCAGCTTGTCCTCGGCCTCCAGTATCGGCCCCTGTTCGATATGCAGTTCAAAAAACGCGTGCATCTTTCGCGCACCAACCACCTCATCCCCACGCCAGCCAATCCGCGCCAGCTCGTCGCCAAATTTCTTCCCGTCCGCATCCTCAAGCGCATAGGCAAATTCCTGCGTATGCTGCCCGCCAAAAACGCCCGAAGCCAGCATCGGCGGCGCATACCGGGTGCCTTCCTCATTGGTCCAGTTGGTCACAACGATGGGGTGCTTGGTTTTGATGCCAAGATCATTCAGGGAGCGAATGATCTCAAGGCCCCCAAGCACCCCCAGCACGCCGTCATATTTCCCCCCGGTAGGTTGCGTGTCCAGGTGACTGCCCACATAGACTGGCAACGCTTCCGCGTCGGTACCTTCACGGCGTGCAAACATATTTCCCATCTGATCAAGGCCCATGCTGGCGCCCGCGGCCTCGCACCAGTCCTTGAACAGCTGACGGCCAACGCCGTCTTCATCGGTTAACGTCTGGCGGTTGTTGCCGCCTGCCACCCCGGGGCCAATCTTGGCCATCTCCATGATGCTGTCCCACAGACGGTCGCTGTTGATCTTCATATTGTCGCTGGGCGCTGCCATTTTTCATCCCCTAAAACCGCCTTTTTTGCCAAGGCTGTCACGTGTTGTATGCTCTGCCAACAGGAACATATATTGACCAGACGGTCAAACAAAATATGACGCCCGGCGTGTCTTGTTTTGCGCCGCCAATCGCAGTTCTGTCTGGCCACGAATATCCGCAGTGACTCCGCAAATCTTTTGTGATTTGCAAAACTGAAACACTTGCAAAACCATCGGTTCCGTGCTTTTCTATTTTGACCGATTGGTCGAAAAAATCAGGGCAGAGCCGTGGCACGCGCAGCAGCCTCTAAAACGCAAACCCGTATTCAGCGGGAAAAATCCGAAACCATTCTGGAGGCCGCGCTGCAGGTGTTTTCAGACAATGGCTTTCGCGGCTCCACCATCGATCAGATCGCCACTCAGGCCGGGCTGTCAAAGCCAAATCTGCTGTATTATTTTGACAACAAGGATGCCATCCACGCGCGCCTGATAGAGCGGCTGCTTGAAACCTGGCTGGCGCCGCTTGAAGACCTCGACGAAGACGGTGACCCGTTTGAGGAAATCACCGACTATATCGTGCGCAAACTGGATATGGCACGGGACTATCCGCGCGAAAGCCGCCTGTTTGCCAACGAAATATTGCAGGGCGCGCCAAGGATCATGGACCAGATCGACGGCAACCTTAAAAAACTGGTGGACCAAAAGGTCAGCGTTATTCGGCACTGGGCAAAAGACGGCATGATCAACAAGGTTGATCCCTATCACTTGATTTTCTCAATCTGGGCGACAACGCAGCACTATGCTGATTTTGATGTTCAAGTCAGCGCCATTCTGGGCAACGCCAAGACAACCCGCTTTGAAGACGCCAAACAGTTTCTTTGCGAAATGTTCACGCGGTTGCTTCGTCCTTCAAGAGGATAAGCAACGCCACAACCGTCGCCCCAACACCCAGCAAAACCAGCGGTGCCGGCCAGGCATTGCCCAGCGCCACCTGCCACAGGATAACCCACGCGGGCGTCAGATAGGTATAGGCCATCACCTTGGCTGACGGCAGGCGCAATGTGGCGTATTGCAACAAAACAAACGTGGCGGCACTGGCGAACACGGAAATATAAAACAGCGTAATCCAGACGATCCCCGGCAGAGCCATCCAGTCGGTCTGCACGATCTTACCTGCGCCAAAAATCGAAAGCACGACAAACCCCGCCACCATCATACCAAAAGTGAACACCACCGGGCTTTCGCCCCGGTTCAGCCTTGCCACCATCGGCGTATACAAAGCATGCAGAATGCAGCCGATGAAATATATCGCCTCTCCCCGTCCGATATCAAAGGCACGGATCGCGGCAATGTCAGCCCGAAAAATCACCCACAGCGCAGCAAGGGCGGCAAGGCTCAGCGCCATCGCCATGCGCGGCGTGGTAATCTGGCGCAGCAAAACATAACCAAACCCGGCAGACATCAGGGGTGTCAGCGTAAAAACCGCCGCCGCCGAAACCGCGCCTGCGGTTTTCAGCCCCTCAAACATCAATACAAAATATCCGGCAAACAGCCCGCCAAGGATCAGATACCGCCACAGCGCCACAAAATCCCGCCGCCGAAATCCCGGCCCCGCTGCCACAAAGCAACCGATCACCGCCCCGGCAATCAAAAACCGCGCCGCCATCAAGGCAACCGGCGCAACCTCATCCGCAACAATAACCCCAAGGCTGAATGATCCGGCAACCAAAGCGGAAAACAGCAGCATCGCCAGATGGCCACGGCTTTGTTCGGTTGATATGGCCATATGTCGCCGCTTTCCATCTGGGTTTCTGACTTGGCATAGCCAATATTTCCATCGGGTGAAAGCAGGCGTTGCCGGTTGCTGCCCGCCGCGGTTGACCCTGCGGTCTCACGTGCTAGGCTTGGCCCCTTAAGGCGAATTTCCGGGTGCGGGGATCTCGAGTTACGACGGGGCATGCCTAACGCATCAGGAAATAACGGCCGACAGTAGGTTACCACCACCAAAGCCCGGGGAAAATCAATGAAACTTGTCACCTATCGCAAGAAACCTGACGACGCCGGGCGTCTTGGCGCCATAATCGATGATCTGGTCGTTGATCTGAACGCGTTTGGACAGGCGGTTGGCGTGGCTTTGCCCGCCACGATGCTGGACTTCATTGATCTGGGCCCAACGGCGGTCACCGCAACTTCTGCTTTGTTGCAAAGCGCGGCAAAAGACTGGCCACTGGGCGTTGCAACGCCGCAGGCAAATGTCACCCTGCTGGCCCCTATTCCCCGAACGCGAAAAAACATCTTTGGGATCGGTCTGAATTACCTGGCGCATGTTGCCGAAAGTTCAACCGCCCTTGATACCAACGACCAACTGCCAAAAGAACCGGTGGTGTTTTCCAAACCGCCAACCGCCATAATCGCTGACGGTGATCCGATACAGCACAACGCGGCCTTGACCCAACAGTTGGACTGGGAGGTGGAGTTGGCGGTCATCATCGGCACCAGGGCCACCAGAATTGAAGCGGCAAACGCTTTAAGCCATGTGTTTGGATATGCGGTTATTGTTGATGTTTCCGCCCGCGACAACCGCCGGGCCGGCCAGTGGATATACTCCAAAGGTCAGGACAGCTATGCGCCCTTTGGCCCCTGTATCGTCACAGCCGACGACATTCCCGATCCGCAAAACCTGGACCTGTGGCTGACCAAAAATGGCGTGGAAAAACAGCGCTCAAATACCGCCAAGATGTTGTTCAAAGTAAATGAACTGATTGCTGATCTGTCCAGGGGCATCACGCTTGAACCCGGCGACGTCATTGCAACGGGCACACCAGAGGGCGTGGGTGCCGGGCGCGACCCGCAGGAATGGATGTGGCCCGGAGATGTGATTGAATGCGGCATTTCCGGCATCGGCACGCTGCGCAATCCGGTGATCAGCATCGGATAACGCAAGACGAAGGCCCGCAAACCCCTGCTATTTCACCTTTGCAAAATACTCCCCCCGGAGGGCAGCCAGCCCCCCTCTCCCTGCCGAACCGCTCTTTGGGCCTGTCGGCCACACACCGCTTAAGCGATGAGCGCCCGCAAGGGAGCGCAGAGCGCCTTATTCAGCGGCTTTCACCGCCATCGGATTATTGGGATGGGTGGTCCAATTGGCGTAATCCGCTTCAACGGTTTTACCGGTGCGCGTGTCGGTTTCCCCCGGTTCAAGCGCAACCATTGAGATGCAATTTTCCACCGGACAGACCAAAACGCACAGATTACACGCCACGCATTCCGCATCATTCACCTCAAAGGCGCGCACGCCGTCGATGGTTTCAAAAATCGCCTGATGCGACGTGTCCTCGCAGGCCGCAAAACACCGTCCGCATTTGATGCAACTGTCCTGATCAATCCGCGCCTTGGCGATGTAATTCAAATTCAGATCCTGCCAGTCGCGGGCTTTTGGCACCGCACGACCCACCACGCTGGCAACACTTTCGTGCCCGGCCTCGTCCATCCACTGATCCAGCCCCGAGATCATCTCTTTGACGATATTAAACCCGTAGGTCATCGCCGCCGTGCACACCTGCACATTGCCAGCACCCAGTGCCAGAAACTCTGCCGCGTCGCGCCAGTTGGAAACCCCGCCAATACCGGACACCGGCAAATCGGCGGTCTCGCTGCTGCGCTTGATCTCGGCCACCATATTCAGCGCAATGGGTTTCACCGCCGGGCCGCAATATCCCCCGTGCGCACCATGCCCGTCTATGGTTGGTTCCGGTGCAAACAGATCCAGATCAACCGAAGTGATCGAATTGATCGTGTTGATCAGCGAAACCGCGTCCGCCCCACCCGCCTGCGCCGCCTCCGCAGGCATGCGAATGTCGGTGATATTGGGCGTCAGTTTCACAATCACCGGCATGCGGGTGAATTGCTTGCACCACTTCGTGACCATCTCGATATATTCCGGCACCTGCCCAACCGCAGACCCCATGCCCCGTTCGGCCATGCCGTGTGGGCAACCAAAATTCAGTTCCACCCCGTCTGCCCCGGTGTCTTCCACCATCGGCAGGATCGCCTTCCACGGCGCTTCCTCACACGGCACCATCAGGGAAACCACAACTGCCCGGTCCGGCCAGTCCCGCTTGACCGCCTTGATCTCCTGCAGATTGATTTCCAATGGCCGGTCGGTGATCAGCTCGATATTGTTCAGCCCGATCAAGCGCCGGTCCGCACTGTAAATTCCGCCGTATCGCGGCCCGTTCACGTTCACAATCGGTGGCCCCGGCTCGCCCAGGGTTTTCCAGACTACACCGCCCCACCCGGCCTCAAACGCCCGGCGCACGTTGTATTCCTTGTCCGTTGGCGGTGCTGAGGCCAGCCAAAACGGGTTGGGGGATTTGATGCCGACAAATTCACTTCGCAGATCAGCCATGATGGTTCTCCTTTCGCGCTTTCATTCGCAGCGCTTAAATTCAACGGTCTCAACCGGTGCGCCCTGTGCCAAATCAGTCATGCGGCCCAGCATTTCCGAGGGGTTGATATAGTCAACCTCAAGGCGGGTGTCTTTTTGGTCCATCCTGACGATCTCGCCCTCGTAGATGATCGTGTTCGCGCAGGACAGGTCCACTTCAAATCCGGTCTCGCTATTAGCAAAGTTCGATATCTGACAGACGAAATTCTCGTTAAAGCCAATGCCATATGCGTCCACGCGCATGACTTCGCCACTGTCGCCCATGCACCAGTTGCCGATTATCCTTTCCGGCATCTCAGCCAACGCCGGAGAGGCCAGAAACACGCCTGCCGCCAGAGCCACCATCCGCCTCATGTCAACGCCGCGTGCATGTCTTCCGCCGCGTCCCGCCCTTCGGCCACCGCCGTTACCGTCAGATCATCGCCACCGCTGGCGCAGTCCCCACCGGCCCAAACACCGGCCACCGACGTGCGCCCGGACCCGTCCACCTTGATCTTGCGGCCATCCAATTCCAGCACCTCCGGTGCGCCGCTCAGCGTCTGCCCAATCGCCCGCAACACCTGATCCGCCGCCAGCTCAAACCGCTCGCCGGTGCCGGTCAGTTTACCGTTTTTGGTTTCAGTCCTTTCAAATACCACGCCTTCATCGGTCACCGCTTCCGGTTGGGCGTTATAGATGATCCGAACACCCTTGGACGTGGCCAGATCCTGCTCAAATTCCGACGCGGCCATCGCGGCCTTTGAGCGCCGGTAAACCATCACCACATCATCCGCGCCCAGCAATTTGGATTGAACCGCCGCATCCACCGCCGTCATGCCACCGCCAATCACCACAACATTGCGACCGACGCCAAGTTCAGTCCCGTCAGCCGACTGTCGCAAGCTCTCAATCATATCCACCGCATCGCCAACGCCGCCCCGCTGTGCACCATCGACCGCCAGCCCATTGACGCCGCCCAGCCCCATGCCCAGAAACACCGCATCAAATCCGCTTTGCAAATCAGCCAGCGACATCTCAGAACCAAGACTTTTGCCATATTCAGTGGCAATGCCACCTATCCCCAACAGCCAGTTCAGTTCGTCCTGGGCAAACCCATCCACCGATTTATAAGCTGCGATACCGTGCTCGTTCAGACCACCGCCCTTGGCCCGGCGGTCAAAAACGGTAACGCTGTGACCCTTCATCGCCAACCGGTGGGCACAGGCCAGTCCCGCAGGCCCCGCGCCTACAACCGCAACTTTCCCGCCACTGTCCGCCGCCCGCGCAAACGGATGCGACTTCGCCATCATGCCGTCGGTGGCATAACGTTGCAGCCGCCCGATTTCAACAGGCGCGCCTTCAGCTGTTTCCCGCACACAAACCTCTTCGCACAGGGTTTCCGTCGGGCACACCCGGGCGCACATGCCGCCCAGAATATTCTGGGCAAATATCGTCTTGGCCGCCGCATCCGCCGTGCCGGTGGATATCTGCCGGATAAACAGTGGAATATCGATTGTGGTCGGGCAGGCCTGCATGCACGGTGCGTCGTGACAAAAATAGCAACGGTCCGCCGCCACCAGCGCCTCGTGGGCGTTCAAAGGCGGGTGCAGGTCAGCAAAATTTTCCGCAATCGCGTCAGCAGACAGGCGCCCTGTTACAATACCGGGGGTGGACGGTGAGTTTGGCATTTGCACATCCAGTTTCTGCAAGCGCTGATCAAAGCGCCCGGTTGACCTGACAAAAGTCTAACAGGTATTATTTTTTTATCAATTGGTAAAATTAGTTTGTAATCCTGATTTTGCGAACCAAACATCCATTACACTTGCAATCCAAAG
>CAYZQS010000113.1:0-8203 GCA_964480735.1 uncultured Rhodobacterales bacterium
GCGGTGATCACATATTGCTTTTTGATCTCGTCCAGAAACGAGTTTTTGGTCAGCAGCGTCAGCGTGGCAAAAGACCCGATGGTGATCGCCAATACCGGCAGGGTGATGTGCCACAAATAGTCCTTGATCTGCGCAAATGTGCTGAGATCGGCAAACCCTTCCGACGTCAGTCCGCGCAGCGGGAACAATTTGTAATAGGACCCGCCGGCAAAGAATACCAACAGCATAATGGCGAACAAAAAACTGGGGATTGAATAGGCCATGATGATCACGCCGCTTGTCCAGGTGTCAAACCGTGAACCATCCGATACCGCCTTGCGAATGCCCAGCGGGATAGAGATGATATAGGCGATCAGCGTCGCCCAAAGCCCCAGTGTGATAGAGACCGGCAGTTTCTCGGCGATCAAGTCTATCACAGAGATTGACCGGAAATAGCTTTCGCCAAAATCAAACCGCAGATAATTGGTCATCATCAAAAAAAACCGCTCAACCGGAGGCTTGTCAAAACCAAACTGCACTTCCAGCTCTTTGATGAAATCCTCGGGCAGGCCTTTACCACCCTGATATTCGCTGTCGTTGCCTCCGCCCACTTCAGAGCCGCCACCGGCAATCCGGTCGGTGGCCGAGGTCTGTTCTTCAAGCTGTGACAGTATCTGCTCTATCGGCCCGCCGGGCACAAACTGGATCAGGGCAAAATTCACCACCATGATGCCGAACAACGTGGGGATCATCAGCAGAATGCGACGCAGGATATAGGCACCCATAACGGGGAGGTTCCCTTTGGCTTACAGTTGCCCGGCCGCGCGCAATCGCGCCGCTTTTTCCTCGTCATACCACCAGAAATCCATCACGCCCATCGAAAAAGGCGGCAGGTTCTCGGGCCGCGAGAACACGTCCTGATAGGCGATGTTGTGGAATGAATTGTGCCATTGCGGCACCCAGATGTGCAAAGAGCGCAGCGCCCGGTCCAGCGCCTTGACCGCCACGTTCAGCTCTTCGCGTGTTTTGGCGGTTTCCACATCCACCAGCAGCGCGTCAATGGCGGCGTTTTCCAGCCCCATCACGTTGCGCGATCCCGGCGTACGCGCGGTCTGGCTGGAAAAGATCGAACGCAACTCAAGCCCCGGCGTCAAACTCATCACATACCGTCGCGTGGTGATGTCAAAATCATAGTTCTTTTCACGTTCCGCCGATTGGGCGTTGTCAACGCTGATCATTGAAGCATTAACGCCCAGCTTGATCAGGTTTTCAATATATGGATTGATGATGCGTTCAAACGACGGGCTGTCGTTCATGATGCCGATGCTCAACAGCTCGCCTTCGGCATTTTGCCGCTTGCCATTCACCACGGTCCAACCGGCAGCATCCAAAAGATTACCCGCCCGACGCATAATGGCGCGGTCCAGCTGTTTTGGTTTTGAAACCGCCGGCACAAAGGCGGGCGCGTCAAAGACACTGTCCGGCAAATCCGCGCGCAGCGGTTCCAACAGCGCCAGTTCCGCCTCGCTTGGCAGGCCTTCCGCCTGCAAATAGGAGTTTTCCCAAAAACTGTCCGTGCGTTTGTAGATACCGTAAAACAGCGCCTCGTTTGACCACTCAAAGTTAAACACCATGCCAAGCGCCTCGCGAACCCGCGGGTCCTGAAACTTTTCAAGCCGCAGATTAAACCAGAACCCCTGCGTGCCAGACGGGTTTTGATCCGGAATCTGCTCTTTGATGACGTACCCTTTCTGCAAAGAAGGGAAGTCATACGCCGTGCCCCAAACCTTGGACGAAAATTCCTCGCGGTAATTGTAAGACCCGCCCTTAAAGCCTTCAAAGGCCGCTGTATAATCGGCGTAATATTCGATGGTTATCGTATCAAAATTCTCGCGTCCCTGATTGATTGGCAGATCAGCGCCCCAATAATCGTCGCGCCGCCGGTAGGAAATGGTCTTGCCCGGGTCCACCTTATCCAGCACGTAAGCGCCTGATCCCAGCGGCGGATCAAGCGTGCTCTCGGCAAAATCACGATCCGCGTAATAGGCTTTGGAAAAGATCGGCAAACTGCCCGCCGTCATCGGCAACTCGCGGGTGGCGGCACCTTCCCTGAAGGTAAACTTAACCTTGTGGGTGTCCAGCGCCTCTACTTTTTCAAAATCACTCAGCGTAACCTTATAACTGGGAATACCTTTTTCGATCAGCACGTTAAACGAAAATACCACGTCTTCGGCTGTCACTTGCGTACCGTCAGAAAATTTTGCTTCTGGACGCATGTTGAAAATCGCCCAGCTGCGGTCTTCCGGATATTCAATGCTTTCGGCCACCAGCCCGTACAAGGAATCCGGCTCGTCCGCCGTGCCGGTCATCAGGCTTTCAAAAAACACCGTTGACAGCGAAGCCGCCTGACCTTTCAGAATGTAAGGTGACAAGCTGTCAAACGTGCCAAACCCCCAGGTGGAAAAATCCCCACCCTTGGGCGCATCCGGGTTCACATAGTCAAGATGTTTGAAATCAGCCGGATATTTCAGCTCACCAAAGGTGGAAATCCCGTGGGATTTGATGATGTTGTCCTGCGCCATCAACGGTTGCAGCAACACAGCGGCCAAAACCACCGCAACCGGAATGGCCATCAACATGCGTCTGCCAAAATCCGTTGGTGCAAGTTTTACGGTGGCTTTGGCTTTCCCGCGTGACATCATCATTTAACGTTCCTCCGTTCGCTGCAAATCGGACCATAGACACAATTTGATTAATATTAACGTAAGTTCGCCGCAGGTTAACATGCAAGACGCGAATCTGTGAAGTTTATGTCACATTCGGCAAATCATTACCCACGCAACAAAAAACCGCCCAATCGACGGGCGGTTTTCAACATTTCTGCGCTTAAACCTGGGGTCAGTTGCCGATGGTCGACAGATACGCGATCAGATTTGCGCGGTCACTTTCCTTTTTCAGTCCCTTGAATTTCATTTTTGTGCCGCTGGCAAAATCTTTTGGATTGGTGATAAAGGCGTTCAGGTTGGCCGTGGACCAGTCACCGTCGGTTCCGGCAAGTGCCTCGGAATATTTGTAACCGTCAACACTGGCAATGTCGCGGTCAACAACACCAAACAAACTTGGCCCAACGCCCTTTTTGCCCTCTTCAAGTTTGTGACAGGCCTTACACTTGGAAAAGACCTTGGCACCAGCTTCTGCATCCGCCGCTGCCAGCGCCGCTGCAAAAGCATTATCTTCTTCTGCCATTTCTGTGGGTTCTTCGGTTTCTTCTTCCTCAACTTCAATCACATAGGCCGCTTCGGCGTGCTCGCCGTGGCCGGGCTCGCTGAAGAACATGGTTTCAGCACCCCAATTCAACAACAGGAAAATCAGCAATGCGCCGCAAATGCCGGCCGCGTATTTGGTGATAGTGGTCGTGTCAATCATGATCAGCCTATGGTGCAGGGTAAGTGACTTTTGAAATTTCGCATCTTCTAGCGTCTTCCCCTGACGGAATGCAAGGTATAGAAAACGCGACCAATCGCCCGCGAAAATGCAATCAAAACGAATCAAATCATGGCCACAAAATCAAAGATCATTTCTTTCCAGGGAGAGCCCGGCGCCTATTCGCATCAGGCCTGTGTTGAGGCCCTGCCAGACTATAATCCGCTGGCCTGTTCTACTTTTGAAGAAACCATAGAGGCGGTGCACTCCGGGCAGGCACAACTGGCCATGCTGCCGGTTGAAAATTCCACCTACGGGCGGGTGGCTGACATTCACCATCTGCTGCCGGAAAGTGGCCTGCATATTGTGAACGAGGCATTTGTTCGGGTTCACATCAATCTGCTGGCCCCCAAAGGCAGCACGCTGGAGCAAATTAAAACCACCACCAGCCACACCGTTTTGCTGGGCCAGTGCCGTGATTTTCTGGCCGCCCATAGGATCAGCACCATAACCGGCGCTGACACCGCGGGTTCGGCAAAACAGATCGCCAACGCAGGCCTGCCCGGCACCTCAGCACTGGCCTCTGAACTGGCCGGGGACATCTATGGCCTTGACGTGCTGGCGCGGCACATCGAGGACCAGCAAAATAACACCACCCGGTTTTTGATTATGTCACCACAGGCTGATCACACCTGCCGGGGTGACAAAATGATGACAACCTTCGTGTTCCGCGTGCGCAACATCCCGGCAGCGCTTTACAAGGCGATGGGCGGTTTCGCCACCAATGGTGTGAATATGGTCAAACTTGAAAGCTATATGGTCGGCGGGTCTTTTGCCGCCACCCAGTTTTACGCCGATATCGAAGGCCACCCAGAGGACGAAAACGTGCGCCTTGCAATGGAAGAACTGGCCTATTTCACCTCATTCGTCAAAATATTGGGGGTTTACCCCGCCGGACGCGGCGCGTTGCAATCGGTATAGCTGTGCAAGAATTCGTCAGGTTCCGGACCGATCAACGGGAAAACGATCCCCGGACAGCCTGAATATTTCCGGCCCGCCGGACGTTCCCTCTTTACGCAGAGATTTCCCGATAGTTATCTTCGATTTTCGCACCAAACCTGTCCATCCGCGCGGAAAACCGCTTGGTCAACGACGATTTCGTCAAGCGAAATGACTGGATCAGCAAGCGTGCGGAAATCGATGTCGGCTTGACGTCCACACTTACATTGGCCCGCGTTCGATTGACCGACAAGGACACCAGATCAATAGTGATCAACCCTTCAAAACCGGGCGAATTGGCGATAAATTCGATGTGCTGATACGGTTCAAAATCGATCAATTCAACATCCAGTTTACGAACTTTTCCAGCGTAAACCGTCTTGATTTTCCACATCATGCCGCGGCTGGGCTCGGTCAAGTCATCTACCCGCTCAATCTGGGCACCAGCACGCAAACCGTATCGTTCAAACCCCTCAAAATCCGAAAATGACGTAAATGCGTGCTGGAGCGGGGCTTCAAAATCTGTCGCAACTGAAAATTTCATAGGGCCTGCTATAATAAAACCACGACTATATTTTACTCCATGTGCATTAATCCAAGGTGTCTGACAACCATCTCTTGGTTAAAAAATGCGCGATCGAGCCTTTGCGCGCCGCCATCGAGACGTCAGTTGCACCGTGCAACGACGCCATCATCTCTTCGCGGGACACCCATTTTGCGTCTTCCAGCTCTACCGGATCAAGCATTATGTCCCGGCTTAACGCATGCCCGTGGGCACCGATCATCAGCGAAGACGGATACGGCCAGGGCTGGCTGGCCAGATAATCAACCTGCCCGATTTTGACATTGCTTTCCTCCAATACCTCCCGCCGCACCGCCGCCTCTATGGTCTCGCCGGGCTCCATAAACCCGGCCAAAAGCGAGTACATGCCCTCCGGCCAGCTGTGCGAACGGCCAACCAAAACATCATTTCCCAGCGTCACCAGCATGATCACCACCGGATCAACGCGGGGAAAATGCATGGCATTACAATCCTCACACCGCCTTTGCCAACCGGCCAGCGAAACTCTTGTCGTCTTGCCGCAACGGCTGCAAAACCGGTGATTTCGGTGCCAGGTGAACAGGCCAACGGCAGAGGCGGCAAGCTCTGCGTGCTGGGCTGACAACCGTGCCATGATCCGCCGCAGATCAACATACCGGGCACCTTTTGGCGCTTGCGGGTGAACCTGTTCAGAGGCATCAAAAAAACTACCGATTGTGTTCAAATCGGTGTTTTCAGGCAGCCACGCCGATACATCAGCCGCAAAGCGTGGTGCTTTTCCGTCCAGCCCCAAAAACACCTGCGGTGTGCCGTCTGAAAGGATGGCGTGATCCATCGGCAGCCAAACGATGGTATTGGCTTTTTCACCACTGACCAAGGGTTTGCCGCGCCAGACCGCCATCGCCCGTGCGTCTGCCTTTTTCGCCAATCCGGCAATTGCTTTTTCATCTTTGCGAAAATGGGTGGCCCGGTCAAAGCCGGACCCGCCAAATGTCACATTCTCTGCATCGCGCATTTAAATCTCCCGTTGCCGCATATCTGGCACGCGGAAGATACTTGTTCAATCAACTATCCCTTGAGTTTCCGCCCGCCCGGTCTTAAATACCGGGCCGAGAGGTTGGCGCGGGCGAACGCCTCGCCAACCCGGTCAGATCCGGAAGGAAGCAGCCGTAACGAGTTCCCGTTTGGGTCGTTGTCCAGCCTCTCACCTGTTTCTGGAGCACTTGCTCAAGCCAAATTTTTCGCCGGAAACACGGCGGAACAAATCTTCAAATATCTCAGCACGCAGACTCGCATTTCACCGGCGTGGTTGTTATGTTGTCGATCTATGAATCAGCGTCCGAAAATATGACAAAACAGTCGGCGAAAACCCCGTCCTATCAGGTGTTGGCCCGCAAATACCGGCCGGAAACCTTCGCCGATCTGATCGGGCAGGACGCGATGGTGCGCACCCTGAAAAATGCGTTTGAAGCCGACCGGATTGCCCATGCCTTTGTTATGACCGGTGTGCGCGGGGTGGGCAAAACCACAACCGCACGGATCATCGCCAAGGGAATGAACTGCATCGGTCCTGACGGCAAAGGCGGACCGACGGTTGCGCCTTGCGGAAAATGTGATCCCTGCGTGGCCATCGCCGAAGGCCGCCACGTAGACGTCATGGAAATGGACGCGGCCAGCCGCACCGGTGTTGGCGACATCCGCGAAATCATCGAAAGCGTGCATTATTCCGCAACCTCTGCGCGGTTCAAAATCTATATCATCGACGAAGTGCATATGCTGTCAACGCAGGCCTTCAACGCCCTGCTGAAAACCCTGGAAGAACCGCCCGAACACGTCAAATTCATCTTCGCCACCACCGAAATCCGCAAAATTCCGGTCACGGTGCTGTCCCGCTGCCAACGCTTTGATCTGCGCCGGATAGAACCCGAGGTGATGATCAAAAACCTGCGTAAAATTGCCGGGCTGGAAAAAGCGGACATTGCTGACGACGCGCTGGCCCTGATTACGCGGGCCGCCGAGGGCTCTGTACGCGACGCACAATCCCTGCTGGATCAGGCGATTGCCCACGGGGCCGGAGAAACCACCGCCGATCAGGTGCGCGCCATGCTGGGGCTGGCCGATCGGGGCCGGGTTTTGGACCTGTTTGATCTGATCATGAAAGGCGACGCCGCTGCGGCACTGGCAGAGCTTTCGGGACAATACGCGGACGGCGCCGATCCAAATGCGGTGCTGCGCGATCTGGCGGAAATCACCCATTGGACCAGCGTCATCAAAATCACGCCCGAAGCTGCGGAAGACCCCACCGTTAACCCGGACGAACGCCTGCGGGGTGGCGAAATGGCCAAAGCCCTGCCCATGCGGGCCCTGTCGCGCATGTGGCAAATGCTGCTGGTCGCACTGGAAGAGGTGGCGCAGGCCCCCAACGCCATGATGGCGGCTGAAATGGCAGTGATCCGCCTGACCCATGTGGCTGAACTGCCCACACCCGAAGAACTGGTGCGAAAACTGGAAAACGCGCCAACACCGCCTGCGCCAGGGGGTGGTGGTGCGCCTGCGCCAACCGGTGGTGGTTCATCGCGGCGCGCTTCACTGACGCCCGCGCCCGGCACAACCACAGCACCAACCGGTGCCACCGCGCAACTGGCAGAGCCCGCACCAACCGCGGCCCTTGCCCGCTATATGCAGTTTGAACAGGTGGTCGACCTGATCCGCGCCAACCGCGATATGAAACTGCTGGTCGAGGTCGAAGACAACCTGCGCCTTGCCAAATACACCCCGGGGCGCATCGAATTTGAGATGACGCCAAACGCCCCCAAAGACCTGGCCCCGCGCCTTGCCTCGCGCCTGCAAAGCTGGACCGGCGTGCGTTGGGGCGTCAGCGTGGTATCGTCCGGCGGCGGCCAGACCATTGGCGAAGCGCGTCAGGAAGTCCGCAACGACCTGCACGCACAGGCGCTGGCGCATCCGATGGTAAAAGCGGTATTTGCCGCCTTTCCAAACGCCGAAATCCGAGACGTGAAAACCGATACAGAGGACAACACCGAAAACGTGGTGCCCATTGATCCCGATGATGTGGATGACGACTGGGACCCGTTTGAACGCGATTAACACAAAAGGAACGAATATGCTTAAAGGACTGGGCGGGCTTGGTGACATGGCGAAAGTCATGAAACAGGCGCAGGAAATGCAGGCCAAAATGGCCGACGTGCAAACAAATCTGGCCAAGATCAACGTGGTTGGTCAGGCCGGTGCCGATATGGT
>CAYZQS010000114.1:0-8124 GCA_964480735.1 uncultured Rhodobacterales bacterium
GGAATCGAAGAAGAATACCTGCTGGTTGACGCCAAATCGCTGGATTTGGTCAAAGCACCGGAAGGGCTGATGACCGCATGCGTGGATGAGTTGCAGGGACAAGTCAGCCCGGAATTCCTGCAATGTCAGATCGAGGTCGGCACCAAGGTCTGCCAGACCGTTGGACAGGCGCGGGACGACCTGAAGCGTCTGCGGGCCTGTATTTCCAAACACGCCAGGGATTACGGGCTGGCCCCGATGGCGGCCTCGTGCCACCCGTTCGCCAAATGGAGCGAGCAACTGTTCACTGATAAAGAACGCTATCGCACGCTGGAAAAAGATCTGGGCGGCGTGGCCCGGCGGATGTTGATTTGCGGCATGCATGTGCATGTGGGCATCGAGGACGACGAAACCCGCATCGATCTGCTGGCCCAGTTCCCCTATTTCCTGCCGCATTTGCTGGCCCTAAGCACCTCGTCGCCATTCTGGCAGGGCCGCGATACCGGCCTTGCCTCTTACCGGTTGGCGGTGTTTGACAACCTGCCCCGCACCGGCCTGCCGCCGCGCTTTACCAGTTTTGGCGAATACCAGCGCTCGGTCCAGATGATCATCGACAGTGGATTGATCCAGGACACCAGCAAAATCTGGTGGGATTTGCGCCTGTCGTCGCGTTTTCCGACGCTGGAAAGCCGGATTTGTGATGTATCACCGCGCATGGAAGATGCGCTGACGCTGGCAGCCGTCACCCAGTGCCTGATGCGGATGTTGTACCGGCTGCGCACCCACAATCAGCGTTGGCGAATCTATGACCGGTTTTTGGTCAGCGAAAACCGTTGGCGGGCGCAGCGCTATGGGATTACCGACGGGTTGATTGATTTTGGCCGTGGCGAGGTTGTCTCTTTTGCCGACCAGATGGAGGAACTGATCGACATGCTGGGTGAAGACGCCGAGGCGCTGGAATGCAAACGCGAACTGGAAGGCGTGCGGCGCATCGTTGACAGCGGCACAAGTGCGGACCGGCAACGCCGGGTCTACGCCAATGCAATGGCGAATTCAGACGACAGTGATGCAGCGTTACGCGGTGTTGTTGCCGGATTGATCGAAGAGTTTCATCAGGACTTATAGCAAGGCAGCAACCAACTTTCCTGCTCCGTTCCAAAACTCTTTTTCACCGCAGATCTGGCCCGGTTTCTAAACCACTAAACCAGTTTAGTAGTTTAAATAACCTCCATCAAGCTGTTGAATTTCAACAGCAAAACACGCCGATTATGGAATAGTTAAGATTTATGGCGGCGATATCAGTTGTCCGTATTACAGCCGCAAACTTTCAAATAATCCGCGGCAAACCTGCACATGGTTTGCCGGCGGATGACACTCTGCCTTGCAAAACTCTTGAAACAGTTGGACCATACACACACCGCGACACCCTTTGTACGGAGCCCCGAAAGTTGGACTTTTCACTTAGCGAAGAACAAACCGCCATTTTCGATATGGCGCATGATTTTGGTCAGGAAAATATCGCGCCATTTGCCCGAAAGTGGGAGGTCGAGGGCTCTATGCCAAAAGAGCTTTGGCCGAAAATCGGCGCGCTTGGCCTTGGCGGGATTTATGTGTCCGAAGAATTTGGCGGCTCTGGTCTGTCGCGCCTTGACGCGACGCTGGTGTTTGAGGCGCTGGCGATGGCGTGCCCTGCGGTGGGCTCTTTTCTGTCGATCCACAACATGTGCGGCGGAATGATTGACAAATTTGCCTCGGACGCGGTGAAAGCCGCGTGGTTGCCAAAAATGTGCAGCATGGAAAAGGTGGTGTCATACTGTTTGACAGAGCCCGGTTCCGGCTCTGACGCGGCGGCGTTAAAAACCAAGGCAACCCGCACCAATGACGGCTACACCCTGACGGGCAACAAGGCGTTTATATCCGGTGGCGGGTATTCTGACGTTTACGTTGTGATGTGTCGCACGGGCGAGGATGGGCCAAAAGGCGTGTCCACCATGATCGTGGAAGACGGCAGTGAAGGCCTTTCCTTTGGTGCGCTGGAACAAAAAATGGGCTGGCTGGCACAGCCCACAACACAGGTGCAGTTTGATGACTGCTTTGTGCCCGCTGACAATTTGATCGGCGAGGAAGGCCGGGGGTTTACTTACGCCATGGCCGGGCTGGACGGGGGGCGGTTGAATATTTCCGCAGGTGCACTGGGCGGCGCACAGGCGGCCCTGAACGCGACCCTGACCTATATGGGTGAGCGCAAAGCTTTTGGCAAATCCATCGACCGGTTTCAGGCGTTGCAGTTCCGTCTGGCCGACATGGAAACAAAATTGCAGGCGGCACGGGTGTTTTTACGCCAGGCGGCGTGGAAACTGGACAACAATACCCCTGACGCGACGAAATTTTGCGCCATGGCCAAGCGCTTTGTCACCGACGAGGCTTTTGATGTCGCCAACGGTTGCCTGCAACTGCACGGCGGTTACGGCTATCTGGCCGATTACGGCATCGAGAAAATCGTGCGTGACCTGCGTGTGCATCAAATTCTTGAGGGCACCAACGAGATCATGCGGGTGATCATCGCCCGCGCTTTGCTTGCGGAACGTGTCTAGGGATGGATATTTATATCCGTAAAGAAGGGCGCATCGGGCATATCACGCTGAACCGGCCCAAAGCGCTGAACGCCCTGACCTATGACATGTGCATGGACATAGAGGCGGCGGTTGATCTGTGGGCGGTTGACGACGACGTCGCGATGATCGTGATTGACGGAGAAGGCGACAAAGCCTTTTGCGCCGGTGGTGATATTCAAGAGATGTATGACAGCGGAACGGCCGGTGATTTTGCCTATGGTCAGAAATTCTGGGCGGATGAGTACCGCATGAACGCCAAGATCGCGAATTTCCCAAAACCCTACGTTGCCCTGATGCAGGGTTTTACAATGGGTGGCGGGGTTGGCGTGTCTTGTCATGGCAGCCACCGGATTGTTGGCGACAGCTCGCAAATCGCCATGCCGGAATGCGGCATTGGCCTTGTGCCGGACGTGGGCGGGTCATTGCTTTTGGCCCAGGCACCCGGGCGAATGGGCGAGTTTTTGGGCACCACCGCCACGCGCATGACCGCAGGCGACGCCATATTTGCCGGATTTGCCGATTATTATCTGCCTGAGGATCAGTGGCCCGCACTGGTGCGGGCTTTGGTGGAAACAGGTGACCGGAACGTGGTTGACGAGATGGCAAAATCGCCGCCAGCGGGAAAGCTTGCGGATTTAGCGCCAATCATAGGTGACGTTTTTGCCGGCGAAACCTTGCGCGATATTCACAACAATCTGCGGCACAGCGACAGCGAATTTGCCGCGAGAGCCCTAAATGCGCTGAAGCGCAATTCACCTTTGTCCATGTCGGTCGCAGTCGAGATGACCCACCGTCTGCGCGGGACCGCAACCATCAAAACAGCGCTTGAGCTTGAGTACCGCTTTACCTACCGTTCAATGGCAATGGGCGATTTTCTGGAAGGTATCCGCGCCGCGATCATTGACAAGGACCGCAATCCTAAATGGCGGCATGACCATATCAGCGACGTGACCGCGATGGATGTGGCCAGGATGCTGATGCCGCTGGGCGAAAACGCACTGAAACTGGGGGAATGACACATGAACATCGGATTTATCGGCCTTGGCAATATGGGTGCGCCCATGGCGGCCAATCTGGCAAGCGACGCCCATAATGTGACCGGATTTGATCCGGTTACGCCATGCCCGGCTGAAGTGGCAAAGGCTGGCAGCGCCGCTGATTGCGCGCGCGATCAGGACGTGGTCATCACCATGTTGCCTGACGGGGCCATCCTGCGCAGCGTTGCCGAGGACATCATTCCGGTCATGCGCGAGGGTGCCGTTTTTGTTGATTGCTCCACGGTGGACGTTGAAAGCGCCCGCGCGGTGGCCGAGCAGGCGGTGCACGCCGGTCTGCTGGCAGTGGACGCTCCGGTATCGGGTGGGGTTGTTGGCGCGACTGCGGGCACGCTGACGTTTATGGCCGGCGGCTCTGACGCCGGGTTTCATCGCGCAGAACCGCTGTTTGACGTGATGGGACAAAAGGCCGTGCATTGCGGGGAAAGCGGTGCCGGTCAGGCGGCGAAAATCTGCAACAACATGATTCTGGGTGCCACCATGATCGTCACCTGCGAGGCATTTGCGCTGGCCGACAAACTGGGCCTTGAGCGGCAAAAAATGTTTGACGTGGTCTCTACCTCATCCGGTTACAGCTGGACCATGAACGCCTATTGCCCTGCCCCTGGTGTCGGGCCGGAAAGCCCTTCTGACAACGACTATCAACCGGGATTTGCCGCAGAGTTGATGCTGAAAGACCTGCGGCTTTCGCAACAGGCGGCAGAGGCGGTTGATGCGGCCACGCCGATTGGGGCGCAGGCCGCGGAACTGTACGAGGCATTTGTTGAACGCGAGGACGGCAAAGGTATGGATTTTTCTGCCATGTTGCCAAGATTTGAGAAACTTGGCCGCGGATAACACCGCAAGTTGGCAGGCGGTCTATGACTCAAATTTTCGATTGATCGAGTCGTTCATTGCAAAATGGGCCTCGTCAATCAACGGTGCACCGTGGGCGCTGATCAAATGACAAAACTTAAGTTCCATTAACCGTTCAAAATCGCTGCGTTGCGGTGCGGTGCGTTTTAACCAGCCCGGCCCGATGTTGGCCTTGTTGAAAAACCCGCCTTCGGTCATCAATTTGATCGTCGGTGCGTCAAAAAACCGGTCCGGTTCCAGCATGTTCTGAAAACTGTCGCAGCTCACAATAATACCGCCGTGCCGCGCCAGATGATAAATGCATTCCGGCGCCGTAGCTGTTTCAAATGAAAACACGGTTCCGTCGCTGCAAGGCCCGTTTTCACCGGCAACAAGCACTTTGTCCGTGGTGACACCGCGCTGGTGGTCAGTCCCGGCCAGCGCCCACATGTCCGCCTTGTACCGAGCCAGATAAAACGCGTCGTCCCGACCGTGAAACGCCCCCAATCGAACAATATTGGTGACTTTTCCCAGTGACTCCAGATACTCCAGCCCCGCCGCGTCAAGCCGCAGCGTGTTAAACAGCGTCAGCCCGTCGCCGTCCCTGACCACCGTCATGGTTCGGGAAAACGAGACAATATTTTTGCCAAAATCAACTTTTATCTGTCCCTGAACAAAAAACACATCCGGAAAAACTTCGGTCAGTTCGTCGTGCGGCAATTGTGGTGGAAAATCTGTCATTCTGCTTCCTTTTGGTCTCTTGATGAGCGGCACCGCTTCATTGTTCCAAAAATACTCAAAAACCTTATTCCGCCGCCACCCGCTGGCCGTTCAGGATTTCCTTAAGATACTGACCTGTATAACTTTTTGCGTTCCGCGCCACGGCTTCCGGCGTTCCGGTGGCAACAATCCGGCCGCCTTTGTCCCCGCCCTCGGGGCCAATATCAATGATGTGATCGGCGGTTTTCACCACGTCCAGATTATGTTCAATCACCAAGACCGTATTGCCGCCTTCAACCAGTTCGTGCAGCACCTCCAACAGCTTGCGCACGTCCTCAAAATGCAGGCCCGTGGTGGGCTCGTCCAGAATATACAGCGTCCGCCCGGTGGACCGTTTTGACAGCTCTTTTGACAGTTTCACCCGCTGGGCCTCGCCACCGGAAAGCGTCGTCGCCGGTTGACCGACCTTGATATAGCCAAGGCCGACCCGCAGCAGCGCCGTCATTTTATCGCGGATGGCGGGCACGGCTTTGAAGAACTGCTCCGCATCTTCCACGGTCATTTGCAAAACATCGGCAATGCTTTTGCCTTTAAACAGGATTTCCATGGTTTCGCGGTTATAGCGCTGGCCCTTGCAGCTTTCGCACTCCACGTAAACATCGGGCAAAAAATGCATCTCGATCTTGATCAGCCCGTCGCCCTGACAGGCCTCGCACCGCCCGCCCTTGACGTTAAAGGAAAACCGCCCGGCCTTGTATCCCCGCGCTTTGGCCTCGGGCAGTCCGGCGAACCAGTCACGGATCGGGGTGAAGGCGCCGGTATAGGTGGCAGGGTTTGACCGCGGCGTCCGGCCAATGGGGCGCTGGTCGATGTCAATCACCTTGTCCAGATATTCCAGCCCGGTGACCGCCTCACAAGGTGCCGGCACCTGACGTGCGCCGTTCAGGCGCATACTTGCGGTTTTGAACAGGGTTTCAATGGTCAGGGTGGATTTGCCGCCACCGGACACGCCGGTGATGCAGGTGAATGTGCCCAGTGGAAACGTCGCCGTCATGTTCTTCAGATTGTTGCCGCTGGCCTTTTCCACCACCAGCGTCTTGCCGTTGCCCGTGCGGCGTTTTCCCAGCACCGGCACGGACCGTGCGCCGATCAGATATTGTCCGGTGATGGACGCCTCGCACGCCGCGATATCTTCCGGTGTGCCCTCAGCGATGATCTTGCCGCCATGCACGCCTGCACCCGGGCCGATGTCCAGCACGTGATCCGCCGTTCGGATCGCCTCTTCATCGTGTTCCACCACGATCACCGTATTGCCCTGATCGCGCAGGTTTTTCAGGGTTTCCAGCAAGCGCCCGTTGTCGCGCTGGTGCAGGCCGATTGACGGCTCATCCAGCACGTACAACACCCCCGTCAGACCAGAGCCAATTTGAGAGGCCAGCCTGATGCGCTGGCTTTCCCCACCGCTTAACGTGCCGGAATTGCGTGACAGGGTCAGATAATCCAGCCCGACATTGACCAGAAACCCCAACCGTTCGCGGATTTCCTTGAAGATCGCCCGACCGATTTCGTTTTTCTGGTTGTTCAGGGTTTTGGGCGCGTTGTCGGCCCAGTCCAGCGCCTCGTGGATCGACATCTGCACCACCTGCCCCGCGTGCAGCCCGTCAATCTTGACCGCCAGCGCCTCGGGCCGCAAACGGTAGCCATCGCAGGCCCCGCATTTGCGATTGTTCTGATAGCGCTCAAACTCCTCGCGAATCCAGTTGCTGTCGGTTTCACGATAGCGGCGCTGCATATTGGGGATCACGCCTTCAAAGGCGCGGGTCACCTCGTAAACCCGCCCACCCTCGTCATAGCGAAACCTGATCTCGGTCTCGCCAGAACCATACAGCATCACCTGCTGCGCCTCTTCGGGCAGGTCCTTGAATGCCAAATCCCGTTCAAAGCCGTAATGCCGCGCAATCGCTTCGATGGTTTGCAGGAAATACGGCGATTTGCCCTTGCGCCAGGGGGCGAGTGCGCCGTTGTAAAGCGATATGGTCTTATCCGGCACCACCAGATTTTCGTCAAAAAACAGCTCCACCCCAAGACCGTCACAATCAGGACAGGCGCCAAAGGGCGCGTTGAATGAAAACAACCGCGGTTCGATTTCCGGAATGGTGAACCCGCTGACTGGACAGGCGAAATTTTCGGAAAATGTAATTCGTTCCGGCACATCTTCGGCGGTTTCCAAAATGGCGATGCCGTCGGCCAGATTAAGGGCGGTGCGCAGGCTGTCGGCAAGGCGGGTTTCCAGACCCGGCCGCACCACGATGCGGTCGACAACCACGTCAATATCGTGGCGGAATTTCTTGTCCAGCTTGGGAAAATCATCCAACTCGTAAAACGCACCGTCCACCTTGACCCGCTGAAACCCCTGTAGCTTAAGGTCTTGAAATTCCTTGCGGTATTCACCTTTGCGATCCCGTACAATCGGCGCAAGAAGATAGGCGCGCAGGCCCTCGTCCATGCCCATAATCCGGTCCACCATCTCGGAAACCTGCTGGGCCTCAATCGGCAGGCCGGTGGCGGGCGAGAACGGCGTGCCGACCCGGGCAAACAACAGGCGCAGATAATCGTAGATTTCGGTGACCGTGCCCACGGTGGAGCGGGGGTTTTTGCTGGTGGTTTTCTGCTCAATCGAAATCGCCGGTGACAGACCGGAAATATGGTCCAGATCGGGCTTTTGCATCATGTCCAAAAACTGCCGGGCGTAGGCCGACAGGCTTTCCACATAACGCCGCTGGCCCTCGGCATAGATCGTATCAAAGGCCAGACTGGACTTGCCTGAGCCTGACAATCCGGTGATCACTACCAGCTGGTCCCGGGGAATATCCACGTCAATCGACTTTAGATTATGCTCCCGCGCACCGCGTATTTCGATA
>CAYZQS010000115.1:0-3791 GCA_964480735.1 uncultured Rhodobacterales bacterium
TATTGCTGAGCATTGGCACATGGTTTGTTTTGGATAGCGCCGGATCACTGGTGGCTGGCGTTCCTTTAAATGTGGCCGGTAACGTTTTGTTCCTGCTTATCTTTATGGTGCCGCTGCGTGCTTTTCAAACACAGCCAGCCTGATCTAAGCGCGGCGTCGCCGTCGCCCGCCACGGGCCCCTCGCGCGCCTGCCTCGACTCCGCCGGCGGCAACCGGTGTCTTGTTGGTTCTGATCCAGGTGCTGCCGTGCGGGTCGTTGTTGGTCAGGAAATTGGCGGCGCGGATCGCTTCCATTTCCTTACCGGATTTGGCTTTGGTGGAACCCATACCCGTAAGGTTGGCCAACACTTCCGGATCAATGTCCGCAGGCACAACAATTCCAGCCGCAGCCAGTTCAGCCATTTTGGCGGCAATCTTTGCCGGACCAATTGGCAGCGCCACCGGGTTCATGATGGCGCTGGTCATTCCAGCGGCCATCGCCATAGGCAAAAAGGCGTTGTTGATACCGTGGCGGTTGGGCAGCCCGAACGAGATGTTGGACGCCCCGCAGGTGGTGTTCACACCCAGTTCCATGCGCAACCGCCGCACCAGCGCAAACACCTGCAATCCGGCAGTCCCCATGGCTCCGATGGGCATAACCAATGGGTCAACCACGATGTCATGGGCCGGGATGCCGTAATCCGCCGCCCGTTGAACAATCCGCTTGGCCACTTCAAAGCGCACATCCGGGTCTTCGCTGATCCCCGTGTCGTCATTTGAAATCGCCACCACCGGCACGTTGTATTTTTTGACCAGCGGCAGGATTGCCTCCATCCGGTCTTCTTCGCCGGTGACAGAATTCAGCAACGGGCGTCCCTGGCAGACTTCAAGTCCGGCCTCAAGTGCGCCGGGAACCGAGCTGTCGATACATAAAGGAATGTCCACAAGCCCCTGAACCATCTCGATAACTTTCTTCATCAAGGGCGGCTCGGTCTCATTCGGATTGGGGTTGGAGTTGTAGACAACACCCGCATTGATATCCAACATTGTGGCGCCGCACGCGACCTGTGCCAGTGCATCCGCCTCTACCGTCGAAAAATCCCCGGCCTCCAGTTCAGCCGCCAGTTTCTTGCGACCGGTCGGATTGATGCGTTCGCCAATCACGCAAAACGGCTGATCAAAACCGATGACGGCGGTCTGTGATTTTGATTCGACAATCGTCTGTGTCATTTTGTTGTCCTTACGAAGCGGCGGCAACACCGGCGCGGCCGCCGTGGTCTGTCACCCAGGCAGCGTTGGTTTTGATGCCGCCCAACGGAAAGAAATGAACGCCCTGAATGTTAAAATCCGGGTTGGCCGATTTATGGGCCGCCAGATCATTCAGAATTTCATCAGGTTCAAACGGCATGATCAGTTTGGTCACATCTTTCGCACGCCGCTTGAGCACCCGCAATGAGGCACCTACGCCGCAGGCAATCGAAAACTTGATCATTGTCTGCAGTTTGGCAGGCCCGGCAATGCCAATATGAACGGGAATATCAATGCCCTGCGCTACCAGATCGTCAGCCCATTCAATCACCGGGCCCGCCTCAAAACAAAATTGCGTTGCCAGCGCCATCGTTGCGTCCGTGCGCGCGGCGAACGCCTGTTTCCATGACAGCGCCGCGTTCACATTGTTGCGGCTGCCGTCCGGATCAATGTCCTTGTTGCCTTCGGGATGGGCTGCCACGTGCAAGCGCTTGAACCCGGCTTTGTCAAACAATCCGGTTTCCAGCAGCTGCATCGAACTGTCAAAATCACCATATGGCGTTGTAACACCGCCGGCCAAAATCAGCGCCTGATCAACACCTGCTTCGCCCTGATAACGCGCGATCCAATCGCCAAGCATTGCGCGGTCTTTGATAATGCGGGCCGGAAAATGCGGCATCACGTCAAAGCCCTCGTCTTTCAGCCGCTTGGCGGTGTCAACCATATCCTCAATCGGCGTGCCTTCGATATGGGCGATGTACACGCGGGTGCCTTTAGGCAGCAACGTGCGGAAATCTTCGACCTTGGCAGCCGTGCGCGGCATCACTTCGATGGAATAGCCCTGCAGAAACGATTCCAGCGCCGGATTTGTTGCCGTGCCGGTCTCATCTTTGCGTTTGAATCCCAATATCGCCATTTTAGTGCCTTTTACGCGAAGGGCAGTTGGCCCAAAAACAGTCTAACCGATGCTGTGCCCGTCCGCCGCTATCAGCTTTTTTATTTTCTCAGCGTCAAATTCGGCGTCCAGATTTGCGGAAATCTTAGCAGCAATTTCGTTTGCATCGCCCTCAACCGCGTAAGGCGCGGCTTTGCGCCAGTCAGCCAGATAGGCATCCGCATCCTTTGCGCCAACTTTCATGGCACAGCGGTCAATCGCCTGTTCAAACCGCTCTGGCAGCTGAATTTTTGTGGCCCGGCGCCCCTTGCCGACAATAACCTGTGCGGGGATATCGCGCCAGTAGACGATTGTTACATCCGGCATGGAATCAGTTCCTTTTTCGGCGGTTTTAGGCAGCTATGTCATAAGGGCATGTCCGGTTTTCGACACCACGGCAAATGGAAGCGACCAAATGGAATTCACCGCCTGTTTATCCTTGTTCTTGCACCCTAAAGATATGCGCGGTACGGTCGTTTTAACACCCCACGGAGGCCCGTATTCATGCCGGCCAGTAAATCATCAGACGCCAAGCCGTTCCCCAAGGTGGTCGAACAGCGGGCGTCGGTATCACGTGACCCGGTAGAGCTGTACGCGGCCCTGGATCTGGGCACCAATTCCTGTCGCATGTTGATTGCCCAGCCTAAAGGCAGTCAGTTTCACGTGGTTGACAGCTTTTCCAAGTCAGTGGGCCTTGGGGCGGGGCTTGAAAGCCGCCGCCGATTGTCGCGGGCCAGTATCGACCGCACGATTGCAGCTTTGCGGGTTTGTCGGCGAAAACTGGATCAGCACCAGGTGAAACACCGCCGCCTGATCGCCACAGAGGCCTGTCGGCGGGCCGAAAACGGCGCACATTTTCTGCGACGGGTGAAGGCCGAAACCGGGCTTGAGCTTGAGATCATCAAGCCGGAAGAAGAGGCGCGGCTGGCGGTGATCAGCTGCGCGCCACTGGTTTCAGTGCACACCAGCCAGCTGTTGGTGGTTGATATCGGCGGTGGCTCCACAGAACTGGTGTGGATCGACCTGACCAAAGTGGCCCCAACAGACCGGGCGCGGGCCATCATGCGGTTGCGCAGTGGATTTGGCGACGATCACACCAACAGCCCGTTTCCAAAGGCTGAAGTGGTGGATTGGATTTCAGTTCCGGCAGGCGTTGCCACGCTGACTGAAATGTTCAGCGATGTCGACGGCGACGCCGCGCGTTTTGCCCTGATGTCCTGGCATTTTGAAGAGCAACTGGCCGGGTTTTTGCCCTACAAGCAGGCAACGGATTCAGAGTTGCGGCAGGATTTTCAAATTATTGGCACGTCAGGAACCGTTACCACGGTTGCCGCCTCGCATTTGGGATTGTCGCGCTATGATCGATCCAAAGTTGATGGATTGCGGCTGACGTCAGACCAGATTGACGCGGTGATCCAGAATTACCTGCACCTTGGGCCGGACGGGCGGCGCAAAGACCCGCGCATCGGGCGCGAGCGGCAACGGCTGATCATGTCTGGTGTGGCGATACTGCAGACGCTGATGCGGGTCTGGCCGACGGACCGGCTGTCGGTTGCGGACCGGGGCCTGCGCGAGGGGCTGCTTTACGCCCAGATGAGTGCGGCCAGCGTTCTTGAAGACGGGCCCGCCT
>CAYZQS010000115.1:3891-8123 GCA_964480735.1 uncultured Rhodobacterales bacterium
CAGGTTGCGGTTAAGCGGGTAAACGCTTTGGGTCTGCGCAAAAGCAAGCAGATTGGTGCGGTTTTGGGCATTGATCTGCAGGATGTGGACCCCATTCCCGGCGCGGACCTTCACGTGCTGGATTTTATGCAGGATGACGCGGATATTCAGGTCAAAAACTGGCTGAACGGTGGGGTGGATGTGGTGATGTCGGATATGGCGGCCAGCGCCTCGGGTCACAAGCAAACCGACCATCTGCGGATCATGGCATTGTGCGAGGCGGCGGCTTATTTCGCACTTGATGTATTACATGAAGACGGGACGTTTGTGGCCAAGGTTTTGGCAGGCGGCGCAGAGGGTGACTTGCAGAAGTTACTAAAGGCAAAATTCACCAAAGTCGCCAACGTCAAACCACCGGCCAGCCGGGGGGACAGCTCTGAGAAATACGTCGTTGCGTCGGGATTTCGGGGAAAAAGTGCCTAAGGTCAATTGTGGCGTAAATGTGGATAAGTTTGGTAATATGGCCACATTTTGGATGTAAATGTTGTATATGTATAAGTAACTGCCCACATTCTTACCCTAACGCAGAGTTAAGATATAGTCTTTATGAAACGCGGCATAGCCGTTTTTCGTGGTTTTCAAATGTGCACGGACCAGCCGGTGAAAATCCGGCAGGCGGTGAAACGGCACGTTTGGATACGCGTGATGTTCAGCGTGATACGGCATGTTCCATGTCAGGGTTTTCACAGCCCGGTTGGTGAAGGTTGTGCGCGAGTTTTCAAACATATCGGCCACGTGCGGACAGCGCCCGTGCTCTGCCAGCAAATACAGGCGCAAAAACGGCTGACCCAATAAAACCGGAATTATCCACGCGGTAATCAACGCAGTCGATGTGGTGAGTGAGAAAAGTGCAATAACTATATAAAATAGCACGATAAAAATGGACTCAACCCGAATTTTCACTGATGCGCCCATTGGCACAAAGCTGTCACAGCAACGGCCCGTCGCGTTGCGCAACAAGGTGCGAAAATTTTCGGCCCAAATACCAATGCCGCTTAGGTGTTTTACATATTGCGACAGGGTTTCCGGCTTGGGATGGCCCAAAAGTTCGGGATCACGGGTTTCGTCGTGGGTAAATCTGTGGTGGGCCAGATGAAAATAGCGAAACCACTGAAACGGCATGGCAATCAAAAGACCGCAAACTTGCCCAACAGCCTCGTTCAGCCACCCGGTTCTGAATGGCGTTTTATGGGTGCATTCGTGCATGATGGTGAAGGTGAAAATAATCAAAATACCCTGCGGCAAAATCAATAATGGCCACATCGGGACTTTCGAACCGATCAGAGCGCCAACAAGTAATAGGGCGCCCCAGTGCAAGGCAAGCCGCCCCAGCCCGCGGGAATTTGATTTTAACAGCAGCGCCGTTCGTGTGTCCGCAGGCAGGGCCGCTAGGAACGATTTGTGATCCAACGCGCGTTTGCCGTGATCAGTCATAATCGATCAGACTTTGATATTTCGGATCGCTTCGCCAGTCAAAATAGCTCTGGCGGATGATGCTGGTCAGCGGACCACAGGCATCGTTGTTCAGAATTGTTTGATTGACCCGCGTAATCGGCAGTGCGCCGCCACCGGACGACGTTACGAAAACCTCGTCGGCACGTAAAAACTCTGCCACAGGCAGGTCTCTGACGTCACAGCAAATGCCCTGTGCCGCACAGATTTCCAGAACAGTTTTGCGCGTGATGCCCATAAGAACGCCGGTTTTTGGTGTGACGACGCAGCCATCAATAACTGCAAACAGATTAAAACCCGGCCCTTCGGTCATATTTCCGTTGTGATCGGCCAGCACCACCGTGTCATACCCGTCATCCACGGCCTCAAATATCGCGGCAGTCATATCCCCCCAATGATAATTTTTGGCGGTTGGATCAACGCTGTCAGGCGCTATGCGCCTTGACACCGTCGCGATTTTCAGCCGCGCGCCCCTGGCGACCACCTCTTTGGGGATCACATGGACGTAAGGAACAACCCAGGCATAAAAGTGATTCGCGCAATGGCGCGGGTCGCGTGAGCCGGGAATGCTTGGCGTTCCCCGGCTGGCGACAAAAGCACAATAAGCCCGGTGCAGCCCGGACGCCCGTACCATTTCATGTAATATTTGGCGAATGTCGTCACGAGATTGTGGCGGCGCCAGCCGTGTTTTCTGCAAAGACTGCTGAAACCGGTCCAGATGGTCCTCCAGACGAAAGAACGCCCCGTCCCAAACCGACACCACATCATAGGTGATGTCAGAATGGGTCAGACCCCAGTCAGTAACACCGATTTTTGCTTCGGAAATCGGTAGAATTTCGCCGTTGATCCACGCTGCGCCGTTAAGCAGGGCGCTCATTGCGCCACCGGGTGGCGGACAAGAAACCACCGGAACACTGCAAGAATGAGGGCGGAAAGAACGACCGAGGCCAATCCAAAAATGGCGACCCGCACCATCGATGCTGCAGAAAACTGGACCAGGAAATACAGGGTAAAAAAACCAAGCAAAGCAACCGCGCAAAAGCCCACATTCAGAAACATCAGGCGCAAGGTAAATGTCTGTAGCAGATAGCGGAATGAAAATACCGCTCCGACTGCCGATAAAATTGAAAACGCTGTCCACGAAACTGCAAATGTACTGCGGGCAGGTTTCAGAATAATATCGCGCATCTCCAATTTAGCCACCTCGCCAAGGGGTGCCTTAGAGGCTGTAAACCCGCCGGCATCAGCAAATTCAGGGTAAACGGCGGGGCGACCATCGTCCGTCAAAAAATTTCGTAACTTCGGTTGAGGTCCGGGTGTGAATTGCCAGAGGGTTCTGGCTGCAGGATCAACAATGCGGCAATTCAAAAGCTGCAGGCCGTCAAGGCAATCAATGAAAATGTTGAACGTATATGGAGAAAGCGCCAAAAGGTCACCATTTTTGGTGAATACTGCCGCCGAAACCGGGTCGGGACCTATAAGGCCATCGCCAAATACTGCGGCCAATTCGGCGCTAGATCCGTCAGGCAGGATCACGTCGAATCGTGCGCCAAAATATGGTTGATGCGCGGTTGCGATTTGACCGGAGAACGTTATCCCGCAGGTAAGCACCAAAAAAACGGCCAAAACCCATGCGGATTTGCATATCGGCTGTGACCTACAAAAGCGTCGCCGATTGGCGAAGTGGCGGTCAGGCGCGCGTGTTGCCTCAGATTGAATTGCGGGCATGAAAAATAAATCCCAGAAAATTCAGCAATAATTGCGCGGCCAGTATCGCCGTGCTGCCGCTTTGGTCATAATCGGGCGCCACCTCAACCAGATCAATGCCGACGATCAGGTTTCGCTTTGCCACCCCCTGTAGCAACTCCAACACCTCGTAATATAAAAATCCCCCGTGGCTGGGCGTGCCGGTACCCGGCGCGATAGAGGGACAAAAGGCGTCTATGTCGATCGTCACGTAAAGATTTGCGCCTGCCGGAATGCGATTTATCGCCTCCGCCACCCCCATCGTCCGAAATTGGCGAACCGACAGGATGTCAGACCCCATGTCCCGTGCCGCGACGTAGCCTTCCTTTGCTGTCGAGGAAACGTTGCGTATGCCAAATTGCGACAGCCCGTTCACATAGGCTTTCTCGGCCGCCCGGCGCATGGGGTTGCCGTGGCCAAAGCGCACGCCGTGACGTTCATCCACAAAATCCAGATGGGCGTCGATCTGCAGAATATGGATCGGACCCGCCCCGTCCATTGCATTGATGCAGGGAATATTAACCGAATGATCGCCGCCGATGACCACCGGCAGGGCACCCGCGGCCAATGCCTTACGAACGCCAAATTCGATATTGGCGTGCGAGGTTGCAGTGTCAGTGTGCACAATGTCAGCATCACCCATGTCAACGATGGCAACATCCTCGCCCAGATATGTGGCGTCATCCTCGTGATCATAGGCCCCGGCGTGGCCAAAAGCGAACAAGGTAGAAGCTTCGCGAATACCGCGCGGCCCGAACCGTGCACCGGGCCTGAACTGGGTGCCAAAATCAAACGGCGCGCCCAGCACCGCCACGTCAGCGCTGAAATCGTCCCAATCCGCCACATATGGCTTCTTGGCAAAGGTGGCGATGCCGACAAAGGGCAGGTTCAGACGTCCGCTGTCATATCCGTGGCTGCCCATCACCTTATTCCCCAAACCGTTATTTCCGCAGATTGCGACGCCTTGATGCACATGGCAAGCCTGTCTTGCCCAC
>CAYZQS010000116.1:0-7937 GCA_964480735.1 uncultured Rhodobacterales bacterium
CGCGTCACCATCCCCGGCGTGGTAGAGCGAAACCGCCGCCGCGTGCCAAGGCCCGAGGAACGTTCCGTCGCCGCCGCCTCTTTGGCCCTGGCAATTCGTGGCGTGTGGTCAAACCCGTCAAGCAGGGCCACCGCAGCGGCGTACTGCGCCGTGATCTGCTCTTCCTTCAGTTCCATCAGGTTTTGCGCGTTTGTCATTTCGTCTCCACACCCCGCACGGGATGCGGGGCCTCTATCGTTAATTCTGCGGCGGGCCGCCAAGAGATCCCGCATTAGGTGCGGGATGCGTTACCGCTAGCGGTAACTCAATATCTTGCCACTCCCGCCAACCACATATTTCCGCACGCCCTTGAACCCCGGCGGCGATTGTTCCTTCAAAACCTGATAGGGCCTTTGCGGCAGGATCAGCGCCCGCCGAACCTCTGACGCTCCGGTTTCCGCCTCTGTTCCGCCAAAATGATCCAGCTTGAAAATCTCGCGTTCAACCGAGCCAAAGAACCCTTTCTTCTCGCGCTCCATCCGGTCTGACAGCAGCGTTTCCACCGTCCAGGCCAGCGCCCAGTCTTCCCCCGCCTTGCCGTCCGCATCCGCCAGAATGGCGTTCAGCGGGCCGTTTTGGCGCGTAAACCGGTTGGAATACATCGGCCCCACATGGATACGCCGCAAAAGCTTGGGATGCAGGTCGTCAAAATCCCGGTCAAACCCCTGCGCGATCGTCACCAGCTTTAGCGCCGCAACCGCCTGCGCCATCAAATGGCTTTGCACCTGCGGCCAGCGCCGTTCATCCCGCGGCAGCGATGTGCGACCGCTGTCCTCCACTTCCATCAAATAGATCGTCGGGATGTTCACCTGACTGTCATAGGTTGCCCAGTGGATCACATAGGTCCGACGCTGGTCTTCCTCATTCGTCCGCCGCCAGACGATCTGTGGATCGTTTTGCACCCAGAACAGATTTCGCTCCACCAACCGCTGATAGTATAGGCGCTGCGACATGGCGAACTGGGTTTTTACCGGCGTGGAAAGCTCGTTCAGAATATGCCGGATCATTTCTTTTTTCAGGGCTGACGTGCTGGGCAGGCTGCCCAGATGGGTTTCCGCCTGCTGCGCGTCATTGGCCATTGTCAAAAGCTCGGTATAAATCGGAAAGCCGCTTTCTTTCACGTCGATGTTCAGGGTTTTGGGCAGCAAGGATGACACACGGCCCGCCATCAGATACTTGTTGGACAGTGCCGTAAACGTCCCGCCCAGCGCCTGCAGATACCCGCGCACCACCTCGTTTTCCAGCTTGCCCAGCCGGTCCTTGCCGGTGGCAAGCGCCGCCACCTGATCCAGATGGTCGATGATCCCCTCAAACTTGGCAAAATAGCGGCGTGTCGACAGCGCGTCGTCAATCGCCTTGTGATCGGTGGTGAGGGCGGTTTTCATTCGTTTCGGGCTTGTCGTTCATCCCAGATCCGCATGATCTCTATCTGGTTCGGTGTCACCCGATATACAAGCGAGAACGGGGTGCGCGGAATAGGCATCTCTCTGACTTTGGATTGATAATCTGACTGTCGCCCCATCTGTGGATTCGCCGCTAACAGTGATTGCATCCGTTTCATCTGGTCGCGCGCATTGTTTCCTCCGGCTGGAAAAACCGCGCGGTAATAGTATCGAAACCAGGCAATGTCGCGTGCTGTTTGTGCAAGGTATACAATTCTCATGAAGCGATGTCAGGTTCCGGCATTGGCAATTCACTGTCCGTATCCCAACTGTCGATCCAGGCGTTCATGGTTTCCTCAGAGATGAAAACACCCTTGTCTGCTTCCAACACCGCTTCCTCGATCGCATTGCGTTTGGCGGCTTTTGCATCCAGCATCGAGCGAATGGCGCGCGTTGCAAGCTGCGATGCGGTAATGTCCTCGCGCCTTGCCTCTTCATCCAGCGAAGTCTTCAGGCCCTCGTCGAGGCGGACGGAAAATGGAACGGAAACCATGCGGCCCTCCTTGTGTGCACTGTATTACAATGTAGTGACAACGGCTGAGTTAATCAACCTGTCCGCTTAAACTTGCCAAAATAACGCCGCGTTGAAAGCGCGTCATCCAGCCTGTTGTGGTCTGTAATGAGGGCGGCTTTCATTTTCGGAGACTGCCCATCAACCTTCAGCGATTGAGGCTTCAAGTGCCACCAATGGTTCGGCACGCTCCAGGTCACTCACGTCTTCGTTTCGAACTGCTCGACGGGAGTCACACCTTGCAAAGAGTTTTTGATATCTTTCGTGACTCATAATAACAAACCGCGCCTTGCCGTGGCGGGTAATCTCTACCGTTTCCCGCGCCGCCGCCATCAAAACATCGCCGGTGTTATTGGCCAGTTCGGTCGAAGTGTAATCCTTCATGGGGCTATCTTTTTAGCTATTTTAGCTAATATAGCTATTTTAGGGATAAAATCAAGCCGCGAGAATGCTATGCCCCGTAAAGGTTCTTGTCGTGCTTCTCGACGATCTTCTCAAAGCGCCGCACAAACCGCTCGTCGGCCTTGGCTTTCTCCTCCAAAACTTTCCGCGCAAACACCATGTGGTCTTCGTGTTTTTCCATCATCTCGGCCATCCGGGTGTTGGTGGCAGAGCCAATCGCCGCCATCGCGGTTTGCGCTTCTTTGTCGGTCTCAACCCCGATCTCGTTGATCTGATGCGCCACGTCCTGCTGCTGTGCGGTCTTCAGCGATTTGGTCAAAGCGTCATACAGAACAACCCGCTGTTTGGTATCCGTCTGCAGCTTGTTGATCAAAACCATCTGCGTCGCCGCCTGATTTTGCAGGGAGTCAATCCAGGTCTTGCCCTGCTCGATATACCGCTCCAGCGTCTGGGATTTCGCCAGTTTCACCTGCTCGTCCTGCACCAGCGCGTTATATTTGGCGTTCAGCTTTGCCAGCTGGCTTTCCAGCTTGGTCCTTTTGGCCGCGTCCTGTTCAACGGAAATCTTATTCTCAAGCTCGATAATCTTGGGGTCCATGCCCAGAATTTCAGCCCGCGCACCCTCAAGCGCACTTACGGTCGCCTCGCGCTCGTCCAGCGTTTCGCCCAGATTGCCCTCAACCCGGGTTTTATGCTCGTTCAGCGTGGCAAGCTGGCCTTCCAACAGCGCAACGATCGTGTCGGACTTGGCAATCAGGTCTTGCAGTTTATCGTCAATTGACGCCGTGCGCATGCGTTCCTGCCGCATGCTGTCGGACTTTCCGCTGCTGAACACCCCCACAAAACTTTCCCAGCCGGTTTTGTCCCGCATGGCGTCAAAATCTTTGGAAAACCCGGCGGTCACATCGTCCAGCCCCATGATCAACTCAGCAATATTGGCGTTCATCAGGTCCGCATGCGCGTGCACCTCGTCCAGCGTCGCGTTCTCAATATCTACCGAAATATCTTGCCCGGCGTCGATCTTGGTCTTCGCGGTTTCAATCGCCGTTGTCAGCTTGGCGATCTTTGTTTTCGCGGCCTTTACCTCGTCTTGCGACTTTTTAATCTGTGCGCCAAAATCGGCCATTGGTGTCCCCCTGATAAATTGCTGTTCGCATTAATATAGGCATTCCTAACCCATTTTTTAAGGTCAAGTCATCCCCAAAGCCACTTTGACAAACCTATTTCTGATCTTTTACCGTATTGCGCATCGCGCAACATTCAAGTGATACTGCGCCCCTAAATCATACGCGCCAACCTGTTTGGCGCCGGGACTGAATGCACATGGAACATAGCGACAAACTGACTGCCGCCATCACCTCGCGCAAAGATGAACTGATCACGCTCACCCAAGACCTGGTGCGCATCCCCACGCTGAACCCTCCGGGCGAAAACTACCGGGAAATCTGCGAATATTTGTCCACGCGGTTGAAAGGTTCGGGTTTTTCAGTGGAACTGGTCCGCGCAGAAGGCGCGATTGCTGACAGCGATAAATACCCCCGCTGGAATTTGATCGCCCGCCATGAGGGGCGCGGCAATGGCGACTGCGTGCACTTCAATTCCCACCACGATGTGGTCGCCGTTGGCAACGGCTGGACGTTTGATCCATTCGCCGCCACCCTGCGGGACGGCAAAATCTATGGCCGGGGCACCTGTGATATGAAAGGCGGGCTGGCGGCCTCGATCATCGCGGCTGAAGCTTTCATCGCCACCAATCCCAACCATCAAGGCGCAATCGAAATCTCTGCCACGGCGGATGAGGAAAGCGGTGGCTTTGGCGGCGTCGCCTATCTGGCCGAAAAGGGCTATTTTGACCCAAATCGCGTGCAGCACGTGATCATCCCGGAACCCCTGAACAAAGACCGCATCTGCCTTGGCCACCGGGGCGTCTGGTGGGCCGAGATAGAAACCCAGGGCCGCATCGCTCACGGCTCTATGCCCTTCCTTGGTGATTGCGCCGTGCGCCACATGGGGGCTGTGATTGCCGAGATGGAAGAAACCCTGTTCCCGCTGCTGGCCCAAAAACGCACCGATATGCCGGTTGTTCCCGAGGGCGCCAGACAGTCCACCATGAACATCAATTCAATCCACGGCGGCGAACCCGTGCAGCCTGAGGACTACACCGGCCTGCCGTCGGCTTGCGTGCCTGACCGCTGTACAATGGTGATTGACCGGCGCTACCTGATGGAAGAAGACCCGGACGTGGTGCGTTCTGAGGTGACAGACCTGCTGGAGCGTATCAAAACGACGCGCCCAAATTTTGAATATACCATCAAGGTCATCCACGAGGTCGGCCCGACCATGACAGACAAAACCGCGCCCGTGGTGTCCAGCGTCGCGCGGGCAATTGAAACCGTATTACAAAAGGCCCCGGATTATGTCGTCTCGCCGGGAACCTACGACCAAAAACACATCGACCGGATCGGGCGGATGAAAAATTGCATCGCTTACGGTCCGGGGATACTTGATCTCGCGCACCAGCCGGATGAATATATCGGTGTGGACGATATGGTCGACAGTGCCAATGTCATGGGCCTGACGCTGACGGAATTGTTGACCGGCCCATGAGAAATACTTAATTTCGAATTCGGACAGATCGGGGAAAATGAAAAAGGACGTAAGAATTCTGGTCGTGGGTGCAGGCCCGACCGGACTGACGGCAGCGCTGGAACTTGCCCGGCGCGGGATCATTGCCAAAGTTGTTGAACGCCGACGAGAGCCTTCAGGCCTTTCGCGTGCCGTTGGCATTCTGCCCTCAAGCTTAGAAGTGCTGAAGCCGTCGGGCGTGTCGGCTGCGTTGCGCGCAGAAGGCATCATGATCGAAGCGGGCAATTTTCACTATGGCAAGCGTCGCATCGCGACGATTCCCTTCAGATCAAAAACCGATCCCGAACTGGGAATTCTGGCGCTGGCTCAGGACCGGACCGAAGCCCATCTGGAAGCCGCATTTGAAAAACTTGGCGGCGAAATCAGCTACGGGCAAAGCGTGACCGCACTCAACCAGACCGACGACAGCGTCCGCGTAGAATACGCAGGTGGTGGTACCGAAAAATTTGATCATGTCATCGGTGCCGACGGAATTGACAGCGTCGTGCGCTCTGAAATCGGATTGCCCTACGAAGGGTTTGACGAACCGGACAAATGGTCGATTGCTGACGTTGAATGCCCGGACTGGACCTATCCGCGTCAGGCCGCGTTTTTTCTGATGGATCAGGGAAATATCGCGATTGTGATCCCGCTCGAAGCCGAGCGATATCGGGTCATTTCAAACACGCAAAATGCACTGCGTGATCTTCCGGTACCCATCCATGTTACGGAAATTCACCGCGAAGGGGTATTCACCGTCTCGGTTCGGCAGGTGCCCCGATATGATGTTGGCCGCGTGTTTCTGGCGGGCGATGCCGCGCATTGTCATTCTCCGGTTGGCGGTCGGGGCATGAATCTTGGAATCTCTGACGCAGCCCGGCTCGCCCATGATCTGACCGTTGGTCGATCGCAGGATTACAGTGCAGTCAGACATGCCGAAGGTGCGCGTGCAATCCGCGACAGCGAGCGCCCGCGCAAAGCTTTGACTTCTCCTAATCCTGTGGCGCGCTGGGCCGCTGTCGGCGGATTGCGGCTCGTCGGCAGGCTCGGATTCCTCCAGACGCGGTTTCTTCGGGTATTGACAGACAGCTGAACAATTCAGGTCAACCAATCGTTGGTTCAACCATCAGCGTGGTCTGGCGCACGCCATTTTGCCACAAGTGCGCGGAATTGTTTGGGCTTGGCGCGGCCACCGAACGCGCGTTAAACTGTGTACACCCCAAAAACGACTCAATCCCGATCAGGAGAAGTAAAATGCATCACTGGCTCAGAACTGTAATGCTGTCTGGCGTTGTCGCGCTTGGAACGGTGTTGCCCGCCCACGCCGCCAAAACCGACATAACGATCGGAATGCAGCTTGAACCCCCCAATCTTGACCCAACCGGCGGGGCCGCCGCCGCCATCGACGAAGTGGTTTACGCCAATGTGTTTGAGGGCCTGACGCGCTATAACGCCGACGGCTCGATCGCGCCCGCTTTGGCCAAAAGCTGGGACATTTCAGCCGACGGTCTGACCTACACGTTCCATCTGAATACCGGAGTGACGTTCCACGACGGCACCACCATGGACGCGGATGACGTGAAATTCTCGCTGGACCGGGCGCGCGCCGAAGACAGCACAAATGCACAAAAAGCCCTGTTTGCCGGCATTGCCAGCGTTGACGTGGTTGACGCCGCGACGGTTAAGATAACCCTGACAGGACCAAACGGTGGCTTTATCACCAACATGGCCTGGGGCGACGCGGTTATTGTGGCCCCGGAAAGCATCGGCGATGCGGCCACACATCCGGTTGGCACCGGCCCGTTTGTGTTTTCCGAATGGGTAAAAGGTGACAGCATCACCATCACGCGCAACGACAATTACTGGGGTGACGCCGTGGCGCTGGACAGCGCTACCTTCAAGTTCATATCGGACCCAACGGCGGCCTTTGCTGCGCTCATGGCCGAAGACGTGGACGCCTTCCCGGGTTACCCCGCACCCGAAACACTGCCGCAGTTCGAGGCCGACCCGCGCTTTAATGTCATTGGCGGCAACACCGAGGGCGAAACCATCCTGTCCACCAACAACAAGGATGAACATTTCAAGATCCTCAAGGTGCGCATGGCGCTGGCCCACGCCATCAACCGACAGGAAATCATCGACGGCGCGATGTTCGGCTACGGCACGCCCATCGGGACGCATTTCGCGCCCCATAATCCTGACTATGTCGACCTGACGGGACTGTCGAAATATGATCCCGAAATGGCGCGCCATCTGCTGGCCGAAGCCGGGTTTCCCAACGGGTTCAAAACAACCCTGAAACTGCCCCCACCATCCTACGCGCGGCGCGGCGGCGAGATCATTGCAGCCCAGCTTCGTGCTGTGGGCATTGACGCCGAGATCAGCAATCTGGAATGGGCGCAATGGCTGGAGCAGGTGTTTCGCGGCAAGGATTACGGCCTGACAATCGTCAGCCACACAGAGCCGATGGACATCAACATCTATGCGCGGCCTGATTACTACTTTCAATATGACAGCCCGGCGTTTCAGGCCCTGATGGACGACCTGAACGCCGCCACCGATCCGGCGGCGCGTTCGGCGATTCTGAAAGCAGCCCAGACCATGATCTCTGAAGATTACGTCAATGGTTACCTTTTCCAGCTGGCGCGCACTTCAGTGGTTAACGCCAAAATCAAGGGCATGTGGGAAAATTCCCCCACGCAAGCCAATGATCTGACCGGTGTAAGCTGGGCGGATTAACACTGCTTTTCCGGCCGGGCAGCAGTCCGGCCGGCAAATACCTGCCCAATAACAAAACGGCCCGCCAATGATATTGGGGGCCGTTTTTGTTTTGATCACGCTTTCTTATTGCCAAAAGCTTTTTGCGGCTTCGGTATCGGCGGCTTTTTCACTGACGCCTATATCGCTCAGCTGTTGCA
>CAYZQS010000117.1:0-1913 GCA_964480735.1 uncultured Rhodobacterales bacterium
CCGCGGCTTTCCTTGCGGGCCTCGGCGGCCACAATTGTGGCCATGGCGTTGGGCATCAGGTTGGTCAGCTCCAGCGTTTCCATCAGATCAGAATTCCAGATCAACGAGCGGTCACTGACCGCCAGATCGTCGATCTTGGCGGCAACCACCGTCATCTTCCCAACCCCTTCGGCCAGCGTCTTGTCGGTGCGAAACACCGCCGCATCCGCCTGCATGGTTTTTTGCATCTCAAGGCGCAGTTCGGCGGTTGGCACCCGCCCGGCGGCACTGCGCAACCCGTCAAAGCGGTCCATCGCCGCCTCAACCGAGGCCATGTTCAAATCGCGGTTGGGTTCTTTTGGATCAAGGATTTCCCCCGCCCTGATCGCCGACGCGCGGCCAAACACCACCAGATCAATCAGCGAGTTTGATCCCAACCGGTTGGCCCCGTGAACACTCGCCGATCCCGCCTCGCCCACCGCCATCAAACCCGGTTGAACGCGGTCGTGATCATCGGCTGTCGGGTTCAACACTTCGCCCCAGTAATTGGTCGGGATACCGCCCATGTTGTAATGCACCGTCGGCAGTACCGGGATCGGATCGCGGGTGACATCCACGCCGGCAAAAATACGCGCGCTTTCAGAAATCCCCGGCAAACGTTCCGCCAGATTTTCCGCAGGCAGATGATCAAGATGCAGGAATATGTGGTCCTTGTCCGGCCCCACCCCGCGCCCTTCGCGGATTTCCAGCGTCATGCAGCGCGACACCACATCGCGCGAGGCCAGATCCTTGTAGGTGGGGGCATAGCGCTCCATAAACCGCTCGCCCTCGGAGTTGGTCAGATACCCGCCCTCGCCCCGCGCCCCTTCGGTGATCAGCGTGCCAACCCCGTAAATGCCGGTGGGGTGAAACTGCACAAACTCCATGTCCTGCAGCGGCAATCCCTGCCGGGCCACCATGCCGTTGCCGTCACCCGTGCAGGTGTGCGCCGAGGTGGCAGAAAAAAACGCCCGGCCATAGCCACCCGTGGCCAGCACCACCGTCTTGGCGTTGAAACGGTGCATTGTGCCATCGTCCAGCTTCCACGCCACCACGCCCTGACACACGCCATCCTCAGACATGATCAGATCGACGACAAAAAATTCGATATAAAACTCGGCGTTGTGTTTCAGGCTTTGCCCGTAAAGCGTGTGCAAAATCGCGTGCCCGGTGCGGTCGGCAGCCGCACAGGTGCGCTGCACCGGTGCGCCTTCGCCAAACTCTGTGGTGTGCCCGCCAAACGGGCGCTGGTATATCGTACCCGCCTCGGTTCGGGAAAACGGAACACCGTAATGATCCAACTCATAAACCGCTTTGGGGGCTTCGCGCGCCAGATACTCCATCGCATCCGTATCACCCAGCCAGTCAGAGCCCTTAACGGTGTCATACATATGCCACTGCCAGTGATCCGGCCCCATGTTGGAAAGGGACGCCGCGATCCCGCCCTGGGCGGCCACCGTATGGCTGCGGGTGGGGAACACTTTGGTGATGCAGGCGGTTTTCAACCCCTGTTCGGCCATGCCCAATGTGGCGCGCAATCCGGCCCCTCCGGCCCCGACAACCACAACGTCGTAAGTGTGATCTATGAATTCATATGCGGACATAAATCTCTCCGGTCAGGCGCCAAAGGCGATTTTGGCAACGGCGAATATGCCGATCACGGCAAAGCCCCGCCAGATCAGGGCGTTGGTGATCAGCAACCCGGCCCGCAGACGCGGCCCGTGAACATAATCCTCCACCACAATCTGGATACCCAGCCGCAGATGCCGGAACATCACCAAAAACGTCAGGATCGCCACCAAAGCGTGAATCGGGTTCTGATACGTTTCCCGCACCGCCTCGTAGCCGGACCCCAGTGACGTGGCAAAAGGATACAAAAACGCCAACGTCAGCGG
>CAYZQS010000117.1:2013-7893 GCA_964480735.1 uncultured Rhodobacterales bacterium
AAAAAATGATACCAAAACGCCCAAAGCGAACCGACGAGGATCAACAAACCAATCACCGATGTCAGCAACCCGTCCACATAAGCGAAATACGCCGGTGACGTGGCTGCCGCCAAAAACCACCACACAATCAAAACCGCACCCAGCGCCAAACCAACGCCGGTGATCCGGTGCACGATGGACAGCATCGAGGTCAGCTGCGGCCGGTAAATGGTGATATGCGGGGAAAGTGGCCGCTCAACCCGCTTGCCGTCCGCCATTTTATCCCCCGTCGATCGGTCATTCTGTCACACCTTTATCCGCCGTTTGCATGGCGAGATAAACCACAAAATGTGCCCGACTGCGCCAATCGCGCATTTTTGAACGTCTAATCGACGAACAACTCTACCAATTCAGAGCAAATAATGATCTCCACCGTGTTTGGATCGTAAAAAGCATTGGCCTCGCCGCAGCGTTCAAAATTAACCCGCAAAGCCAGCCTCGGATCAAACAGCTCGTTCAGCGTCTGCACCTCGATTTTAACCGCATCCAACAGAATTTCCTCGGCCGGGTTTTCCGGCGTGTGGCTGACGTTTAGCGACAGCCATGTTCCGTCGCTGTCTAAACGCTCGATGTCATCCAGAACCGGCCCCCAGGATTGGATCGCAAGTTGCCATTCCTCTTCACAGCTAACCTGCCGTTCTTCCGGCAATTCGCTGGAGTCGGCTATATATTGCCGCCTTAAGGTATCTGCGCCGTAGTGCAGGCAAATAATCGTGTAATAGCGCTGCTGGTCCAGCCCGTGCGTGTCCCAAAACGCCAGCGCGTAACCGTCTTGCTCGGCAGCTTCCGCCATATAGGCAAAATTATCCGCAGCCGCTGCCACAATAAAATCGCTATCCTCGGGTGCATTGGTTTCTTCTGTCAGGACCACACCCAGAACATCTGCCGCGTCCTCTTCCTGCCCAAACACCGGCAGGCGCAGCATATCAATCAGGGCATGGCCAAATTCGTGATAGAAAAAGAAGATCGTGTTGGCGCGGATATAGTCTTCGTCTTCAGCGCTGACCTGTTGTGCGGCCAGCGGCAGCGGGCTGAGAGCCAGAAAAACAGCGGTGATAACCTTAAGCATCGGATCGCCTTTCTAAATTGGCATCAGAACCCAATAGTCCAGATCCAGCAATATGCCGGCCTCGTATTTGCCGGTGGCGTCCCGCAATTGCATGTCGGACGTCTGTGCCTTGGTCGCCACCAGACGCAACCGCATCGCTCCCACGCCGGGGCTGTCGGTTTCCGCCTTGTCCAGCACTTCGCTCCAGGCGCGCACGGTAAGACCGGCAAAACACGGCGCAACATGCACCCCGCCGTTTATCCCGGCGATCATCGCGGCGTTGGCCAGACCGTTGAACGACAGGCTGCGGGCCAGCGAAATGACGTGTCCGCCATAGATGATGCGCCGTCCATCGTCCCGGGCACTGAGGTCAAAATGCACTTTAGAGGTGTTTTGCCAAAGGCGGGTCGCCATCAGATGATCTGCTTCCTCGACCGTTGCACCGTCCATATGGTCTATTTTCTCGCCAACCTCGTAATCGCCAAAGCGATGCCGTTCGCCCGCCTGATCAAATTTGTAATCAGTAAAATCAAGGTTCTTGGGAATGATCAACGATTTGGCCGGCACCACTTGCTGCAGTTCAGGTACAACCGGTGAGGGCGCTGCGGAGTCTGGATCGCGTTTTTTCACCATCACCCAGCGCTTATACTCGATCACCACTTCCTGATTCTGGTTGATTCCCTTTGTGTGAACCCAAACAACACCGGTCTTGCCGTTGGAATTTTGCCTGACACCGATCACTTCAGAAGTGGCACCAAGGGTGTCGCCAACATTTACCGGCAGCAAAAACCGCCCCTCGGCATACCCAAGATTGGCCACCGCGTTCAGTGATACGTCTGCCACCGTTCGGCCAAACACCAGGTGAAATCCGGCCAGATCATCCAGCGGTGACGCCGCCAATCCACAGGAACGGGCAAATTCATCTGACGAATAGATCGCGTGCCGGGCCGGATAAAGCGCATGATAAAGCGCCCGCTCGCCACCCGAAACCGTGCGCGGTACCGCGTGGATCAAGGTCTCGCCGACCGAATAATCCTCAAAAAACCGTCCCGGATTGGTTTTGGAACTCATTTTCCGCCCTTCAAAGCCGGCCAAGTTTCAGGTCCGGCGCATAGTCAACGTCCGCGTCTTTAGTGACCGCCTGTCCGCACCGCATCACGCCCCGCGTAGCGTCAAAAGCGTATGTGGGATCACCATATAATTCCCAGCCCCTTGAAAGCGCCTCAGACACTTTGTGACAAAACGCCGATGTGTCATCTTCGGTCAGCAGGCGGTAGGCCTTCATCCGAAGGTCCCTAAAAACGGATTGTGCCCCAGCCAGATATGGATACCGGCAATCACCGCCAGCAAAACCAAAGAGATCACGCCACCGATGATATCGCCCTTAAGCGTGCCGCGCTGCGGTCGCTCCCAGGGTTCCAATACCCGGTTCAGCAGCACGATTTCACCAGCCGCCCAAAGGCCAAGACTGCCAAACAGGATCAACGAGGCCAAATCGCCGTTGACCAGCAAATGGGCAAAGGCCCAGACCACCGCGCCAAGCAACAGGGGATGCCGAAACCAGCTGCGCGCTGTGCCGCTGCCCCTGGCCGCGCCGGTTAAAAACAACGCGACAAACATCAGCGCCACCGTTAAATGGCCAATACCCGGCACCGGTGTGTAAACCGGCTCTACTTCAGCGGCGCGATAGCCGATCACCATCAGAACCACGGCCGTGACATGCACAAGGGCCATCACACCCTTCGCCGGGCCAGTGCCAACCGCGCCGTCAAGCGCGGATCGGGCACCCGGCGCCCAGCGTTTAAACGAATGCCCGGCGATCCAGACGAAAACTCCAAGAATCAACAGTGTCATAAGAATGTCCCCACAAATGGATTATGATCAAACAACCAGTGAATGCCGCCGATGACAAGAAACAAAAACAATGCCACCAGCCCCAGCTTCCAGTCCTGTACGGCGTCACCCGGCATTGGCACCTCCCACGGTCCCTCGTGCAGGTTGACGGAATAAATCTGCAAGGCAGCCCAAAACCCAAGGCCACCAAACAGAACGATCGAGGCCAGATCCCCGTTGACCAGCAAATGGGCAGCCGACCACAAGATCGTGCCCCACAGCATCGGGTGGCGTATTCTGGCAGACAACGGCCCGCCCACAACGCCAATGCCAAACACAAACAGCGCGGCCAGCATCAGGAAATTTACCCAATGCCCGATGCCCGGTTGCGGCGTGTAAACCGAAAGAAAATCCGCTGATCTGTACCCCAGAACAATCAGGATCAGCGCCACCGCCAAAAGACCGGCGGCCAGTAATTTGGCACCGCGCACACCAAGCGCCGCGTCCAGATCGCCCCGCATGGCCGGTGCCGCGCGTCTGAACAAATGCACAACCGTCCACAACACCAAGCCCAAAATCAATAAGGCCATGCTTACCCCGATATTTTTTTAACGCTTTTCCAGTAGACGCACGAACATGTCAAACGCCTGATGCTGCAATATCTTGCGCTCTGCCTCGGCGATGTCATCCCAGTGGGACAGCATCCAGCGGTCTATGGCCATGCCCAGCGCCATAACGCCGTCCATCAGAAAAGAATTCGGCACATCATCGCGCAAGAGACCAAGCGCCTGCCCGTGCTGCAATATGCGTTCGATCCACGCGCCGCTGACAAGCAAAAGATCATCGGTCAGCCCCAGTTCGGCAGCATTGTCGCGGCTGCGGTAAAACATGCGGCCGACCAGAATGAAATCCGGATTCTGATTTATGGCTTCAGCCATGCCATCCGCCATCATCTGCATGGTTGGCCAAAAATTCTCGGCGTTCAGCACAGAAAGATCCAGCGCGTTCAGAATTCCCAGAAACGGCGCCAGACTTTGCTCCAGCGTCTGTTGAAACAAATCGGTCTTATTTTCAAAAAAATGATAAAAGGAACTTTTGCTCATGCCAACTTCGCCGATGATCCGGTTCAGCGACGCCTGCCCAAAACCCCGCGCGGCAAATTCTTCGCGCGCCACACCAAACAACTGGGCACGTTTGTCGGTTGGCAGTTTGAACGAAGGATGCGCGATCATGGTTCGGGCACCATAAATGGCCGGGCGGATATTTCAACCGGATGTAAGGGTGCAGCCTTGAAAATCCAAAGCCTGATCCGGGCCTATCAACGTAATCCTGACGTCCTTTGGATCGGGCGTAAAATCCTGTCCGCCGTAGTTTATCATCTTAACGCGGACCTCCAGAACGCCGCCCTGCCGGTTGGTTTTGGGCAGCGGGATCCACACGTCGGGGTTTGGATATTCGACAACCGCGATTTCCTCGCCCGCGGTCACCGGTTCAGCGTCGATAACCGCGATCAGTTCCGACCCGTTCTCGATATCTTTGAACTTACAATCAACGGCCATATGGTCATCCCCGCCAATCGTTCGCGGCACGGTTGCCAGCGCTGCGTCAATATGCGGGTCAGAACCGTCGCCACCATCGTCCAGACTGGCGCTGAACTCGGCTTTGACCGGCATGCACATCTCGCTGCACACACCCAATTCCAGCGTTGCTTTCAGGGAAATGTCTTCGCCCTCGCGCACCGGCATGATTTCAACCGGCAATACAATCTGGTTCAAATAGCCGATGATCCGTTCGCCGTGCAGATCAAAAACCTCGGGCCGCGGCCAATGGACTGTAAAACCCGACACGTTTTCAGACCCGTCCAGCGAAAATCTTGGCGGAATGCCGGAACTGCCGCGAATGCGCCAATAGGTGTTCCAGCCGTCTTCAAGTGAGATACGCACGCCGATCATATGGCTGCCGCTGTTTTGCCGCCAGCCCGGCAGCAGTTCAAACCGCACAACGTCGGTCAGGTCTTTGGCCATATTCTGCGCAAACGACGCCGATGGCACCGCCGCAACAACCAAAAATGGTAAAGTTTTCAGAAAATATTTCAAAAGCGCTACCTGATTTGATTGGTTGTGGTCAACCGGGATTTCACCTCTTTTAATCTGACATATCGCCAAACAGAAATCACTTTCCAGAGACAACTTGTGTCCGTGACATTTCTGCCCTTGAAACAAATCAGCGCCGGGGGCATTTTACCATTATGAACAAAACACCGACACATCTGAATGGAAAACTGTTGATTGCCATGCCGTCGATGGGTGACACGCGGTTTGAACGCTCGCTGATCTATATGTGCGCCCATTCAGAAGATGGCGCGATGGGTCTGATCGTCAACAAACCGGCGCCAAACCTCAAATTTGACGACCTGCTGCAGCAACTGGATATCGAGGTCGCCGGCAACAAAAATCCAATCCGGGTGCATTTTGGCGGACCGGTGGAACACGGGCGCGGATTTGTTCTGCACTCGCCGGATTACGAAAGCAAAGAGTCAACGCTGGTGGTTGATGATCGCTTTGGCATGACGGCCACGCTGGATATCATCGAAGATATTTCCAACGGCGAAGGCCCGGATTCGTGCCTTTTGGCGCTGGGTTATGCCGGATGGGGGCCGGGTCAGCTGGAGGGTGAACTGCAGGCCAACGGCTGGTTGACCTGTGACGCCAGCCCCGAGATTGTGTTTTCGGCGGATAACGGCGAAAAATGGGCGGCGGCCCTTGGCACGCTGGGCATTTCGCCTTCGCTGCTGTCACCCACCGGCGGATACGCTTGAAGCGCAAGCCAAATGTGGGCACCGGTTTTCGGAATAAATTGCACGCAATATCAAAAGGATAGAGCCGCGCCGCTTATTCTGAAAAAAATGGACACGGCTCAGGGCATTTCTGTAATGCCTAAATTGAAAGGCCTGTTCATTG
>CAYZQS010000118.1:0-7810 GCA_964480735.1 uncultured Rhodobacterales bacterium
CCGCCCCCTAAATGCCCTCTGTTATCACTCTACGGTGGCGAGTGATAACAGAATTCCAAGTCACCTCTGAAATCTGGAACCTCAAAAACTAAGGAGCGTATTCCATGGCATTTACACCTTTGCACGACCGTGTACTGGTTCGTCGCCTTGAAGGCGAAGAAAAAACCGCAGGCGGGCTGATCATCCCTGACAGCGCCAAAGAAAAACCGGCCCAAGGCGAAATCATCGCCTGTGGTGAAGGCGCACGCAAAGACAGCGGCGAGCTGATCCCGATGGCGGTTAAAGTTGGCGACAAGGTTATGTTCGGCAAATGGGGTGGCACAGAAGTCACCATTGAAGGCGAAGAACTGCTGATCATGAAAGAAAGCGACATCATGGGGACTCTCTAAGAGTTCTCTATATGGGCACGATGAAATCGTACCCACGTCCCTTTAAACAATCGAATTAGGAGCAAGCTATCATGGCTTCAAAAGAAGTAAAATTCAACACAGACGCCCGCAACCGGATGCTAGGCGGCATCAACGTTCTGGCCGACGCTGTTCGCGTAACGCTGGGCCCCAAGGGCCGCAACGTGATCCTGGATAAATCCTTTGGCGCACCGCGCATCACCAAAGACGGTGTAACGGTTGCCAAGGAAATCGAACTTGACGACAAGTTCGAAAACATGGGTGCGCAGATGGTCAAAGAAGTGGCCAGCCGCACCAATGACGAAGCCGGCGACGGCACCACGACTGCCACCATACTGGCCCAGGCCATCGTGACCGAAGGTATGAAATCGGTTGCCGCCGGCATGAACCCGATGGATCTGCGCCGTGGAATTGACACCGCTGTTGCCAGCGTTGTTGCGACCATCCAAAAAATGTCCCGCGAAGTGAAAGACAGTGCCGAAGTGGCACAGGTCGGCACGATTTCGGCCAACGGCGAAAACGCCATTGGCGATCAGATTGCCGACGCCATGCAGCGTGTGGGCAACGAAGGCGTGATCACGGTTGAGGAAAACAAAGGTCTGGATACCGAAACCGACGTGGTTGAAGGCATGCAGTTTGACCGCGGTTATCTGTCGCCTTACTTTGTAACCAATCCTGAAAAAATGATTGCCGAGATGGAAGATTGTCTGGTGCTGCTGCACGAGAAAAAGCTTTCCTCGCTGCAGCCCATGGTACCGCTGCTGGAAACCGTTATCCAGTCCGGCAAACCGCTGTTGATCATTGCTGAAGACGTGGACGGCGAAGCGCTGGCCACATTGGTGGTGAACAAACTGCGCGGCGGTCTGAAAATCGCGGCTGTGAAGGCACCCGGTTTTGGTGACCGTCGCAAAGCCATGTTGCAGGACATCGCCATTCTGACCGGCGGTCAGATGATTTCCGAAGACTTGGGCATGAAGCTGGAAAACGTTGGCATGGACATGCTTGGCACCGCCAAGAAAATCCTGATCACCAAAGATGAAACTACCATCATCGACGGCAATGGTGCAAAAGCTGAAATCGAAGCGCGGGTCACGCAAATCCGCGCCCAGGTGGAAGAAACCACATCTGACTACGACAAGGAAAAACTGCAGGAACGTCTGGCAAAACTGGCGGGCGGTGTTGCGGTGATCCGCGTTGGCGGGGCCACCGAGATCGAAGTGAAAGAGCGCAAAGACCGCGTTGATGACGCCCTGAACGCCACCCGCGCTGCCGTGCAGGAAGGTGTTGTTGTTGGCGGCGGTGTTGCCCTGATGCTGGGTGCCAAAGGACTGGCCAAAGTTAAAGGCGACAACGCCGATCAGGACGCCGGTATCGGCATCGTGCGCCGTGCGCTGGAATCACCCCTGCGTCAGATCGCCGAAAACGCCGGTGTTGACGGTGCAGTTGTGGCCGGCAAAGTGCGCGAAAGCGACGATACCAACTTTGGCTTTAACGCCCAGACCGAAGAATATGGCAACATGTTTGATTTTGGTGTGATTGACCCGGCCAAAGTGGTGCGCACAGCGCTGGAAGACGCTGGTTCTGTGGCCGGTCTTCTGATCACCACCGAAGCGATGGTTGCTGACAAGCCGGAACCAAAAGGCGCCGCCGGCGGTGGCGGCATGCCTGACATGGGCGGCATGGGCGGCATGGGCGGCATGATGTAATCAGGCCTTTAGTCTGATTACCCCGGACTTGATCCGGGGTCTCTAAGAGAACGAAGAAGGGGCTGTCCAAGGGCAGTCCCTTTTTTGATTGTCGCATCACTCAATCAATAGGGAGCCGGTAATCTGAAACTCAGAGGCCCCGGATCATGTCCGGGGCACCTGCGGGGATTTCATTTGCACGACTCAAAAACCCTGCTAGCCTTCCCTTATGTTCGTCCGTCCTGCATCCCCGCGGGATTATCCTAATATCCCGCAACTGGTAGAGGCCGCCTTTGGCCGCCTTGACGAAAGCCTGCTGGTTCAGGAACTGCGCCGCGACGGGGCCGTGGTGGTGGAATATGTGGCCACCGACCGGGAAGAACTGATCGGCCATATTATCCTTTCACAGATGGACGAACCCAAAGGCACATTGGCCCTTGCCCCGGTGTCCGTTCATCCGGACCGCCAGAACAGGGGCATCGGATCAGCCCTTATCCGGGCCGCAACCGAAGTTGCCGAAGAACTGGAGTGGACGGCGGTGATCGTTCTTGGCAATCCGGCCTATTATGGAAAATTTGGTTATGAGGTCGAACAGATGGCGGATTTTGACACCAAATACCCGTCAGAATTCACCGCCGCGAATGTGCTGGATTCAGAAGCCTTTCGTCTGCTCACGCAAAAACTGATCTATCCAAAGGCCTTTTTGAACGTCTGAGGCGATTGCCAAGGCGTCGGTCCTGTTCCATGACTTGACCATGCGATTGCTTGTTTTGACCACGATTGTGATGCTGGCCTTTGCCGCCAACTCGGTGCTGACAAGATTTGCCTTGGCCGAGGGTGCAATCGGACCGTCGGCATTTGCAATTGTCAGGGTCGTGTCCGGCGCACTTATGCTGGCAATCCTGGTTTATTGGCAAGACCGGCGGGTGTTTGATCTGGGCGAGGTGTCGGCATTGTCCGCAGGTTCTCTGACGCTGTATGTGCTTGGGTTTTCCTACGCCTACGTGTCCCTTGACACAGGGGTTGGCGCGTTGATCCTGTTTGGCGGCGTGCAGATCACCATGTTTGCCGGTGCGGTGCTGGCGCGGGACCATGTACCTGTGGCCCGGTGGATCGGCGCTGCCGTCGCCCTTGGCGGATTGGCGTATTTGCTGGCGCCGGGATCGCAGGCCCCCGGGTTCAGCGGCACGTTGTTGATGGCGGCGGCGGCCATCGGCTGGGGATATTATTCGCTTTACGGACGGGGCGTTGCCCGGCCCCTGCAGGCGACAGCGGGTAACTTTCTGTTGGCAATTCCGGTCGCCATCGCGGTGGGTCTGTTGTTTTGGGACAGCGCTGCGGCACAGCCAAACGGCATCGTTCTGGCGGTCATTTCCGGGGCAATCACCTCGGGGTTGGGATATGCGCTGTGGTATAAAGTGCTGCCCCAACTGCAAGCCACCGTTGCCGCGGTTGCCCAGTTGACAGTCCCGGTTATTGCCGCGGCAGGCGGCATTGTTTTTCTTGGCGAGGGCTTGTCCTTAAGGTTTGTGGTGGCGTCGGTGATGATACTGGGCGGTGTCGCGGTTGCCGTGTGGCGCTAGCTGTGACCCGACGTCAAAACGCTGCAAACAGTGATTTTCGCGTTTTAAGCACTTACATTTGCGCCATGAAACGACTTGCTTTGATGATCGGAATGTTACTGGCGCCGCCCACACTTGCGGCTGCGGACTGTGTGCTGCTGTTGCACGGTCTGGCGCGAACCTCCACTTCCTTGGAATTGATGGAACTGGCCCTGCAAAATCAGGGCTATGAAACCCATAATATTTCCTATCCCTCCACCAGTTTTAACGTGGCAGAGCTGGCCAACACCAACATTCCGCTGGCATTGGCCAAATGCAAAAGCGGCGGCAAGGTGCATTTTGTCACTCATTCCATGGGCGGGATATTGGTGCGGTTTTATCTGGAATCCCACCGACCGGCCAACCTAGGCCGGGTGGTCATGCTGGCCCCGCCCAACAGCGGCAGCGAAATTGTGAACACTTTCGGCGAACTGGGCATATTTGCGTGGTTGAACGGCCCGGCGGGGCTGCAACTTGGCACGGATGCCGAGGGTGTGCCGCAAAAGCTTGGCCCGGCGAATTTTGAGCTGGGGATTATTGCCGGTTCCCGGTCCATAAGTCCGGTTTTTTCAGCGGTGATCGACGGAAAGGACGACGGCAAAGTCTCGATTGAAAGCACAAAGCTGGAAGGCATGGCAGACCATATCGTCTTGCCGACCACCCACACGCTGATGATGTTAAACCCGCGCGTGATCGCTCAAACGCTGGAGTTTCTAGAGAACGGCCAGTTCAACCACGCGCTTTCGTTTGGTGATCTGATCAAGAGGCTGAAATAGCACAACGCGCCATTTTTCTTCTTCAAAGCAATCGCCCAAAACTGGCAAATAGCGCCTTCCAAAATCTAAAACACCAAAGCCGGCAAAAGCGCCAAAAGCGAATTCAAATTCGCTTGGCAAGACTTTTCCAAAAGTCTTTTTGTGCCCTTATTTCAGACGGTTCACATGCCCCATTTTCCGCCCCGTCCTGACGTCTTCCTTCCCATACAGATGCACTGCATTTTTTGGATCACCGGCCAGAGACTGCGCCTTATTCACATCGTCACCCAAAAGGTTGGTCATCACCACGTCGGCGTGCCGCAGGCCATCGCCAAGCGGCCACCCGGCGATTGCACGGACGTGCTGTTCGAACTGGTCAATCACACAGCCGTTTTGCGTCCAGTGGCCGGAATTATGCACCCGCGGGGCGATCTCGTTGACCACCGGGCCTTGCGTTGTCACAAACAACTCCACTCCCAGAACCCCCACGTAATCCAGCGCGTTCAAAATTTGCCCGGTCAGGATGATGGCATCCGTGCGCTGCAATGACGTCAGATGTGCCGGTACGGTTGTGGTGTGCAATATACCGCTCTGGTGGACGTTTTCGCCGGGATCAAAACAGACCACCGCGCCGTCTATTGATCGTGCGCCGATAACCGAAATCTCGCGCTCAAAATCGACAAATCCCTCTAAAATTGCGGGCGCACCACCCAGCGACTTTAGCGCCGCTGCGGCCTGATCTGCATTGGTGATTTTAACCTGACCTTTGCCGTCATAGCCAAAGCGGCGGGTTTTCAACAGGCCCGGCGTGCCGATGGTGCCCAACGCCTGCACCAGATCCCCGGCGGTGTCGACAACGGCAAACGGCGCGGTCATCAGCCCCAGATCGTTCAGGAATTGTTTTTCGACAAGCCGATCCTGCGATACGGCAAGGGCGGCGCGGGGCGGGTGGACCGCGCGACGTTCTTCGATCGCATCCAGCGCATTTGTGGGAATATTTTCAAACTCAAATGTTACCACATCAACGCTGTCGGCAAACCGGCGCAGCGCATCAAGATCGGAATAAGGCGCGGTGGTGACCGCATCCGCGACCTGTCCGGCCGGAGGATTATCTTCCGGCTCAAAAATATGGGTTTTCATACCCAGCCGCGCAGCCGCAACCGACAACATTCGCCCCAGCTGGCCACCGCCCAAAATACCGATGGTCGCGCCGGGACGCAGCATTTCAGTCATCCGTCGGAGCGTCAGCGATAGAGGCGGACAGGTCACCGCGCCATTTGTCCAGCGCTTTTGCGACGCGCGGGTCTGAATTGGCCAGTATCGCGGCGGCCATCAGTCCGGCGTTGGCGGCACCAGTGGCCCCGATGGCCATCGTACCCACCGGAAAACCCTTTGGCATTTGAACGATCGAATAAAGCGAGTCAACGCCACCCAGCGCTTTGGTCTGAACCGGCACACCCAGCACCGGCACCCGGGTTTTAGAGGCCATCATGCCGGGCAAATGCGCAGCCCCACCAGCCCCTGCAATGATCACCTGTAAACCGCGATCCACCGCTGATTTCCCATAATCCCACAACCTGTCAGGCGTGCGGTGGGCAGACACGATTTTGGATTCGTAGGCAACGCCCAGATCATCCAGAATATCAGCGGCGGCTTTCATGGTGGACCAGTCCGATTGACTGCCCATGATGATGCCAACTTTGACGTCTGCCATCGATTTACCCTGTTAACCTGAAGAAAGCGCGACCTAACGCAATTATGTCCGCTAAGCAATGATATCCGGTGTAAGTTCATCTTCAATCCGCGCCATCCGGTCTTTGAGTGCCAGTTTTTGCTTTTTCAGTCGCCGCAGGGTCAGCACGTCGGATCGTCTGGCCAGGTGCAAGGCATCAATCGCGTCGTCAAGATCGCGGTGCTGATGACGAAGTTCCGCCAGTTCAACGCGCAAAACCTCAGAACGGTCCATTTGTGACGAAGTGTTCATTGGGGCGGCAGCCGTTCCCTGAATCTTTGGATTTGCCCACTATAAACCGAAAACCGCCGCAGGTGAAGCCAATCACACTTGAGATTTTGTCCGGTCACACCCATATCAGGCAGGTGGTCGCCGAACTTCGGGGCCCAAAAGAATCGGTCGCTTTACCAAGGGCTTGAAACCATGACGAAAATGACTTTCGCGTCGCATCCGTTTTTGCTGGGATTTGAACAGCTGGACCGGTTGGTAGAGCGCACGGCCAAGACCGGAAACGACGGCTATCCCCCCTATAATATTGAACAATCTTCGGCTCATAGCTTTCGCATAACGCTGGCCGTCGCGGGATTCAAAGAAAGCGATCTGTCGATCACGCTTGAAAACCGCCAACTGGCGATCCGCGGGCGGCAGGAAGACGACAGCGACGGGCGGGTGTTTTTGCACCGGGGCATCGCCGCGCGGCAGTTTTTGCGCACCTTTGTTTTGGGTGACGGTGTTGATGTTGCCGGTGCCTCAATGGAAAACGGCTTGCTGTTTGTCGATCTTGCGCAGTCAAAACCCGAAACGGTGGTACAAACCATCAAGATATCAAAGAAGTAGCCCCGCATGGACCATAAATTTGATTTTGACCAGAATGCCGGTGCCCCTATCGTCTATGTGCGGGCCGTTGCAACCCGCGACCTGCCGGACGATGTCCGCGTGCAGACCGGCGACCGCGAAATCCTGTATGCGGTTCATGACACGGACGGTCAGCGGCTGGCGCTGGTGGACAACCGGGCGCTGGCCTTTGCGCTTGCGCGGCAGCACGCGTTTGCTCCGGTCAGCGTGCATTGAGCGCGGAATTTGAATTTGACTGGGTGGATGCTTTTACCGACGCGCCGTTTTGCGGCAACGGCTGCGTGGTGGTGCACGGGGCCGCTGAAATTTCCCTGAAGGACCGGCTGGCGCTGGTGCGGGAAACCTCGCTGGCGGAATGCGCGTATCTTGTGCCTTCAGAAAAGGCGGACTTTGGTGTGCGCTACTATCTGGCCGATAAGGAAATTCCGATGGCCGGGCATCCGACGGTTGCCACCGTTGCGTCCCTGAATTCACGCGGATTGATCAAATTGCAAAACGGATCAGCCCGGTTTGATCTGGAAGTTGGCGCCGGGGTCATGCCGATTTCCGTTGTTGCAAACGAAAATGCCGCACCGCAAATCACCATGACGCAGGCCGCCCCGGAATTTGGCACGGTTTTTGAAGCCGCGGTGATCGCTGACATATACGGCCTTCACGCCGCTGATATTGTTGGCACACCGCAGGTGGTTTCAACCGGAACACCGTTTTGCATCACAGTTCTAAAGAACAAGGACGCCCTGCGGCGGGCGGTTTTGGACGTGGATCGGTTGCACGC
>CAYZQS010000119.1:0-7771 GCA_964480735.1 uncultured Rhodobacterales bacterium
TACTGGGACATGGGCAACGGGTTTTATTCACAGGTGGATGTGGGGCGCTATCTGGCCGGGGACCTGGGTGCAACAGTTACGGTTGACCGGGTGTTCAACAACGGCTGGAAGGTCGGGGCGTTCTTTACCCTGACCGATGTGCCGTTCGCAACTTTTGGTGAGGGCAGCTTTGACAAGGGGTTGCGCTTTACCGTGCCCCAAGCCTGGCTGACCGGCAAACCAACCCGTAAAGCCAACGATATTGTCATCCGCCCGGTCACGCGGGACGGCGGCGCGCGGCTTGACGTGCGTAACCGGCTTTACGGATTGGTCGAGGATTATCGTGGCGACCGTTTGCAACGCCGCTGGGGGAGATTCTGGCGATGAAGAAATTGCTTCCCTTGATGATTGTGGCGGGCCTTGCCTTGAACGGCTGTACCTCAGAAAACCCAAAACTCAAGAATATCGGCAGCGGTTTCCCCAATGCGCTCAAGGGAATTTTGAAGAAAAAGGACAAATCCCCAACAGTCAATCCACTGACCGGGATCACCCGCGCGCAGCTGAAAGGCGTTCAGGGCCCGTTACTGTTTGCCAATCTGGAAAAAATCAACGCCTACGCCTCGCTAAACCTGATCGGTGAAAACAACGGCGTGCAAACCTACATCACCGCCGACCAGATCAGCCTGTCACTTCGCAGCGGCGTGGTGCTGGCGACCCGTGGTCTGGGCGGCGATCTGATCTCGGCGGATGTTTCGGGAAGCGAAGCGGCGATCAAAAACCGAGGTGCTGCAAGTTACACCCGCACCATGCGCTGGCTGGATGCGCAGGATCTAACTCTAACGTCAACATTTACCTGTACGATGATGAATGTCGGCCGCGAGAGCATCACAATACTTGGCACCTCATTTGCCACCACTCACCTGCAGGAAAACTGCAACGCCGGCCTCCAGAGCTTTGAAAACGACTATTGGCTTGGGGTCGCAAAACCCGAGATATGGCAGTCACGACAATGGCTGGGCAAGGATGCCGGATATATTTCGTTGCAGATTTTGATTGAGTGAAGCTTTGTATGTTCTGTGATCCTGCAAAACTTTTTTGCGGCGCAACTTTGCACTCAAAAATAACAAAAGCCTGGCTCCGAGTTGACTGTGTTAAGAATCTCTATATTCTGGCGCGGGAAACAATCATCAGAGGTAATTACATGAAACGAATTACAACTCTCGTCGCTGCTCTGGCAATTGCAACTTCGGCGGCGTCCGGTGCGCTTGGTGGTGAAACCATAAAACCACTTAGCGTAGATAAATCCAGCCAAGGCACTATTTTTACGGTTGGCGCGTTGGCGGAACTGACCGCAGTCCAAATTGCATTGATTGCTGCCGGCCTTGCGACAGTTGTCGTTCTCGCTAGCACCTCGGGAACTTAAAAACCTCACGCAGATTTAGCTGAGAAAAGCGGGCCAACGGGTCCGCTTTTTTTGTGTTTCCGGCCTTGTGCAGCCAGACCAACCTGTGCCAAATTTGCGTTCAGGCACACGATCTTGTTGCTTTGGGGGGAATTGATGCGGCTGCTGCTGGTGTTTTCATTTGCGATTCTAACTGGTTGTGGCTCGGCATATATAACGCCGTCTGTGCAAGAGGTCGCCCAGGCGAGTGATTCTTTCCCGGCTGTGCAGGTTGTGCCGCTGACTGTGTCCGTGGCAACCAAGGCGAACCGGTCTGCCTATACGCCGAAACGATTGCCCAAGATATTCTCGCAGGTCACGCCAATTCCGGCTGCCCGACAGTCAAACGGGTTGCCTGTGCCGGTTGTCAATCCAGAGCTTCGCCCCCAGGCGGTCGAAATCCGGGTGCCACCGGCGCTGGCAGAATCCCCGTACCGAATTGGTACCGCCGATATGCTGTTGCTGGCGACTCCAACCGGTGCATCTACCGTTGAACAGCTTTCAGGTCTGCTGGCGGCGCAAAACAAACGGCAGGGCTATACTGTTCAGGATGACGGCGCGATTGCAATTCCTGATGTGGGACGGGTGCAGGTTGCGGGGCTGACGCTGGATGAGGCCGAGGCCGAAGTCTTTCAGGCGCTGGTTAAAAATCAATTCACCCCAACGTTCAGCCTTGAAGTTGCCGAGTTCAATTCGCAGCGGGTGGCAATCGGCGGAGCTGTTGCAAATCCAACTCTTGCCCCGATCACTTTGAAGCCGCTCTTTTTGGGGGAGGCTCTGCAACTGGCCGGGGGAATTACCGCGAAAGACCAGGATTTTACCACAATCCGCCTTTACCGGAACGGCAATCTCTATCAAATCCCATTAACGAAATTCCTGGCTGACGGCCAACTGCAAAATATTCGGCTGACGGATCGGGACAGTATCTATGTTGACGTCACTTTCGATCTGACCAGAGCGCAGGCATTTATTGCCGAGCAAATTCAACTTTTTACGCTTCAGGCGTCTGCCCGGGAGCGGGCGCTGACACGGCTCCAGACGGAATTTTCAATCCGCAAGAAACGGGCCGATGAGTTGAGAACAGGCTTTGAGTCCCGTGCGGCTCTGGATGCGGTTGCGCGCGACTATGTCTATCTGGCCGGTGAAGTTGCCAAACAAGGCCGGTTTACATTGCCATTTGAACGAAAGGCGGTGCTGGCGGATGCATTATTTTCGCAGTCGGGCATATCCACGCGTGAAGGAAACGTAGCACAGATATATATTTTACGCGGCAACCGTCAGGGTGATCAGGTTACGGCCTATCAACTGGATGCAAGCAATATGGCGAACATGATGGTTGCCACCCGGATGGAGCTTAGGCCCGGTGATATCATCTTTGTCGCCGAGCAGCCGGTAACCAGATGGAACCGCACAATCAGCCAGATCGGGCCAACCCTGTTTCAAAATCTGGCGGCGGCGGTAAACTGAGCAGCTTAAGCGGTGTCTGCTCAATTTATCAATGCGGTTACTATAGTAAAATTTGTTACCGTTCAGATTAATCTGTTCTGGGAAGCATATATACGACTTCACAAGAGACTTCCAAATTGACCGCTTTTGATCATCCACATCATTTTGATTTTCGCAACAACCGGGAATTGAATGTTAATCTATTGTTGACAACTTTTGTTGAATGCAGCAATTATTGCCGTATTGAGGCTTTAGTCCATCGATTAATTAGGTGTTAATCCTAAAAATCATTTTTAATTTTTGGCAGTTGGATATTTTGGGGGCTGCTTTGTTTGATTACATTACTGCGAGTTCCCGTGCGGACTCTAATCTTGGCCCAAGAGTACCTGTCAAGTCAGTTACCGGCGGCTCACCGGGTTTTTGGATCGCGAAGCGTCTGTTTGACGTCTGTTTGAGCCTCCTTCTTTTGCCGTTATTGATGCTTTTTTCGTTAATCCTTGTTTTGCTTAACCCGTTTTGGAATCGGGGTGCATTATTTTATACTCAAATTAGAATGGGGCGGGATTGCGTGCCCTTTGCGGCGATCAAGTTCAGAACGATGCGTCCACTTTCAGGTGGTAAAAGGGGATACAACGATCCCATCGAAGACGATCGCATAACGATGCTTGGTCGCGCGATGCGTAAGTCACGGATCGACGAACTGCCACAGATCATTAACGTGCTGAAGGGCGATATGAGCCTGATCGGTCCGCGCCCGGATTGTTATGAGCATGCCATTGAGTATCTGAGAATTATTCCAGACTACCGCGCACGGCATATCGTGCGGCCCGGCATCAGCGGGTTGGCACAAATTACCGTTGGGTATGTCGAAAACGTTGACGGAACCGCAAGGAAAGTTGCCGCTGATCTCAGCTATATTGCCGATGCCGGTTTCCGGTTGGAGGCCCGGCTGTTTGTCGGAACACTAAGAACTATCGTAACCTGCGTAGGTGCCTGAGGCGTTCGATTGATCCCATTGCGTAAGATGGCGCCCCCGGCTTTTCGAGCCGTGGCCGGTTTCTTGCGAAATCAACCACGCATGGTTTCGTGCTCAGTTGTCGTAATACCCTTTGGCGTAGTACCCATAATAGCCGCCATATTTGCCGCCGTAACCATAACGCTTCAGCCCTTTCGGGTCGATCTGTGCCAGCACCAGCCCTGTCACCGGGTGATTGACAGACTCAAACATTCTTAATCCCTGTAAAACCTGGTTTTTTGGAGTCGCGTCCCACTTGACCGAAAACAGAACCGCATCCACTGACTGGGCGATCACGCGGGCATCCGGCACAACCAGAACCGGCGGCGTGTCTATCACGATATAGTCGTATGATTTGCGCAAGCCGTTCAGAAAGTTGTGGAACCGTTCGGATGAAAACACGTCTGCCGCGTTGGTCGAGGATTTCTCTCCGATCAAAACGTCAAATCCCATCTTGGGGTCGCGGTAGACAACATCATCCAGCGCTACCTCGCCGGAGATGACCGATAGTATTCCGCGCTTTTCCGAAATATCAAAATACTTCGAAAACGTCCGGCGCCGGATATCGCCTTCGACCAGCAGCACATTCTTGCCCAGCCCGGCCAGATTTTGCGCCAGCGCCAGAGAATCGGTGGTTTTGCCTTCGTTTGGCAGTGCTGACGTGAACATGATAACCTGCGGCGGGTTATCGATATCTGAAAGCAATACGGATGTCCGCAGGTTCCGAACCGACTCCGCCGCCGCGGATGTCGGCTTGTCGATAAGATATGTCAGCGCATCTATCCGACGCTTCACCGGCATACTCGGGATTTGGCCCATCACCGTATAACCGGTTGTCAATTCCAGCTCCTCGGCGGTTCGAAAGCCGGTTTGCATCATTTCGCGGAACAGAACCAACCCGGCGCCGGCAAAAAGGCCCAGCATGCCAGACAGTGTCAGTATCAGCGATTTGCGCGGGGCCGAAGCGCCGTTTGGCACCACGGCCCGGGAAAGCACCCGGCTGTCAGCATTCTGAATGCCCTGCTGAACCGAGGTTTCCTTGAGGCGGTTTAGAAAATATTCATAGATTGTCTGGCTGGCGGCTGCCTCCTGTTCAAGCTGTTGTAACTTTACAAGGTCGGATGATTGCCGCTCGATCTGACCTTCCAGATTTGAAATGGCCGCCTTCAGCGCCTCCAATTGGCCGCTGGAACGCTCCCGCTCAAGCACGGCTCGTTTTAGGATGTCGCCAAAAGCTGTTTCGAATGTCTCGGACTCCACTGTGCCGGCGTTCAGCATTGTCAGAAGCCGGTTCAGGTTCCGGTCATCCGCCGCCTGTGCCATCGCATTGGCGTCACCGTTCTCTGCAGCAACCTCGAGTATTTCGATCTGCGCCTGCTGCAGTTCAAGAGAAATTTCGCCGGTGCTGATTCGATCGCGGATTTCTTTGAGCTGCCTTTGCAGACCCGCCAGCCCCTCTGGGCTGATCAATTCCGCCTGAGAGTTAAACTCCTTAACCTTGTTGGCGGCACGCTCCAGGTCCAGTTTCAATTCCGCCACTCGTTCTGTCAGCCATTTGGTCGCTTGCTGGGTGGCGTTGAATTTCACGTCAAGCTGATCAAGGATGTATGTTTCAGCCAGTGCATTGGCCAACAACGCCGATTTATCCGGTGAAGTTGTCGTTGCCGTGATGTCGAATACATAGCTCTGACGCTGATTGCTGACCGACACCGTTCTCAGAACGGCATCGATGGTGGAATCCAGCACCTCGCGCTGGGTTGCCTCAACTTTTTGTGGCTGAATCCCAAGAAGCCCCTTGATGAACGGTTTTACTGCATAAGGGTTTTCGGGCCGCAAACGGGAATTGAATTCCGGGTCTTTGGTAAGGTCCAGAAAAACCACCAGCTTTTCCACCAGCCCGCGCGAGCTTATCACCTCTACCTCTGTGTTAATGGTGGCCTGATCGCCGGACAAGCCGGCAATTACGTTGGTCAGGTCAGTGACATTTTGCTGTTGCGGGTTAAGCGCAACCGTGGCGGTGGTCGTGTAGACCGGTACAGCAACGCGATAAGCATAAATTCCGCCAATCAGAACAGCCAGAAAGGCAAACGCACAAACAATCCATTTTCCCCGCCACAGAGTAACCAAAAGCGCAAACAGGTCGATTTCATCGCTTTCACGCCCCGTAACCGGAATTCTATGCGCTTTCTCTGGCACGTGCGTATCGCCAGTCTCTGTCAGTGGAACAATTTTGGATTGTGACATTTGAGAGCCAATCTTGAACAGAGCGGTGCAAAGGCATGTTTCTTGCCACATATTCCAAGCAAAAACAACAGGATCCCAATTGAATTTGTCGAGAACCATTTGACGGTGCTAGGTTTTTTGCAAAATTTCCCGCTCCACTTCCATCATAGTCTCGCGCCCCATTAAATCCAGCAGTACCCAGACGCGTTTGTCCTGTGATATTTTTTCCACATCGGTCACGAAATCGGCGAACGGTCCTTTCAACAAACGCACCCGATCGCCGGGTTGCAGGGATTCAGGTGGCAACAACCGGTTGTCTTTATCGCAACGGTCCCTTAAGCCTGAAATGACGGCGTGCGGTACCGGCGAAGGAGCCTCGGAACCGAACCCGACCAATCTGGTCACCCCGTAAGTGCTGTTGATTTTCCGCCAAGGCGCTGATTGGGCGTCAATATCAAGGAAGAGATAACCTGGAAACAGTGGTTGCCAGCTTTCCTTGAAACGAGCCTTGCGCGTTCGTGTACATAAATGAAGAGGACAAAAAACAGAAAAACCCTGCCTGTTAAGATTGCGTAAAGCGGTTTGCAACCCATTCGGCTTGGTTTGCACAAGAACCCATGTGTTCAGTTTGTCGTTAAGTGATTCAATATCAGACATATGAAAAATGTGTCCGTATGATAATTGATTTGCGAACTTAAACCAATCAACTAAAATAAAAAGAGTTTTCGATAAATCATCGACGAAAGAATTCGCTTAACCTTTGCCGACGTTTAGGACAGGTTGCCCGGATGCAGCAACATCGGCGCACAATGGCTATATTTAAGCAGTTATTCAAAAGCATACCAACCACAGCAGCAGAGGGGTTTATTGCTGATCCGGCCCCGGACCGGCCACTTTATGTGGTTGGCGACATCCACGGTTGCGCTGACCTTCTCGATGAAATTCTGGAGAAGATCAAAGCTGACGTTCGCGGGCGGCAGCATGATCTGGTCTTTGTCGGTGACTACATCGATCGCGGCGAGGCCAGCAATAAAGTTCTGGCCAGATTGCACGCTATCGCCGGCAGAAATCATGTCACCTGTCTGATGGGCAATCACGAGCGCATGTTGCTGGATTTTCTCGATAATCCTGTGCGCAACGGCCGACGCTGGTTTCGCAACGGCGGGCTGCAAACCCTTGCCAGTTTCGGCATTGGCAGTGTAACGGAATCTTCGAAGGACCATACTCTGACAACCGCCCGTGACGAGTTGATGAAAAATCTTGGTGGCTCGCAGCAGTGGCTTGCTACCCTGCCATTGTCGTACCAGTGCGGAAATATATTTGTCGCTCATGCGGCCGCCCATCCAGCGATGCCAATAGTAAACCAGCCCGACAAAATCCTGCTTTGGGGGCACCCGGACTTCTTTTCGCAAGTAAGGCGAGACAGCACATGGATCGTACACGGTCACACTGTCGTTGAAAACCCATGTGTCGATGCAGGTCGGATCGGCGTGGATACCGGTGCCTATGCCACCGGACGTCTTACGGCGGCGGTTATCTCAACGAACAAAATCTCATTTCTTTCAACCGGTTAAGCAAACAAATCCAATTTGAAACGGCGTCCACAATGTCTGTGGTTTGTGCAATCCCCAAAGCACCGGAATTCTGCAATATCTCCGTGCTGAAAT
>CAYZQS010000120.1:0-7728 GCA_964480735.1 uncultured Rhodobacterales bacterium
AACCGGGCGTTAGAGCCCTTCAACCTTGTTCATAAGCTCCCCGCCACCGCCAATTTGGCCCAATAAAACGACGGGCCACCGTATCTGGAAGAAACCGGGTGATTATGAATAAGGGTGAAGGGCACAAAGCCGCGACGGTGATTCAGGATTAGCAGAGGCGGCTTTAACACCCGGCAATCCACGACGAAAAACCAACGCCTGCCCAATATGCAATGCGTCACCGCCGCACCGTTCATTCCGGCTGAAGCGGACAATCGGTGGGTGCATGGCTCGTTTGAATGTATCTTGAAATTAAAAAGGCGGGCCCGCCGTGCGGTTTTTTCCCGAGAACAGGGTATTATCCCCGCACCTTTGCGATCTAATCGGTGTTTCGGAGGCTTTTGGCGGGCTTTTGAACCGCCGCGAGCCGGAACCACTTTGTTTGACGTCAAGCGGGGTTGTAGGGCTTGGGCATGAGCGAAAGCTTAACCATGCGTGCGGTTACGCAAAAACCAGCCTCAACAGCGTGAAGATCAAACCGGACAGGATCGCAGCGGCAGGCACCGTGATCACCCAGGCGGCCAGAATGGTCAAAAAGTGCGACCGGCGCACCAGTTTGCGGCGCTTGCGTTCAGCGGCGGCAACGGTCTTGCCGGTCTTTTGCTTTTTGAGGTGCAGTTTGACCCGGTGTTCCATATGCCACTCGCGGAAAAAGCCGACGCCAAAGACTGCGCCAACGGCGATATGGGTGGAGCTGACAGGCAGGCCGAGGGTCGAGGCGATGATGACCGTGATGGCGGCGGACAGGGACACGCAATAGGCGCGCATGGCGTTCAGCTTGGTGATCTGGTTGCCCACCATGCGGATCAGTTTCGGGCCAAACAGAAACAATCCGAAAGATATGCCAAAGGCCCCGATCAGCATGACCCAGATCGGAATGTCTACCCTGCCGGAGCTGTCGCCAATTTCAACCGCATGCACGATTGCCGCCAAAGGGCCAACCGCGTTGGCCACGTCGTTGGCCCCGTGGGCAAACGACAGCAGTGCGGCAGAGATCACCAGCGGGATAACAAACAGCCGTTTCAGGGATTTGTTGCGGTTTTCAAGGCCCTCAGATTGCCGTGCGATGATCGGCCGGGTGATCAGATAGGACAGGACTCCAAGTCCAAGACCGATCAACAGGGCGGTTTCCAGTTCAATCTTGACGATCCGTTTCAAGCCTTTGACCGCCAGATAGGTGGAAAACGCCGCCACCATGATGGCGATCAACACCGGCACCCAAATGCGGGCCGCGGCCAGTTTGTCTTCGCGGTAGATGATCCGCCATTTGATAAAGGCCAGAAACAACGCCGCCACCACGCCGCCCAGCACCGGTGAGATCACCCAGCTGGCGGCTATTTTTGACATGGTGGCCCAATTCACAGCAGAAAAACCGGCAGCGGCAATGCCCGCACCCATCACGCCACCAACGATTGAATGGGTGGTGGACACCGGCGCACCCAGGGCCGTGGCCAGATTGAGCCAAAGGGCGGCCGACAAAAGTGCCGCCAGCATCGCCCAGACGAATATATGGACCTCGGCAATGCCTGCCGGATCGATGATGCCTTTGGCGATGGTGGTGACCACATCACCCCCGGCCAGCAGGGCACCGGCGCTTTCAGCGATGGCGGCAATCAGGATGGCCCCACCCATTGTCACCGCGTTGGCCCCCACGGCGGGGCCCATGTTGTTGGCCACATCATTGGCCCCGATATTCAGCGCCATATAGGCACCAAATATTGCCGCAACGGCGATGACCAGCGTGTTGGACTGCTGGCCAAAAAACAGCAATGCTCCAAGACCGACCAGCACGATAAACACCAGTGATATGCCAAAACCAACCAGCGGGCGGGACACATATTGTGTTGCATTTTCAATAAGATAAACACGCCCGAGATCCTTGTCGAGCGTCTTCCACTGGTTGTTGGAATTGTCAGCCATTGCCGTTCCTATTAACCGAGATCCTTCAGGGGGTGCCGTATCGCCCCGGGAACCGATTAACAAGTGTTGATTTTGTCTTAATCACATAGGTCGCGCGTGCTTAACAAAAGGTAAAAAATCCTTTAACGGCCTCAAACCCACTTCGCCAGCGGCGGCAGGCTCATCAACACAGCATCGGCGTTATGGCCGGTTTCCAGACCGAATTTCGTGCCCCGGTCGTAGACCAGATTATATTCCGCATATAGTCCCCGGTGGATCAGTTGGGCGTCTTTGTCAGCCGCGCTCCACGGCACGTCGCGGCGGCGACGCACCAGCGGCAGATAGGCGGGCAGAAAAGCGCGTCCGACGTTTTGGGTGAAGGCGAAATCAGCCTCCCAGTCACCGGTGTTGTGATCGTCAAAGAAGATGCCGCCCACGCCCCGGGCGCGGTTACGGTGCGGGATAAAGAAATAGTCATCGGCCCAGTTCTTGTATCTGGGGTACAGGTCTAACCCGTGCGGGTCGCAGTGGGTTTTCAGCGTGTGGTGAAAAGCGGCGGTATCCTCGGCGTATTCGATGCAGGGGTTCAGGTCAGACCCGCCGCCAAACCACCAGCCGTGCGGTGTCCAGAACATGCGGGTGTTCATGTGAATGGAAGGGGTATGCGGGTTTTGCATATGCGCCACCAACGAGATGCCAGCGGCCCAAAAGCGCGGATCGTCTTTCATCCCCGGAATGCCTTTGCGCGCCGCCATTGCGGCCTGTGCGCGTTCGCCAAGTTCGCCGTAAACGGTTGACACATTAACGCCAACTTTTTCAAACACCCGTCCGCCGCGCATAACCGACATCAGGCCACCACCGGCGTCAGAGCCGTCTTCGGCGTCGCGTCTGGTTTCATTTAGTTGAAACCGCCCTGCGGGAACCTCTGCAAACGGGCCGGTTGATTGTTCGTCTTCCAGCGTTTCAAATGCGCTGACGATTTCATTGCGCAGGCTGCGAAACCAGTCAGCGGCGGTTGATTTTCGTCCGTCAAAATTTTCGTCGGTGCTCACGTGATTATTCCGTTTTCAGTCTTCACACCCTGCTTTTACCAGTTTGGCGAAAGGCACTCCACACCCAATGGGTCGCAGGTGAAATTGCGCTTGACGCGGCGCGCCGCCGGGCAGACTGATAACGCAAACGACGTGTGAATAAAATGGCCACTCCATCCCAGTTTAATCCGTTAAACAGCGGCGCTGCCGCCGTGCAGACATCAGCCGCCACAGACAATCTGCGGGCGGTGGGCTGGATCCTGTTTTCCGTGATTACGGCCAGCACCATGAGCCTTGCGGTGAAAGAACTGGCAGATGATTTTGACAGCCGGATGATTGTGATGCTGCGCTCTGGCATTACGGCGGTGTTGATGGCGGTGCCGATTTTTCTGCTGACACCGCTGCGCCGTCGGTTGCGGTTTTCCAAGCCCGGCCAGCATCTTATCAGGGGAACGCTGATCGGATTTTCCACCCATCTTGGATTTTACACCCTGACAGTCATCCCGCTGGCAACGGCCAGCGTGTTGTTTTTTACCGCACCGATTTTTGCCACGGTTCTGTCTGTACTGGTGCATGGCGAGCGTGTGGGCCCACGGCGGTGGGGGGCGGTGCTGGCTGGATTCGCCGGCGCGGTGATTGTGTTGCGCCCCGGTTTTGACGGGTTTCACATTGCCATGCTGGCGGCACTGCTAAGTTCGCTGTTGTTTGCCGTGGCCCTGTCCATGAGCCGGAATCTGGCCCGCGCCGATGGTCCGGTGAGCGCCTATTTTTCCTCAGTGGTGATCACAGCATTGGTCTCTGTCCCGGCCAGCGCCGGGGCGTTTGTCTTGCCTGACACGGTGTGGATATGGGTTGTGGTTGCGGTTTTGGTTTTATCGTCGGCCAGCCGGGGATTTGCCGATATTCAGGCGTACCGGTACGGCGAGGCCGCAATTTTGGCACCGATCACCTATCTTCGGCTGGTCATTCTTGGGGGTGCAGCCTACCTGATCTGGGGCGAGGTTCCGGATGGTTTTACCATTGTCGGGGCGTCGGTCATCATTGTTGCCAGCCTGTATATCGCCCGGCGCGAGGCGGTGATTTACAACTTAAATAAGAAATTAGAAATTTAAATCGCTTTAAAGTAAACACATTTTCACCCATTTCCATCACGGTTTGGTCAAAATTTGCCCAAATTTCCCGGCGATAAGCGCAAGCAAGTCACGGATTTTATTGGTTCCGTCAATCTATTTTATCCGTTTCTTCCAAACGCCGCAGGCGATGAAATCCGGAATTATACCGGGCACACAGGGACAATACCGATGTCGGAAACGACGGCGCAATCTGCAAAAACAGATCAGCCAAGCGGGCTGTTTCGCGGGCGATTTGCCAGTGGAACAGACACGACCGTGACCGGCGGTGCACCGTTTTCCTGGATCCAGCATTTTTGGATAGGTGCCGCCATCCACAAATGCCTGTTTTGGAAATCATCCGACATATTCAGCCTTCGAAGCCTGATCCTGATCGTGCTGTTGGGATTTTCTATTCTGCCGGTCGCCGTATTTTACAAGTGGGTCGAGCGGTCTGCCTTTCAAAAGGAAATCGCCTATGTTGACGAAAACCACCTGACAATTGCGAAAAATCTGTCGGCGGCGCTGTCGCGATACGTGATCGATCTAAAGTCTGTGTTTAATCTTGTGGTGCAAAACGAGGCCTATTCCAGCAGCATGGCGGATTTTCAGGATGCGCTGGCGAATTTTGAATTGTGTCATGTATCAATCTTTGATGCCGAAAATGTCCTTATAAACCAGATCGCGGGAACCAAGGATCACACAACGGACGTGCCGGACGCCCAAACAATGACCGATCTGCGCAAAATTGCCGCCAGCGCAAATGGTGACATCGTGATTTCCGGCATTCGACCGTACAAAGGCAAGCCGCATTTCTTTGTGGTTCAGCAATTGCCGGGCGGTAAATTGGCAACGGCCCCCTGGAACCCCAGACACGTGATTGCGTTGCAAAAATCAATAGAGTTTGGCGAGCGCGGACATTCGATGATCGTAGACCAAAACGGCTTGGTTGTGGCGCATCCGAACGCCCAGTGGCAGGCAAGCTCTAAGAATGCGTCAAAACTTTCAGTTGTCAGGGCTATGTTGTCCGGCAAAACCGGCGTTATGCAGTTTTTCTCGCCACCGCTGCAAGCCGATATGATCGCGGGATACACATTTGTGCCGGAAACCGGGTGGGGCGTGATGGTTCCCCAGCCGGTCAGCGAACTGGCGGATCGTGCGCGAAATGCGCAATCCGCCGCGATGATTGTGGCGGCGGCAGAAATTTACCTGGCGGTGCTGATCAGCCTTTGGTTGTCGTCGCTTTTGGTGCAGCCAATTCAGGTCATTGCCGGTACCGCCAAAGAAATATCCGGTGGCAATTCAAGGGCCCATGTGGGCAGGTTGCCAAAGCATACGCCTGCGGAAATCAAACTGCTGGCGACAACGTTTGACCACATGATCGACGATTTGCAGGCCAAGTCCAACAAGTTAAAGCAGACGCTTGATGACGCTGAACAGGTATCGCAGGAACGGGCGGAACTGCTGGTGATGGCCCAACAGGCCAATGATGCGAAATCACAATTTGTATCTATGGTCAGCCACGAGCTGCGCACGCCGCTGACATCGATCAAAGGGGCGCTGGAACTTTTGAAAAGCGGCACATTGGGTGATCTGCCAAAGAAATCGCAAAGTCTGGTTGAAATTGCGGTTAAAAACAGCGGACGGCTGGCCACGATGATCAACGATTTGCTGGATCTGGAGCGTCTGGACGCCGGCAAGATGCGGTATTTGTTTGCGGATTTGGATCTGGCCGAGCTGATCGAGGATTCGATTGCCGCCAATAAGGGCTATGCCGTTTTGGGCGATGTCACGTTTAGGGCGTTCAACGTTGGTCAGGCGGTCAACGTTCGGGGGGACTACAACCGCCTGATGCAGGTCATGGCCAATTTGCTGTCCAATGCGGCCAAATTCTCGGGTGCTGGCAAGCTGGTTGACGTGACGCTGGAACAGACCGAAAAAACCGCCCGCATTCTGGTGAAAGACCGCGGTGTGGGCATTCCGGCGCACGCCCATGAAAAGGTGTTTGAGAATTTTGTGCAGCTTGACAGTTCTGACGCGCGCTATGTGGGCGGCAGTGGTCTGGGGCTGGGGATTGCAAGGCTGATTGTCGAGCGCCACGGCGGTTCACTGAGCTTTGTCAGCAAGGAAAATGTCGGCACGACCTTTGTTTTTGAACTGCCGCTTCAGCCAAAGAAAGATGACCAATGAAAGAATTGAAACGCATTTTGCAGGTGGAGGACGATCAGGACATTCTTGATATCGCGGCGCTTTCGCTGGAACTGGTTGGTGGGTACGAGCTGCAGCAGTTTTCAAAAGGCATGGACGCGGTAAAGCACGCGGCCGAGCATGATCCGGACCTGTTTTTGCTGGACGTGATGATGCCGGGTATCGGCGGAATAGAAACGCTGCGCGGCCTCAGGCAAATCCCGCAACTGCAGGCCATCCCGGCGATTTTCATGACCGCCAAAAATCTGAGCGAAATCAATGTTGACACAGATCTTGGGCAGCATGTGATCGGGGTGATCGAAAAGCCGTTTGACACCATCCAACTGCCGGAAGCCATCCGTGAAATGTGGGCAGAGTACCAAGGCCAATAGGGCCGGTATTCCGGCATTTTTGTTGAAAACCGGCATTTTGACCCCATGTAAAGGGGCACAGGTATCAATTTTTCCGAATTCTAAGATTGATTTGTTATTGGCCTGCGAGGGCGAAAATGCACAAACACAGCAGGTTTTGGAACCGTCTGGCGGCGAAATACGCAAAATCGCCGATCGAGGACGAGGGTGCTTATGAAAAGAAGATTGCGCAGACCCAAAAGCACTTTACGCCCCAGGCGAGTGTTTTGGAACTGGGCTGCGGCACCGGATCAACCGCGATCATCCACGCGCCGTTTGTGAGGCACATTCAGACGGTTGATTTTTCCGCCAGAATGCTGGAGATCGCCAAAGAAAGAGCGCGGCAGGCCGGGGTGAGCAACATCAGTTTCACCGAGTCCGGTATTGACGAGTTTGAAGCGCCCAAAGACAGTTTTGATGTGGTCATGGCAATGAGCGTTCTGCACCTGCTGCCTGACCGGACAACGGCGATTGCCAAAATATACGCCATGCTGAAACCCGGCGGGGTGTTTATTTCCAGCACCCATTGTCTGGGCAACAAGATGAAATTTCTGAAAATTGTGGCTCCGGTAGCCGGGATTTTCGGGCTGTTGCCGGTATTGCGGGTGTTTACAGTGCAAGAGCTTGCATCCAGCATCACGGACGCCGGTTTTGCGATAGAAAACCAGTGGCAACCGGCGGATAACAAGGCGGTGTTTGTGGTGGCGCGAAAGGCGGGGTAGCCCCTGCCGCGAATGTGGGCGACAATGACTGGCAGGCCACACACCGGACCGCGACATCGCGTCTTTGGCAGTCAATCGACAGCGATTTTGACCGGGGCCGGCATTGATTTCGGACTGGAGCACTGTGCGCATGACATGGGCTGATCGCGTCCCGTATTATACTTGTGATTGATATTCTTAATGATTTGAGGTTGGCTGACTTTCGGACGCGAAATGTATAATGCGCCGGAGCCTTTGGTGAAGGTGGCACTCGCAGCAAGCCGGAATTCGCGAATTTCCGAGGCATCAGAAAAATTTTGATGTGGCGTGGAACGGGCGGCGGCGTATTCCG
>CAYZQS010000121.1:0-7655 GCA_964480735.1 uncultured Rhodobacterales bacterium
TGCGCGCCGCGCGGGAGTATTTTTTGAACAATGAAGTGACCTGTTCGGGTCAGTAAGCCCCGCCGACGACCATCCCGCGCACGATTGGCAGGACGGTTGCGGCAATCAGGCCGGTGCAGATACCAAAAATCAGGCGGGTCGACCAGCCGCCAAGCAGGGGCGAGGCATAACCAAGCAGTCCGCAGACTGAGCCGTAAAAGGCAAGGGTGATTGGGTCCATGCGTGCGATTCTATCACAGACGGGGCGAAAATCAACTGATCTGCGGGACAGTGGTTGGCATTCAATCGCGTTCGCGGGTCAGGGTGATCCAAATCAAACGCAAAGCGCTTTAGGACCAAGCCACGCTGCCCAGAAAAATATATCCGGCCCCGTAAATCGTTTTGATCAGCTTTGGGTTTTTCGGGTCTTCGCCCAGTTTGGTGCGCAGGCGCGAGACGCGCACATCCATTGCGCGGTCAAAGCTGTCACCGGCCACCCCGCCCAAAGTTTCCTGCATATGGGCGCGAGAAATCAGGCGGTTTGGTGCTTCCAGAAACAGCCGCAGGACCTCGCCCTCGGCCTGGCTGAACGCGACCATGTCGCCCTGGTCCTGTTGCAGCGTGTACTGGTCAAACCGGGCGATCCAGCCGGCAAACCGCGCGGTGTTTGGCGTGCCGGTGCGGCCTGATTTGTCACGCCGCAACAGGGCACGGGCGCGGGCCACCACCTCTGCCGGGTCAAAGGGCTTGATGATATAGTCATCAGCCCCCAGTTCCAGACCTGTAACCTTGTCCTGAACGGCGGCCCGGCCTGAGATGATGATGATGGCAGCGCCGCTTTCAAGCGCCAGCCGGTGCACCAGCGCCAGCCCGTCTTTGTCCGGCAGGCCAAGATCAACCAGACAAATCTGCGGTGAAAGTCTGGCCAGTGCGGCCTCAAACTCTGTGGCGCGGCCAAAGGTTGCGGTGCGAAATCCGGCATCCTGCAAGGCGTCAGACAACATCAGACGAATTTGCGGTTCGTCATCAAGAATGGCCACCAAAGGTTCGGTTTGGGTCATGAAGTATTGTCTGCGGTCAAAAACTGCGCCAATTCTGCTGCCACAAACGGTTTTCCAATCACCGGAAACTCTGCGGCGGCGCTGCGGCGGGTCTTATCTTTTGGCGGCAGCGACGTCATCAGGAAAATGCGACCGCTGCCGCCGTTTTCCGCCAACTGCCGGGCCAGATCCAGCCCCGATTTTTCGGGTCCCAGCACGATGTCGGTTAATATTGTCTCTACACCCGGTATATGGGCCAGCATTTCAGCCTCTTCCGCGCTGCTGGCCTCCAGCACAGAATGTCCCATATCCCGCAGCATTTCCCGCACCGTTTCGCGGATTTCCGGCGTGTCTTCAACCAGCAGAACCAGCGTCGGTTCGGCCTGGGCGGTGGCAATTTTAAGCGGCAACCGCAGGGTTACAGCCGCACCTTTGCCGGTGTTGCCTATTTTCGCCATGCCCCCGGACATTTGCGCGAAATCATACACCATCGTCAGACCAAGACCCGATCCCTCGTCGTTGCGTTTTGTGGTAAAAAACGGGTCAAGGGCATGTTTTAATGCCGGTTTGGAAAAGCCGGGGCCGGTGTCAGACACGCTGAGGCTCAGCCAGCGTTCATCCCGGGCGTCCGCCACAATGGCAATTGCACCGGTGCTGTCGCCGATCGCGTCCCGCGCGTTCAGGATCAGATTTAACAGGGCGTCCTGCAAAAATCCGGCGTCCAGCAGGACCGGTTGGTGCAGACCGTGGCAATCCAGGGTCAATTTGGTGGTGTCCGGCAGGGATGGTGTGGCCAGCGCACGAATATCAGCAAACAGTGACGTCAGATCGGTGGCTTTCAGGTTGACGTCGCGCAGGCCGGAAACATTGGACAATCGATCCAGCAATGCGCCACCGCGCAGGGCCGCCGCGCGGGTTGTTGCGATCATGTCACCGGCCACCGCGGGCAAACCGTCCAGCTTTTCCAGCCGTCCCTGAAGCCCAAGAATGATGGTCAGCAGGTTGGAAAAATCATGCGCCAGCCCGCTGGTCAGCTGTGCTGCCAACTCTCGTTTGTGGGTTTGCATCAGCGCGGCGCGCGACTGGGCCTCTTCGGTGATGTCCATCGTCAAAAAGTAAATGCCGTTGATCGTGCCACCACCGTCGCGCCCCGGTGTAAAGGCGGCGCGAACGCGGCGGCTTTCGTTGGAATGAGAAAACTCAAACACGCTGGGGTGGCCGTCAAAGGCCTGATCGATATATGGCTTGATTTTGTCGTACACCTCGCCGCCCAGCACATCAGAGGCGTTACGCCCCTCAATATCGGCCAGTCCGTTGTCAATAATCAGGCCCAGTTTGCCGTTGGAATAGGTATACTGCTCGTTCAGATCAATATGCGCGATATGGGCCGGCATCATGCTGGCGGTTGTGCGGGACAAGGCCTCGCTTTTGATCAACTGGCGTTTTGTTTCTTCCAGCATGGCAACGGTAGCGGCCAGATTGCGGTTGGTTTGGGCCAGTTCTTCGGTGTGGCCCAACAGCTGTTCTGACAGGTGTTCTGAGCGTCCGCGCAACAGTTCTTCGTGGCGTTTCAGCGCGGTAATATCGGTGTAAACGGTCACCCAGCCACCGGCCCGCAGCGGGCTGCCTTCAACGGAAATCATCATGCCGCTGGCCAGTCGCCGCTCTACGTAATGCGGCTCAAACGCCTGCGCCTGTTCAACCCGTTCCTGCACGTATTTCCCGACATCGCCCACGTCACCGTACACGCCAATTTCGGCCCAATACCGGATGGTTTCCCCAAAATCAGCGCCGCGCGTGGTCAGATGCTTTGGCATGTCAAACATCTCTGCAAAGCGGCTGTTGCAGATCGCCAGCTTCAAATTTTTGTCATAAATTGTCAAAGCTTGCTGGATCAGATTCAAACCTGATTGGGTCAGATCAGCATAATTTTCCGGGTTTTGATCCAAAACGCGACGCTCCGTTGCCTTTCGCTAGCACCGAAGCGCACCCGTTGGCCAGTATTTCGTCAGCGTGGGCCACTTGTTACAATTCGTTACAATTGTGAAAAACTTAAGTAAAATTTGACCTTCAGGAAAACAGCGTCAGAATGTCGCAAATCCAAAAAGGATTCGGCGCGCCGGTGGCTGTCGGCGAATGGGAGGATTTATTTTGACTACACCAGCGGCGCCCGCAGGCGAATTGGACACTATTCCCAAGCTATTGGCGCAGAACGCAGCCACGATTGGTGATAAACCCGCCAGTCGGGAAAAAGAATTTGGTATCTGGCAAAGCTGGACCTGGGCCGAGGTGGCGCAAGAAGTGGAGTCAATCGCCCGCGGAATGTTGGCGATTGGTATTGCCGCCGGGGATCACGTGGCGATTATCGGTAAAAACCGCCCGGCGCTGTATTGGTCTATGGTTGCGGCACAGTCTGTTGGCGCGGTTCCCGTGCCGCTGTATCAGGACGCGGTTGCGGAAGAGATGGCCTATGTGCTGGATCACTGCGGGGCGAAATACGCCGTCGTGGAAAATCAGGAACAGGTTGATAAAATTCTGGACGTTCAGGACCAACTGAGCGGGCTTAAGCATGTGGTTTATTTGGACCCCCGCGGATTGCGAAAATATGACCACAGCAAACTGCACGCGCTGGCCAATATTAAGGCGATGGGTGACAAAGACAAAAGCAAATTGCAGCCAATGATGGCGGAACGCCAAAGCGGGCTGAATTACGACAGCACCTGTGTGATGCTTTATACCTCCGGCACCACCGGCAGACCCAAGGGCGTGGTGCTGTCAAACCGGAACATCATTGAAAGCGCAAAAGCGTCCTCTGAATTTGACGGACTGCGGGCTGGTGACTCTGTTTTGGCCTACCTGCCGATGGCCTGGGTGGGTGATTTTATCTTTTCAATCGGCCAGTCCTACTGGACCGGGTTTTGCGTGTCCTGCCCGGAAAGCGAGGAAACCATGCAGGTGGATTTGCGCGAGATCGGGCCCAGCTATTTCTTTGCACCGCCAAGGTTTTTTGAGTCTGTGCTGACGGCGATCATGATCCGCATGGAAGATGCCTCTAAAAACAAGCAGCGGATGTTCAACTATTTTATGGATCTGGCCAAGCGGGTTGGGCCGGATTTGCTGGACGGCAAACCGGTTGGCGCGATGGACCGGCTGAAATATGCGGTTGGCAAATATTTCGTTTACGGCCCCCTGAAAAACCGCATGGGCATGACCCGTGTGCGGGTTGGCTATACCGCGGGCGAGGCGATCGGACCGGAAATTTTTGAATTTTACCGCTCGTTGGGGATCAACCTGAAACAGCTTTATGGCCAGACCGAGGCCAGCGTTTTCATCACGCTGCAGCCCGATGGCGAAGTGCGCGCAGATACTGTTGGTGTGCCAGGGCCGGGTGTTGAGCTTAAGATAGACGATGACGGCGAAGTTCACTACCGCTCGCCCGGGGTGTTTGTTGAATATTTCAACAATCCGGAAAGCACGGCCTCGACCAAAGATAAAGAGGGCTGGGTGGCCACAGGGGACGCCGGGTTTATTGAAGAAGGCTCGGGGCACCTGCGGATCATTGACCGGGCCAAGGATGTTGGCAAAATGAAAGACGGCAGCCTGTTTGCGCCAAAATATGTGGAGAACAAGCTGAAGTTCTATCCCAATATTCTGGAAGCTGTGGTGTTTGGCGCGGGCACTGAAAAATGTACGGCCTTCATCAATATTGATATGACAGCAGTGGGCAACTGGGCGGAACGCAACAATCTGGCCTATGGTTCCTATCAGGAACTGGCCGGGCACGCGCGGGTATTGGCGGCGATCAAAGAGCACGTGGAAGAGGTGAACAAGTCTGTGGCCGAAGACCCGATGTTATCCGGCTGCCAGATCCACCGCTTCTTGGTCCTGCACAAGGAACTGGACGCGGACGATGGTGAAATGACCCGTACCCGCAAAGTGCGGCGTCGGATCGTGGATGAGAAATACGCCGATCTGATCAAGGCGCTGACCGACGGCACAGACGAAATATTTACCGAAACCGAAGTGACCTATGAAGACGGGCGCAAGGGCTCGATCTCGGCAACCATCCAGATACAGGACGCAGCGGTGGTTGCGCGAAGGGCGAAAGCGGCATGAGTTTGGATGACACATATGTAACCGAAGACGGCCGCACCATTGGCGCGGCCATCATGGAAGTGAAGAACATCACCCTGAAATTTGGCGGGGTGACAGCAATCAGCGACATTTCATTTGACATCCGACAGGGCGAAATCAGGGCGATTATCGGGCCGAACGGGGCCGGCAAAACCTCTATGCTGAATGTGATCAACGGGTTTTATCATCCGCAGGAAGGCCAGATCATTTTCAACGGTCAGGCACGCCGGGCCATGCGGCCCTATGTGGCGGCGTCGCAGGGGATTGCCCGTACATTTCAGAACGTGGCACTGTTTGAAGGCATGTCGACGTTGGACAACATCATGGCCGGGCGGACGCTGAAGATGCACAAGAACTTTTTCTGGCAGATGCTGCGTTACGGCCCCGCCATGAATGAGGAAATCGAGCACCGCAAATACGTGGAAGGTATCATCGATTTTCTGGAAATTCAGGCGATCCGCAAAACCCCGGTTGGGCAGCTGCCTTACGGATTGCAAAAGCGGGTGGAGCTGGGCCGCGCGCTGGCGGCGGAACCTTCGCTGTTGCTGCTGGACGAGCCGATGGCCGGTATGAACGTGGAAGAAAAAGAGGACATGAGCCGCTTTATTTTGGACGTGAACGATCAGTTTGGCACGACGATTGCGTTGATCGAGCACGACATGGGCGTGGTCATGGACATTGCCGATCGGGTGATTGTGCTGGATTACGGCAAAAAGATCGCCGACGGCCTGCCTGCCGAAGTGCAGGCGGACCAAAAGGTGATTGACGCTTATCTGGGAGTGGCGTGACGATGGAATTGCTTTACAATATATTTATCGGCCCGTTTGTGGAAATGGTCACCATACCTGACTTTTTCATGCAGGTGCTTTGGGAAGGGTTCGTGACCGGCACGCTTTATTCCCTGATCGCGCTGGGCTTTGCCTTGATCTTTAAGGCCTCCGGCGTATTTAATTTTGCCCAGGGCATCATGGTGGTGTTTGCGGCCCTGACGCTGGTTGGCCTGTTTGCTATGGGCGTGCCCGCCTATGTGGCGCTGGCCCTGACGATTGCGGTGATGGGGATACTGGCGTTTTCGGTCGAGCGTCTGGTTTTGCGTCATCTGGTGAACCAGCCGGATATCATCCTGTTTATGGCCACCATCGGGTTGTCGTATTTCCTGATTGGTTTTGGCGAGTTTGTATTTGGCGGCGAGACCAAATCGATGATCACCGAGGAGCTGGGCCTGCCAACCGGTTCCACGGTGTTTGAACCGTTTGACGGCATTCTGATCCTGCAGCACCTTGATATCGCGGCGGTTCTGATCGCCGGAAGTCTGGTGGCCGGACTGGCATTTTTCTTTTCCAAAACCCGCATTGGCCGGGCCTTGCGGGCGGTGGCGGACGACCATCAGGCCGCACTTTCGGTTGGCATTTCACTGAACCAGATCTGGGCGATTGTGTGGTTTGCCGCGGGTATAGTGGCACTGGCCACCGGCATCATGTGGGGCGCGCGGTCTGACGTTTCCTTTGCCTTGCAGATCATCGCGTTAAAAGCACTGCCGGTTCTGATCCTTGGCGGTTTCACCTCTATCCCCGGCGCCATTGTGGGCGGGTTGATCGTGGGCTTTGGCGAAAAGCTGTTTGAGGTTTACTGGGGCGGACTTTTGGGCGGCGGTGTTGAGGGCTGGTTTGCCTATGTGCTGGCGCTGGTGTTCCTGCTGTTCAGACCGCAAGGCCTGTTTGGCGAAAAAATTATCGAGAGGGTGTAAGGCATGCTGTATCGCGAGGCCGGTCAATTCAAGACCACCTATAAGGCAGACAATGCCATCTTCCCGATCCTGCAGGACCGGATCGCCATCATCTTTTATCTGGTGGTTGCGTTCATCGTGATCCCGCTGGTGGGGTCTGATTTCTTTTTGAACTCGATGATGACGCCCTTCCTGATCTTTACGCTGGCCGCGATTGGCCTGAACATTCTGGTTGGATATACCGGGCAGATTTCGCTTGGATCCGGCGCGTTTATGGGGATTGGTGCTTATTCCTGTTACAAGCTGGTGACCATATTCCCGGACGCCAATGTGATTTTGCTGATCGTATTATCCGGCTCGTTTTCCGCCATCGTCGGTGTGATATTCGGCCTGCCAAGCCTGCGGATCAAAGGGTTTTATCTGGTGGTGACAACCTTGGCGGCCCAGTTCTTTTTTGAATGGGTCTTCATCAACGTGCCGTGGCTTTACAACTACAACAATTCCGGTGCCATCGAAGTGCCGCAGCGGGAAGTGATGAACATCATTATCACAGGACCAAGGGCTGAGGCCCATACCCAGTATCTGGTGGTGCTGGGGATTGTGGTACTGATGACATGGGTGGCGTCCAATATCATTCACGGCCGGATCGGGCGCAGCTGGATGATGATCCGCGACATGGATATTGCCGCCGAACTGATGGGCGTGCGGCCGCTTTATGCCAAGCTGTCAGCCTTTGCGGTGTCGTCGTTTTATATCGGGGTTTCCGGTGCGATGCT
>CAYZQS010000122.1:0-7633 GCA_964480735.1 uncultured Rhodobacterales bacterium
CCCGCACTCAGATACGCGAATGTTAACAAAACACCCTTTCAGTGAATGCAAGCATTCACCTGCCGGGCAGCGAGTGGGTCAATTTTAAACGCCAATTACCCAACTAAGTGGGTCACTTTTGCATGCCGATTCACAGCCCATGCGGAGCAAATGGCGAATTCGTCCTTGCTGCCACTGCCCAAAATCTCCGCAAACTGGCCAAGACCTTTTCCGCACCGCAGCAAACGTGCAAAGCCTGATCAGAAAGGCGCGCGTGCCGTGTCCGACGTCCAACTTTCTGCGCCTGCAACACGTTGTTTTTCAACAGAATCGGCAGCTTGCAGTCGTTCGCTGCGCATTGCACCGATGTCGAGATTGGGAATTTGAAAAAAGAACGCTCACGGAAATCCACCCGAAGAATCTGAGGGTCACTAGCGGAAATGTGTTCAGTTTTCCGGAACTGCAACTTGAGTTGTCGATCTGACAAACCGTGTCAAACCGCATTTTTTCCTAACCGTTCCCAGCTCTTCACCAGAGATGATCCGGACCAGTAGCCCTCCTGCGATTTGCCCAATACTGTGCGCAGGGATTCGAATTGATGTGAGCGCTGGCTCCATAGAGTCCGAGCCCTTGAAGTCCCCAATACCGGCAATGGCGATTTCACTCGGGATGGATAATTTCAACTGTTGCGCCGCATATACTGCTCCCTGAGCAATCACGTCATTTCCACAGAGCAAAGCTCTTGGACGATTTTGTGAATCAAGCAGGCCCAGACACTCATCTTTTGCTCGAGAAATGCTGTATGGAACTTCGACTTTCCAATCGTCACGTATGCGGATCCCACATTGCTGCAAAGTGCTCAGCGCTCCTGTTTGCCTGTCGCTGGCTCGATCATTACCTTCCGTTTGCGGGAAAACCATCCCGATTTCCCGGTGCCCCAGCGAGATCAGGTGTTCGGCGGCCATACGCCCAGCTTCCTTGTTGTCAACTCCCACACAAGAAATCCGCGACTTTTCGGAGTAATTCCAAATCGCTATTGCCGGTATTTTCTGCTGGTCGATAAGCTGATAGCTGGCTTCGGTATGTTCAAGTCCAATAAGCCCAATCCCGTCCACACGATGTTCCAGCAATTTTCTAAGCACGCCATATTCCCGGTTCAGATCGTATCCGTGCGATGCCAGCAACAGTGTAAATCCTGCCTGATCGACCCGGTCAGAAAATGACTGGATCAGTTCGGCAAAAATCGCATGATCAATCGTTGGAACGATCAGGCCAACGGTACCGCTGCGCTTACCATGTATCGTTTGTGCCGCGCGATTTCGGATATATCCCATCCGCTTAACCGCTCTTTCGATTTTCCGGCGAGTCGAAAGTTTCACCAGGTCAGGGTGATTGAAACAGCGTGACACAGTAGAAATGGAAACATTGGCAGCATTTGCAACGCCGACAATATCAACCTTATCCTTTTGTTTCTTCACAGAATATTCGCCTCAGTTGCCATTAAAATGAAAACGTTTGCAATACTATTTTCATTGAATGTTGTTTTGAGTCAATCGCAATAAGACATTCCGGAGTCGGCGAAGGTGGAGTTCCTCTTTTATTTCGGCGAGGTTTTTACGCCGATATCCTTCGGACTATTGTTGATCGGCACGATTGGCGGATTGATTTTGAGGGCAACGCCGGGCTTGTCGCCGACGATGGCTGTGGCCTTGTTGATCCCGTTCACGTTTCAGCTTGAGGCCGCGCAGGGTCTAATCCTGCTTGGCGCCGCTTATACATCCACTGTGGCAGGTGGAGCAGTCAGCGCGATACTGTTAAAAATCCCCGGCGCACCGGCTAATATTGCGACAACGCTGGACGGTCATACGATGGCCAAACAAGGCAAGGGTGCCAAAGCCCTGCAATTGTCTTTCCTTGCCTCTGCGGTCGGCGGAGTATTTGGCGTTCTGCTTTTGATTTTTCTGACACCGGTTCTTGCCAAATGGGCGCTGGCCTTTGGGCCGTCGCATTTGTTCTGGCTGGCAATTCTTGGGGTTAGCGTTATTGGATCGCTGGACAGCAATTCGGTTGTCAAAGGCCTATTGTCGGGCTGTATCGGCCTGTGGCTGGCGACCATAGGCTTTGACGACATCATGGGCGCACAGCGCTTCATCTTTCACCCGGCCCTTGGCGGCGGCATCAATATTATCGCGGCTTTGATTGGTTTGTTCGCTATTCCGCAGGTTCTGACGATGTTTTCCAAGGGTCGGAACGATGCGAATTTGGAAGTGATCGAAGTTGAGAAACATTCCATTGTCGATGCGATAAAGGAACTATTCGGGCGGACCCGTGCCCTTGGAATTGGCACCATCATCGGATCGATCATCGGCTTGATCCCCGGTGTTGGCGGTCAGATTGCTGGTCTAGTGGCCTATGACCAGTCCAAAAAATTCTCTCCAGAGCGCGAAAAATTCGGCACCGGGCATCCCGAGGGTATTATTGCCGCGGAAAGCGCCAACAACGCGATGGTTGGTCCGTCGCTGGTGCCACTGTTTACCCTGTCAATTCCCGGCTCTCCGACGGCGGCGGTACTGCTGGGCGGGTTACTGATACACGGTATTTTTCCAGGCGCTGATTTATTTGACAATCACCCCGATGTGGCATGGACATTCATTAATTCCATGCTGATTGGCCAGATCTTGATGTGCTTATTTGGCCTCTATGTTGCCGGATTGGCCGCGCGGGTTGCGCAGGTTCCACAGTCGGTGATGGCGGCTGTCGTGCTGGGGCTTGCGGTTTTTGGCAGCTACTCGGTGCAAAGTTCTATGGGCGATGTTTACGTGATGGCGTCGCTTGGGATTATGATGTTCTTTTTGGAACGTTTCGGTTTTTCTGCTGCACCGTTGGTTTTGGGATTGATCCTCGGACCAATTGCTGAGGCGAATTTTATTCAGGGCTCAATGATAGCCGACGCGACCGACGGTGCTGCCATCTATTTCCTGGGCGGAACGCTTAATATCGTGCTGATCGCGATTGTTGTCGCATCAATCGCTTATTCGGTTTGGATGGAGTTGCGGGAAAAACAGACAAAAAACGAGGCTGCAACGTGAACCGCACACAACATGTCGTTTCATCCGGCATCATTGCCGCGGTCGGAATTACGGTTTGCTGGATCAGTTTTACTCAGTCCCCGTCCGAAGCGTTTTTGTTTCCGCGGCTTATTTCGTCGATCTTTGTCGCACTGGCTCTATGGACGTTCGGCAAGGCTTTGCTGGGTTGGTCAAAGACCGGCACCGGCATTTCCTCCGGGCTGTTTTTACGTATGTTTCCCGGAATGGTGGTGGCGCTAATATACGCGCTGTGGGCCGCCAAGGAACTGGGATTTTACACCGCCACCACCATCGCATTTTTCACTCTGCTGTCCCTTTATGATCCGGCTCCACATTCCGAGCCGAAATCATGGGTCAGACGCATCATCATCACGGCTTGCTATATGGCCGTAATGTACGGTCTCTTTGCCATGCTTCTCAAAGTCTACACACCGCGAGAGATCTTTTTCTAAACCGCCCATTCCGGGCATATTTTCCAGGGAGGAAAAACCATGAAGAAACTACTTGCCGGGGCCATGATGGCCCTTATGGCGATGACCGGCTCGGCTGTTGCTCAGGAATATCCGGACCGGCCCATCTTGCTGATGGTCAGCTATGGCGCCGGTGGCGCGACAGACTTTCAAGCCCGCATAGTGACCATGACCGCAGGCAACGAAGACGCGCTGGGCATGCCGATCGCGATCATCAACAAGTCAGGCGCCGGTGGCCGTGTTGGCTGGAACTGGTTTGCAACCCAAGCTGAAGCAGATGGCTATACGTTGGGCGCATACAACATCCCGCACTTTATCGCTCAGTCCATCAAAGGCGGTGTTGAGTATTCAGCAGATAGCTTTGAGCCGATTGCAAACTGGGGCGCTGACCCTGCCGTATTTGTTGTGGCCGCTGACAGCCCCTTCAATTCGATGGCTGACGTGGTTGCTTGGGCAACTGACAACCCCGGGAAACTTACTTTCTCTGGTGCCGGCCTGTTTGTGGGACACCACATTGCCGCGTTGCAGATTGAAAAAGCTGCTGGCGTGAAACTTGCCTATATCCCCACCAAAGGTGGCGGTGCGGCAGCGATGAAAGCTGTGATCGCCGGTGACGTTATGGGCGGTGTTAACAACCTCTCTGATGCGTTCCGTGCACGTGCGGCTGGGTCCATCAAAATTCTTGGCGTCGCTGATCTAGAGCGGTCTTCTTTCATGGAAGACGTACCAACAATGATGGAACAGGGTCTTGATGTTGACAACTCTTCAGTCAATTTCCGCGGCATCATGGTGCCAAAAGGTACGCCGCAGGATGTCATCGATCATCTGGCCGCTGTTGTCCCTGAAATGTTCAAAAACAAGCGCGTTGCCAAACGCATGAAGGCGGGTGGTTCACCTATGCACATCATGACACGCGACGAAGTTTTGGCCATGTGGGCTGCGCGTGAAGAAACCCTGAAAGTTCTTCTGGCCGGTCTTTAATCAGATCTGAAAGTTAAAGGATGGGGCGGCAATCACCGGCCCATCCAAAGATATCCGGGAAATTCATCATGAATGCGCACGACGAATTAGCCATTGTCGATCAAATTGTTGGCCGCGCCCGAATTGCACAGCAGCAGTTTGAGGCAAACGGCTCTCAGGAAAGCTATGACCGCGCCGCACAGGCCGCCGCCTGGGCCATAATGGAGCCCGCGCGCAACCGTACTTTGGCGGAACTTGCCGTGGCAACGACTGGCCTGGGTAACGTCGCTGACAAGATTACCAAAAATCACCGTAAAACCCTGGGATTGATGCGCGACATTAAGGACGCAAAAACCTTTGGTGTTATTTCGGACAACAAGGATACTGGAATAACAGAAATCGCCCGTCCCGTTGGGGTGGTTGGCGCTGTTGTTCCATCGACAAACCCGGCGGCCACGCCAGCCAACAACATTATCAACGCACTTAAGGGCGGCAACGCCATAATTCTTTCGCCATCGCCAAAGGGAATTCCCGCCTGCGAAACGCTGATTGATTTTATCCACGACGAATTTGGCAAGCTTGGGATTGATCCTGATTTGGTTCAGATGATCCCTGCGCCAGGCTCAAAAGCCAAAACACAGCACATGTTGGAAGATACTGATCTGGTGATCGTGACCGGTTCGCAAGACAATGTTCGCCGCGCCTATACCAGCGGCACGCCCGCGATTGGAGTTGGGGCAGGCAATGTGACCGTTATCGTTGACGAAACTGCAGATATTGCAGACGCCGCAGCTAAAATCGCGGCTTCAAAAACCTTTGACAACTCAACCTCGTGCTCGTCGGAAAACGCATTGGTGGTGGTCGACTCTATCTACGATAAGTTTGTCGCGGCATTGGCGGCGCAGGGTGGCGCACTGGTTCAGGCCGGTGATGCACCCGGAGTCATTTCCAATCTGTGGCCAAACGGTCATTTGAACAAAGCAGTGGTTGCGCAAGACGCAGGGCCAATGCTCGCAGCCTTGGGGATGGCAGATAAGGTTGCAAGAAAAACCAAATTTCTAGCGGTCGAAACCGAAGGGATCGGTCCGGATCATCCGCTTTCAGGTGAAAAACTATCACTGGTGGTGGCCCTTTACCGAGCCAAAGATTTTGCCGATGCCAAAACAATAACTGGGCATATTCTTGCACATCAGGGCGCAGGACACTCGATTGGTTTGTATTCGGCTGAACAAGCTCGGGCGCATTCTCTCGCCTTGGGTCTCCCCACTTGTCGCGTCATTGTGAATCAGGCGCATTGTTTTGCAACCGGAGGCGCGTTCAACAACGGTATGCCATTTTCGCTAAGCATGGGGTGCGGTACTTGGGGCGGCAATTCAATCGACGATAATTTGCACTGGAAACACTTTATTCAGACAACCAAAGTGATCCGGGAAATTCCGGCCCGTGAACCCACTCCCGAGGACATTTTCAAAGACTATTGGGCTGAGGTCGGAAAATGAAACTGACTGCCAAGGCTCCACCCAAGGGAACCGTCAGAGACTGGCTGAGGTCTCGTGCAAACGAAGGCGGCACTGCATTTCTTTTTCCTGAAGGACACTCAAATCTCTCGTGGCAAGATGTGCTTATCGGCGCTGCCAAGATCGCATCTTATTTAACCGCAAATGGAGTGCGAAAAGGCGAAAGCGTCGCTATAGTCCACCCCAACAGCCGGCAAGGAGTCTTGTGTTTGTTTGGCGTCCTGTATGGTGGCTTCCGCGCGACGATGATAAACCTCGTCGCTGGTTCTGAAGCCATCGGGTATGCGCTGGATCACAGCGATGTACGTTTTGCATTTGTCGCCAAAAGCGCCCGAGAACTGTTTGAATCTGCCAGCGATCAGGGGCAGATTGAAGTGCTAGATTCAGAAGATTTGGTGGTTGTCGAACCGGTAGAATTACACGAATTGGAGCCGTCTGACCACGCTCTGTTAATGTACACGTCCGGAACAACCGGGCATCCTAAAGGCGTGGTTCATTCACATTCCAGCCTTTTAGCTGGGGGATGGACAGCTGCAATTGCTCATAACTTGACTTCCCAAGACCGAGGAATGTGCGTTTTGCCGATTTATCATATCAACGGGCTGTGTGTGACTGTTATTGGTGCACTGGTTTCTGGAGGCTCTTTGGCGATGTGCACCAAATTCTCTGCAAGCAATTTTTGGCGACAAATTGGTGCATCGAAATCGACTTGGTTTTCGGTTGTACCAACAATTATTTCGCACCTTCTTCACAGCGATCAGAATCCCGAACAGAGTGTCAAAGACCGCCTACGGTTCGGTCGCTCGGCCTCGTCGCCATTATCTCCAGACGTCCAAGCAGCCTTTGAAGCCCGGTTTGACGTGCCAATAATTGAAACCATGGGGTTGACCGAGACCGCTGCGCAAATCCTGTCAAATCCGCTGCCGCCCAAAATTCGAAAAATCGGATCTCCGGGCATTCCTGTCGGCAACGAAACAGCGATTTTTTCAAAGGATTTTCAACCGCTTAAGAGTGATGAAGAAGGCGAGATTGTGGTACGTGGTCCAAATGTGATGTTGGAATACTTAAAAAACCCAGACGCAACCAAAGAATGTTTTACTCCGAATGGCTGGCTAAGGACAGGTGACCTGGGTCGGCGAGACGCCGATGGTTATTTCTTTGTTACGGGTCGCCTAAAGGAACTGATCATTAAGGGCGGAGAAAACATCGCGCCGCGTGAAGTTGATGAGGCTCTCTATTCTCATAGCGAAGTTGTCGAAGCAGCGGCATTTTCCCGTCCGAGCGAAGTCTATGGCGAAAGCGTGGAGGCGGCGGTGACAATAAGTGAAGGCAGCCAGCTGACTTCGAAATTACTTAGAGAATTATGTGTTGAAAAACTTGGGAAATTCAAAAGCCCGGACGTGGTTTACATATTAGACAATCTTCCGAAAGGCCCGTCTGGCAAAATCCAAAGACTAAAGTTGAGCGAAATAACCGGGTGAGTCCAGATTTCGAACAAAACACCTGCCAATATTTTTCTACGGATTAATGGATAAAAATATTTCGCCCTTAAAACCATTTGAATAAAAGGACATAAATTCCCTAGAGCCGTGTCCTTTTTATCTGAATCAGCGGAGCG
>CAYZQS010000123.1:0-7526 GCA_964480735.1 uncultured Rhodobacterales bacterium
CATCACCGCCAACGCCATCTTCTCCGCCACAAACCCAAACCTGATCGCCTGATTGAACGAGCGGTGATCCTCCGCCGTCAGCCCGCCCTGATGGTGCAGGCCGACAATCGCCAGATCGCGTTCGCGCAGCAAGAGGCTGCCGGAGCTGCCACCAGCGGTGTCGCATTCGTGGCGGATCACGTTGTCAGCGGCCTTGGCCTGACTGTCTTTGATATTACACCGCACGGAACTGAACATTTTCACCATTCCGGCGGGGTGATGCACAATAATCATCGCCTCGCCCGCGTCAAACCGGTCAGCGACCCGCAGTTTGGTTTCGCCCCATTTAATATTCGGCTTGCCCAGCACTTTGAATATCTGCGCATCCGCCTCGTCCACCGGCGAGCCGATCCGTGCGGGCAGGACAACCCGGTACGAGCTGACGCCCTCTGTTTCAAACTGGTCTTCAAAACCCATCAGCAGACGGGCATCAACCGCGAAATACCCCAGCTGCGTCAGCCGCGATCCCTCGCCCGGATTGGTGCAGTGAAAATTGGTCAGAATGCGGTTTTTGTCGAGCAATGTTGCCGTGCAATAGGTGATCGCGCTTTTGCCGTCTTCGTTTTCCCAGCACACATCCATACGGCCAATGGATCGCGCGAACTTGCGAATACGGTCGTTTAGCCCTCGCGCCCGGATCGGTGTCCAATTGCCTTTTATGGTGGTCGGATTGCCGTCCAGATCCAAAATCTGAAAAGCCGCGCCGGTGCTTTCAATCAGCCGCTCTTCATAGGCGAATTTGCACTCCGACTGGGCGAGGGCAAGTTGGGGGAAAAGCAGTGCGGAGGCTAAAAATAACAGATGCAATATACGCATGTTTGAATCCTTGACGGACGGAAATAAGCCTGTCCAGTGAAACACCGGAACTGCTTTGAGTCAAATGTCGTCGGGTCGGTTAATTCCGCTGGTGATCATCTTTTACGATAAACCAGCCAACCGATCACCCGCCCTTGGCCAGCCGGCGCATCGCCGCTTTGGAACTTGGGCCCATCTGACCGTCAATGCTGCCATCGTAAACCCCGGCGTCGCGCATGATCCGCTGCAGGGCTTTGGCGGTTTGCAGGTCCCATTCCGAGGCTTTGCGGCCAATGGCCCAATCGCTGCCGTTGGCGATTGCTTTGGCATAATATTCCGCTGCCTCTGACGGGTTTTTCTTTATTCCCCGGCCGACTTCCAGATTATAGGCCAGATTGGTTTGCCCGTTGCCGTGGCCGTTATCGGCGGATTTGCGGTACCAGCGGTTGGCTTCAACCTCGTCCTTATCCACACCGCGGCCATTGGAATACATCAGCCCAAGATTGCCCTGCGCCAGACCGTGCCCCTGATCCGCGGCTTTGCGGTACCACAATAGGGACTTCTCGTAATCTATGGGAACACCCTGTCCGACCTCATAGGAATACCCCAGATTGACCTGCGCCCGTGCAAATCCCTGATCGGCCGCCTTTTGAAACCAGCGCATCGCTTCAGGTGCGTCTTTGGACACGCCGCGCCCGTTCAGGTACATCAGCGCCAGATTGGATTGCGCCAGCGCGTAACCCTGATCTGCCGCAAGACGGTACCAGCGCAACGCCTGCGCGTAATTCTGCCCCAGACCACGGCCAACCTCGTACATGTAACCCAGATTGGTCTGGCCGAACATATTCCCCTGTTCAGCCGCCGCGCGGTGCCAGCGAACGGCTTCAAAATCATCCTGCGCAACACCCCGCCCATTGGCATACATAATGCCCAGATTGTCCTGCGCGCGGGCATGGCCCTGTTCCGCCGATTTGCGATACCAATAAGCAGCTTCCACCTCGTCTTTTGCAGACGCCAGTCCTTGTTCCAGTATATATCCCAGATTGACCTGCGCCGCCGCGTCACCAAGTTCCGCCGAATTCCGGTAGAATCTCACGGCGGTGGAATAGTTATTGTCCGATTGATAGGCGCGCGCGGTGTTAAACAGCATCCGCGGCTGATCCGGAAATTCCACCAGCGCCTGTTTGCAGGTTTTGACCGCGCGCGCTGTGTTGATAGAGTTAAACGCAATACCCGGTTGCAACATCATGCCTGATGTGATGTCCATATGTTCCGCGCTGCCCGCCAGCCTGTCACAATCCTGAACCGCCGTGCTGTCCGCCATCCTCGCCTGCAGGCTTTTGGTTGGCTTGGGATCAGCAATCACGACCTGCGGTTCTTCCGACTTACAGGTGTTGGCCACAAACGCCTGACCGATGGCTGCCAGCGGGTGATTGGCGCATTGGGCCAGATAGGCTTCCCATCCCACGCATTGGCCGATTTCCTTGGCCGCATCAAACAACTGGTCGCAAACCCCACCCGTAACAACCGGCTTTGGCGCAGCCTCTTCCGTCAGCACCGCCAGTTGCATCTGATCCGCCACATAGGCAAATCTGATCGCCTGATTGAATGACCGGTGATCTTCCGGCGTCAGCCCGCCCTGATGGTGCAGGCCAACGATGGCCAAATCACGTTCGCGCAGCAACAGGCTGCCGGAACTGCCACCTGCAGTGTCACATTCGTGCCGGATTACATTGTCTTTCGCCTGCGCCTGACTGTCCTTGATATTACAGCGCACAGAGCTGTACATTTTCACCATACCCGCCGGGTGATGCACGATGATCATGGCTTCGCCGGGTTCAAAATCATCTGAAATCCGCAGCGTCGTTTCGCCCCATTTCCGGTTTGGTTGTCCACGAACCTGAAATATTTGCGCGTCTGCCTTATCTACCGGCGAGCCCGCCCGCGCCGGCAGGACCACGCGGTAGTAATCCACGTTGTCGGTTTGAAACCGGTCCTCAAAACCCATCAGCAACCGCGCTTCGACCGGCAAAAACCCAAGTTGCGTTAAGCGCGATGACTTTGCCGGATTGGTGCAGTGAAAATTTGTCAGAATGCGGTTTTTTTCCAACAAAGTGGCGGTGCAATATGTGATGGCGGTTTTGCCCGCATCGTCTTCCCAGCACACGTCCAGACGGCCGATCGTCCGCGAAAATTTGCGAATTCGGTCATTCAGGCTGCGCGAGCGCACAGGCGTCCAGTTGCCCTTGATCGTGGATGGGTTGCCATCCAGGTCCAGAATTTGAAAATCCGCGCCGGAACTTTCAACCAGCCTGTCTTCGTAGGCGAATTTGCACTCTGACTGCGCCAACGTCATTTGCGGCACGGCCAGCAAAGCCAGCGAAATCAAAATTCTAGCCAAATTCATTCTTATTCCCCTTAAGCGTCAAGCTTGCTTTTGACCGGCCCAATCGTCACCTCAATATGCCGAGCACAGCCGGGACGTCGCTGTAAACAATTGCAGCCCGGTGGTATCAAGCTTCAAAAACGTCACCCGGCGATTGTCCTGTGATCCCGTGTCATACAGATTTTTCAACAGAAACTCTCCGGCGCCAACGGGCAACAACCGCGTAACGTCGATTGAATCTGACAAGGCATAAACCACGCTTTGCGCCCGGGCATCTGACAGACCGCAATTATAAGACGCGCTGCCAACCGCGTCGGTATGGCCGATAATTGCAAAAGAGGCCGCCAAATTCAGAGGATCAGCCAACGCCGCCTGCAGGGCGTGCAATTTTGTAAACTGGTCGTAACGGATATCGCTTTTGTTGCTGTCAAATTCTATCGCGATGGCCACGGACGGTGCCGCGACATAGTTGTCAGTGTAATCATCCGCAGCCACCGGTTGGGACTGAACCGAACCATCGTCAAGGTTCAAAACGAAGGTTTCCAGCTGTATCTCATCACCCAAAACCCCGGTACTTTCCAGCCCGTCCCCTGCCCCAAGCGCTGCCGATTTACAGGTGCCTGCGGTTGGATTTGCCAGACACGCCGCCAAAGAACTTTGCACAGGTTGCACCACGGTTTCAGTGGCCTGGGTTTCCTCGTCGTCTGACAGACCCGGCACATAAATCTCGCCATCCTGTGCGGACACCGAAATTCCAAAGCCTCCGGCCAAAAACATCACCACCGCAAAACTTACAGTTTTCATCGCTTCGCTCCTAATCTCAGCATTCTGTTACGGCTTCACCTCGACCTGAATGCGCCCCTGCAAAACTTCGCGGTTGTGCGAACTTAACGCTTTGAACGAGGCGCCGGAATCTGTGGTCTGTTCCGGTCCATCCAGATTAAGCACAAAGGTTTCGTATACAGCTTTGGTCTGGATGCGATGGGTCGGATTGGCCCGTTGGGATGGATCACAGCTGACCTGCGAGGTGTCACGCCTGCTGTAGTTAACCGCCTCAGCCGACGCATTGCAGATTGCAAGTATGGTTTCCGTGCCCGCCTCCGCCGCCGTGATCGACCCGCGCGGCGGATAGATAAACCGCGTGCCCGCCGGGATTGGATCATCCGCCAATTGCGGATGCGGGTACAACACACAGCTGTCACCATCATCGTCAATGTTCACAATCGTCAACCGGCATTGAACGCGCGGTTCCACGAATATCCGGATACCGTCGCCAAGATGATAGACCGGTTTATCGGTGTAAACCGTCAGATTGTTGCTGGCGGCGGCATCGTGGGTATAGGTGTCAACCGGAACATGGTCACCCACGGCCTGACGCACCGAAAATGACATGGCGGTGTCGGCATGGGCAACTTCGGCGTTAACCGGCAGGTAATCCGTCACCCTCTCAAGCAGGATCGGAAACACCGTTGTCCATTCATCGCGTTTGATCGGCGATTGATCCAACCGCTGCAACAGGCTGGCCATATCCGCACCGGCAAACCCGGCCTTGGCGCGCAGATCCTCGACACGCATGCCCAGTTCATTGGCGGCCTGTTCAAAATTGATGACCGCATCGATGTGATAGACAAACAATCCGCGCACAGGTTCCAGACCACCGGCCTCTGTATCCGGCTCCAACCCGGCGCTGCGCAACGCGGCAAAGAATTTTTCCTGATCACCAAGCAACGCGGCCTGAACCACATCATTGCCGGGATAGACCGCCGCAACCTGCTGACGCGCAGAGGCTGACAAGGCCAGATTGCCCACTGCAATATCATGCACCTTGTCCTCGTTAAAGCGCATGCCCCGGGCGTGACAACTGATGCAGGAAATGCCGTTGATCACCTCGCCGGTGCCATCGGTATAATCGTCGTCGCGCACGATGTTGACCGGTCCGCGTTCAATCCGCTGCCCGTCCGCAGTGTTCAGGTAATAGGCGTGAAAGCCGTTTGGCAGGGTAAAGATGGTTTCGCCGCCGTCATGCACAAACGCCAGTTCATCAGGATACACACCCCGCGGTCCCAGCGGATATTCAAAGAAGTTCTGCAGGCCTTTGCTGCCGGCAAAATCATAGGACGTCCAGAAAAACCCGGCGGCGGTGTCGTGCCGCTCGATCATCCGGTTGTTGCGGGACACTCCGGAATTTTGGAACCCCGCCCGGATCACCTGCTCGTTCAGAATATTGCGCCGCAGTTCGATCCCTAACATGCGTTCAAGTTCAGAAAACGTGTCCGGCAGGCGCAAAATGTCATAATACAGTGGCGGCTGGGACGCGTGTGCCGCCAGCCAGTCCGCCCGAATTATCGGAATATCAGTCTCTGACAAAGCCTGCAGATTGCGCAGGGACGGATCAACCTCGCTGGTCATGCCGTAGGTATATTCTTGCTCCATCAATCCCCAGGTATGCTGGTCCCAGTCAAGATCGGGCAGATAAACCCGCATCAGATATTCGTTGTCCTCGATTGCCTCAAACACATAGGGCTTTGGGTTGCGGCTTAGGGCATTTAACAGTTTGATCGTGGCGGTAAGATACCCGTGCAGGTTTTCATCCGTCACTTCGGTATCGTTGTGCAATACCCGCATGCTGATATAACGAATGCGGCTTTGCCGGTTGGTCGGCTGTTGCAGCAAATCCGCAAGTGCGGCTTTATATTCATCGCTTAAGCTGACAAATTCCCGTGGCCCGCTGCCAGCACCCATCGTTGCGATCCAGTCATAAATCACTGCGGCGTCGGCTTCTGTGGGAAAACAGGACGTGTTTTCAGGCGTGCAATCGTCCGGCATTCTGGGATAGGCAAACTCGCCCAATACATGGGTCAGTTTGGACGCATCCGGCTTGCCCTGAATGACAAATTTTGTGTCACTTGCCAATCGCCGGATATCCAGCACATGGCCAAAACCGGATTTCGGTGCTTTCAGCCCCTCTTTCAGCTTGCCTTCCTGATGGCACCGGGCGCAATGGCGCTCCAACACCGCATAGGCGGCCGTTTCCGCCGCATTGGCATCACCCGGCATTTCGTAAGGCTCAGCGGCATTCAGATGAGCAGTAAATGCCAAGAAACACGCGGCGGTGAAGGTTGTTAAACGGCCCATAGAGCACCTCGTCCAATTAATTATTTTGTTGGCCGGAGCTAAAATGCACTGGCCAAGCGTGGCAGCAGGAAATCCAAAAATATCCAATCTCAAAAGATACGGCGTGTCGCTAAACAGCGCAGAAATTCCTTACGATTTGAGTATGCACCTGCCGCGTCAGCTTGCAAGGGTTACCTAAATTATTGTTGCGGGCAGTTGTGTGATGGCCCTCCCGACCCACGGAACAATGTTTGATACCCGAGATTTTGGCAGGCCGGACCGGTTTCCCTTTGAAAAAACGAACCACGCCATGTAATTGAAGTGATTATTGAACCGGCGAGTGAATAAGCAGCGCGACAGCCGCTTTGTCCGGCAAAGCGGCATTTAAACAATCATAAACATATAAACTGGCGGACCGAGGAGGATTCGAACCCCCGACCCCCTGATTCGTAGTCAGGTACTCTATCCAGCTGAGCTATCGGTCCGTGCGCAAGGGATTTAACCGTGCAACCGGCGCGGCGCAAGGGGCAAATCAGGCGCTTATAGAGATCAGCGATTCCGCCGGTTTGGGCAGGCAAATGGTAAAAACCGTACCGCTTTTGTTGCTTTCGGTCAGCTCCAGCGAGCCCTTGTGACCACGCACAAGTTCAGCCGCAATCGCCAGCCCCAGACCACTGCCACCGATGCGAACGCCGCCTTCAAACGGGTCAAACAGGTGCTGCACGGCTTTTTCCGGCAGGCCGGGGCCGGTGTCACTTACGTTAATCAGCCAGGCCTCCGGTTCCTCCACCGCTACGATGGTGATACGGCCGGGTTTTCGGGTTGCCTCTATCGCCTGTCTGGCATTGCGGATCAGATTGGACAGCACGCGGAATATCTGTTCGGCGTCGGCGGTCACCTGCATGTCCTTGGCCATGTCCACGTCAAATTTGACTTCGCCCTTTTGGATCGCCAGTTTTTCGCTGGCCACCACGTCATCGACCATCATGCGCATGCCAAAGGATGACAAAACCGGCGCGGGCTCTTCCGCCTTGCCAAATTTCAGCGTGCTTTCACACAGGTTGACCGCACGCGACAAAGACCCCACCAGTTTGGGTGCCGTGCGCTTCACCGCCGGGTCTTCGGATCGTTCCATCCGGTCCGCCAGCAATTGCGCCGTGGTCAGCATATTGCGCAGATCGTGGCTGATTTT
>CAYZQS010000124.1:0-5698 GCA_964480735.1 uncultured Rhodobacterales bacterium
TTCTGGACTTCTGGACTTCTGGACTTCTGGACTTCTGGACTTCTGGACTTCTGGCACCCAAGGCTACTCGACTTTTTGAAAGCCGCATCAGTTGGCCGGTCAAGCGGAGGCAAACTTGGTTGCCAATTGCTGCTGCTGACGGCGGTTTCGCACTGATTTTTCACTTCAGTGCGCTTTTTAAATATCTGCTGGAAGCCATCGCTAAAGCGCAATCCGAAAACCGGTGCCCACTTTTCGGATTGCGCTTTAGCGAATAAATGAAACGTTAAGAATGCTATTCGTCGGTGGTTTTGCGGCGCAGGGATTTAAGCGAACCGCGTTTGGTTTTTGCGTCCAGTCGTCGGCGTTTTGAGGCCAGCGTCGGGCGGGTTTTAACCCGTTTTTTAGGCACAACAAGCGCCGCGCGGATCATGTCGGCCAGTTTTTCCTCGGCAATCGTGCGGTTCATGGCTTGCGAGCGGGTTTTTTCGGCGGTGACGATGATTGCGCCCTCTTTGGTCCATTTTCGCCCGGCGATCCGGCGCAGTCGGGACTTTATGGCCGGCGTCAGGGCCGGGCTGCTGGCGGCTTCAAATCGCAGCTCCACGGCGGTGGACACTTTGTTCACATTCTGCCCACCGGGGCCGGAAGACCGGATAAAACTCTCGCTCAGCTCCCAGTCCTGAATGGTGATATGGTCGTTGATGCGGATCATGTCGCGACCCTACCGCGTGACGATAAAATGCGCGATACCGTTGCCCAGATAATCCGGATGAAACATGGTTTGCACGCCGGAGAGAAAAAATTCATACATACGAAATGTGGTGCGGGCGCGTTTTTGTTTTTCTACCTCGGTGCCCTCGGTCTGTTCGGCAACCAGCACGTCAATACATTTGGCCTTTTTGTCCTCGATATTTTTCAGCCACGCCTGCAGGGTTTTGATATAATTGCCGCCATGATGAAAATGCACGGCCTGGGTTTTTAGTCCCGCCGCCTCGATCCCGGCCACCACCTCTGAAACCTGCGGCGAATACCCGCCCTGAAAGATGTAACGGTCCACCCACAGGTTGGTGGCCCCGGGCTGGTGTTTGACAATCGAGTGGATCAGGGCAACACCGCCGTCGGCCAGCACATGATCAATCGCCTGAAAATAGTGCTTGTACTTGGATCGCCCAACAGCCTCGAGCATGCCAATTGAAATAATCCGGTTGTATTTCTTTTCGTGACGATGGCAGTAAGTGCGATAGTCTTCCTGAATATAAGTAACGTTTGGCCGGCCGGTCTTTTTGCCCTCAGCCCAACGCCTGGTAGCGTAATCCACCTGCACGCCGGAAAGGGATATGCCGTCAATATCGGCCTTCAAGTCTGCGGGAAAGAAATTCTCAAACGAACCCCAGCCACTGCCGATGTCCAGAATATTCAGGTCTTCAGCCTCGCGCAGGCGCAAACGGTCAAAGATCGTGTCAAATTTTATCTGCTGGGCTTCGTGCAAATCTTTTGGGTCGTCATCATAAAACGCACAGGTGTAAACCAGATCACGCCCCATCATCAGTTCAAAGAACGCGGTGCTTTCGTCGTAATGCCCCTGCACTTTGCGCGTCGCGCTGAAAGTGGCCAAAAACTGTTTGTAAAAATGCGTGATGGCCTCGGTCAGGCCAAAACTTAACCCGTTTCGGCGGCTGCGCCCGCCTTTGAACGTCAGCATCATCAGCAACATGTCGGCCAGCTTGCCGTCTTTCAGGTGCCAACTGCCCTCCATATACGCTTCACCGAACCGCAGGCCGGGATTGACAAGAACCCACAGCAACGTGCGGAACCGTGGTGGCGCGAGGGTGAATTTTGACGGCGTGTCACGCGCCATTGGGCGCAGATCGCCATCGCCAAAATCAAGCGTGAACGGCATTTTGCCAAAAAGCAGGCGCATCAGCGCCGTGGTGTTGCGCCGCTCAAATCTTGACGTGGTGACGCTGTAATCAACCGTTGCCGTTTCCACCGCATTTGTCAGAGAATCTTTCATCTGTGTTTATTGGCCTATTCCGGGGGTGTGCGCAAACCCAAGCGCAAAAAGAAAGGGCCGCCATTTACAGCGGCCCGATCCAAAATTTTTCAGAGCTTTGGAGGTCGATCAGCCGGAACAACGCCGGTGTGCGATCTTTGTACCCTCAAGGATTGCCTTCAGTCACAAACCTCACGCATTAACCTGACCGTTTGCTCCAATATCTCTTTTGACACTGGATCACCTCCTTTCGCTTGTTGCAGTTGACGTTGATGGTGCCACATATAGCGAAAAAGTCAAAACATTTATGCGTTACGCGCCATCAAGCGAAAGACCACAATCCGAAACGGCACCAGCGCCAGCAGGGCGATGGACAGTTTGACACCAAAATCAGCCACTGCCAAAGACACCCAAAGAGGCGCGGCAGGGCCCTGACCAAGCAGCGGCAGCACCTCACCTGCCCATGACACATCATTGCCGGGTTCAAGCCACATCAGGGATGCGGAAAAAGACACGGTAAAGAAAATCGCCGTGTCGATGCTGGAGCCGACAAAGGTGGAAGCCAGCGGTGCACGCCACCATCTTCCTTCCCGCAACTTGTTGAAAACAAACACATCCACCATTTGCGCGGTCAAAAACGCCAAACCGGACCCAAACGCAATCCGCCAGGTCACCAGCGGTCCGAATTCGCCCATGATCTGGGTGCCGACAAAAGAGCTGGCAATGCCCACCACAAACCCAACCATCACAACCCTGCGCGCGGCGGATGCCCCGTAAACACGGTTCATCACGTCGGTGATCAAAAAGGCGATGGGATAGGTGAATGCGCCATAGGTAAGCCAGTTGCCATATAGAAACTGCACAAGAATATTTGAGGCAACAACGACGGCTGCCATAGCGATAACGCCGACAAGCAAGGTGCGGGACATGTTATTTCTCCGTTTTGAAAAGGTTGCGGACACTTTTGCCCGGAACCACCGCCGGGCTTTGGCCTGTTAGGGTTTCGTCAGCTTGTGTGCAAGCGCTGTTTGCAAAGCACACGGAATACCTGCGCCTTTGGTGACGGTGCGGCGCGTTTTTCCGTGGTCGCAATTATCGGATTTTTGCAGGACATTTCCGCTTTCCGAATTATCCTGTGACCACATCCAGATCATTGTACATACCCCATTCCGCCCACGACCCGTCGTAAAGCGAGTGGTTTTGATGCCCGGCCCGTTGCAAAGCGAGGCTTAGTATGGCGGCGGTAATGCCGGAACCACAGGTGGTGATCACAGGCTTTTTCATGTCAACGCCGGACGCGGCCAGAATTTGCTGCAGTTCGGCAACCGGTTTCATGGTGCCGTTTTCGTTCAGCAAATCGGTAAAGACAAGGTTCGTCGCGTTTGGCATATGCCCGGCCCGCAGACCTTCGCGAGGCTCCGGTACGTCACCCCTGAACCGCGTAGCAGCGCGGGCGTCCAAAATCTGGGTGTGCTGCAGTTTAGAGGCCGCCGCCACCTGGGTTACATCCTTGATCAGTTGCGCGTTGCGCGACACAGTCATATGGCGGTCCCGCATCACGGGCGGCATATCCTCGGTCTCGCGACTCTCGGCCAGCCATTTTTTTAACCCGCCATCCAGCACCGCCGTGTCTGTCTTGCCCATCAGATGAAACAACCACCACACCCGGGGAGCAGATAAAATTCCGGCACCGTCATACACAACCACCTGATGTCCGTCACCAATCCCCATTGCACGCATGCGCGAGATGAATTTTTCCGGGCTGGGTGCCATATGCGGCAGGGCGGAACTGCTGTCGGAAATCTCGTCAATGTCAAAAAAGCGTGCGCCGGGGATATGTGCGGCATCGTACTCTGCTTTGGCATCCCGGTTTTGCGCCGGTAAATACCACGAGGCATCCACGATACGCAGGTCGGGGTCATCGGCGTGGGCCGCCAGCCACTCTGTTGAAACAAGCGTTTTTGGATCACTGTGTGGCATTCAGGTTTTCCTGTCTTATCTGCGATGGTCTTGAACTATCCCCGCTGCGTGCAACAGGCAAGAAACAGTTTAACCCGTCACGCGCTAATCCCTGTATTGCAAAGCTATAAGGGCCCCGGCGACCAGCATAAACAACAGCCCCGAGGCGCCAGCAACCAAAAGCTGGAACAGCATATTCAGATTGATCTCTAAATTGAAAAACCCCGGCAGCCACATAAAGGTTGCAGCTCCGGCGCTTCCCGCCAGTGAGTTGCCCAGCAGCCCGATATTTAGCGGTTGCACAATCACCGCGCCAAAATTGCCGCCGATGATCCCGATAAACAGGATCAGGATTTCATATCCACCCATCTTTCAGCCCCGGTCCCGCAACAACCGCGCCTTTTGGCGCTGCCAGTCGCGCTTTTTGTCGGTCTCGCGTTTGTCCTGCATCTTTTTGCCCTTGGCGATCCCCAGTTTCAGCTTTGCGCGGCCCTTGTCATTGAAATACAGCCGCAGCGGTACCAGCGTCAGACCTTCGCGACCGATGTTTTTCCACAGGTTCGCCAGTTCGCGTTTGCTGACCAAAAGTTTGCGCCGCCCACGTTCCTCATGCGGAAAGCTTTGCGCTTGGGAATAGGCCGGGATATAGGCGTTGACCAGCCACAGCTCGCCTCCGTCCACCGTGGCATAGCTTTCGGCGATGTTGGATTTGCCCTCGCGCAGGCTTTTGACTTCAGAACCCACCAGCATGATCCCGCATTCAATATCGTCCTCAATAGCATAATTATACCGCGCCTTGCGGTTTTCAGCCACGACCTTGAAGTTGGGGTTGGAGGGGGTTTTCTTTTTGGTGGTCATCAAATTTCCTTAATGGACGCTCATCGCTTCGCTCTTCGCGATAAGCGCCCGCTAGGGAGCGCAGAGCACCTAGTTTATCAACCCAACGCCGCGCATCGCACCCTTTATCTGCGCTTTGGTTTCCGGCAACAGCTCCGTCAGCGGCGCCCGTACCTCTTCGGAGCATTTCCCCAAAACCGACATGCCGTATTTCGCACCCACCAGCCCCGGCTCCACAAATATCGCTGTGTGCAGCGGCAGCAAACGGTCCTGCAGTTCCAGCGCCTGTTCCCAGTCACCGGCCAGTGTTGCCGCCTGAAATTCCGCGCACAGGCGCGGGGCCACATTGGCGGTGACCGAAATGCAGCCAACCCCGCCGTGCACGTTAAATCCCAACGCCGAAGCATCCTCGCCGGACAGCTGACAAAAATCCACGCCACAGGTCGCCCGCTGATGGCTGACCCTGACAATATCGCCGGTCGCGTCTTTCACACCGATAATGTTGGGCAGTTTTGCCAGCTCGCCCATCGTTTCGGGCGTCATATCAACGATCGAACGCGGCGGGATATTATAGATGATGATCGGCAGGTCACAGCATTCGCTGGCCGCCGTGAAATGGGCGATCAACCCCCGTTGGGTTGGCTTGTTATAATAAGGCGTCACGATCAACGCCGCATCCGCACCCACCCTGTGGGCGTGCTGCATCAGATGCACGGTTTCGGTGGTGTTGTTTGACCCGGCCCCGGCAATCACCGGCACGCGCCCGGCGGCGGCCTTCACCACAACCTCCACCACCATTTCATGCTCGGCGTGGCTTAGCGTTGGGCTTTCACCGGTGGTCCCGACAGGCACAAGCCCGTTGCTGCCTTCCCCGATATGCCATTCAACCAGGTCCTTAAGCGTATCAGTATCCACTTCGCCATCTTT
>CAYZQS010000124.1:5798-7523 GCA_964480735.1 uncultured Rhodobacterales bacterium
TTGGATATTTGCCGCCGTCGCATTCGCGCAAAGCGAAGAGGAAAACGGGGCCTTTCTTGCAGCAGCACTGGAAGCCGCCGACAAAGATCAATGGGCTGTGGCGTTTCAGCACTCCAGCCGCATCAATGATCCGGTAGCCAATGATATTATCCTGTGGCGGAAGTTGCGCAAAGGGCGCGGCGCCTGGGATGAATACACCGATTTTCTGGCCCGCAACAGCGACTGGCCGGGAATCAGCGGATTAAGGTCCCGCGGCGAGGGGGCCATGCCTGCCAATCACACACCCGCCGAGGTTATCGCCTATTTCAAAATTCAAATCCCGCAAACCGGCGTTGGCGCGGTGCGGCTGGCCGAGGCGCTGACGGCGCTGGGGCAAGAAAACGCCGCCCACAGCGAAGTGATCCGGGTGTGGCGGGAATATTCCCTGACCAGCAGCGTGCAGAAAACCCTGCTGTCCCGCTATAAGGATATTTTGAAAGATCATCATACGGTCCGGCTGGACATGCTGCTGTGGCGCAACCTCAAAAAACAATCTGCCGCCATGTACCCGCTGGTCAGTGACGGGTATGTGAAACTTGCCAAAGCGCGGCTGGGTCTTCGGGCGCGGGTCAAAGGCGTTGACGGATTGATCAATGCGGTTCCCGAAGAATTGCAAAATGATGCCGGGCTGGTTTATGAGCGGTTCAACTGGCGGGCCAGAAAAGACCGGCGTCTGGACGCGCTGGAACTGCTGAGGGAACGCTCCACTTCTGCCGCCAGTCTGGGACAGCCGGAACGCTGGGCCGGTCGCCGACGTTCCTATGCCCGCCGCGCCATGCGCGATGGCGACAATGCGCTGGCATACGAGCTGGCGTCGCGGCATTTCCTGACCTCGGGTTCAAATTACGCCGATCTTGAATGGTTGTCAGGTTTCATAGCTTTGCGAAAACTTAACGATCCGGTTCAGGCCCTAAAGCACTTTCGGGACTTTCGCGCGGCGATTGCCACGCCCATCAGCTATGGGCGGGCCGGGTATTGGATTGGCCGGGCGTTTGAAGCGGCTGGCGATAAGGAAAGCGCCCAAATCGCTTATGAATTTGCCGCACAGTATCAAACCAGCTTTTACGGTCAGCTGGCTGCGGAAAATGCCGGTGTGGCACCGGATAAATCGTTAAACGGCAGGGAGAAATTTCCAGACTGGCGGCAGGCAGAATTTATCAACGGTACGCCGATGCGGGCCGCGATATTGCTGCATTATGCGGGCGAAACCGCGATGTCAGAGCGGTTTTTTATTCAGACTGCGGAATATTCGGATCGCACCGGCCTGCAGCAACTGGCTGATCTGGCAATGGAACTGGGCAAGCCCAGCATCGCGCTTCGGGTGTCCAAACAGGCAGCGAAACAGGGGCATGTTCTGCCGCGCACCTATTTTCCGCTGACCGATCTGGCCAAATTTGAGTCTGACCTTGCGCCTGAAATCGCCATGTCAATCGCCCGGCGGGAAAGTGAATTGAACGACGTTGTTGTCAGCCCGGCCGGGGCACTGGGCCTGATGCAGATCATGCCGGCAACCGCAAGAAGCGTGGCCAAGGTTCTGGGCGTGCCCTATTCCAAAGGACGGTTGACCAGTGACTGGAAATATAACGCTGCGCTGGGGTCTGCCTATCTGGCGCAGCAACTGAAGGACTTTGACGGCAGTTATATACTGGCATTTGCCGCCTATAACGCCGGGCCTCATCGGTCGCG
>CAYZQS010000125.1:0-7426 GCA_964480735.1 uncultured Rhodobacterales bacterium
AGACGGCCAAACAGCGTGACCAGATGCCCGGTGGTGCCCTCGCGGGGCGCATAGGTCAGCCCCAACCGGCGGCAGGCCAGATCAACACTGCCGCCAGCCGCCCATAGCGCCTGCATGTAAGACAGTGACAGCGGCGTGGGGCGGGGCAAAACCTCTGACATTTCATCCCGCTCCAACACCCGGGTTTCCGCGGCTTGCGGTGGGATAAGCCGCATAATCCGCTGCCATTCGGCCCGTGCATTGCCGGTGTCTGCTGCCTGCTCCACCAGCGTAGTAATATCGCGGCTTTGCACGATTTCAAACGCGCCGTCGCGGTACGTCCATTCCATATCCTGGGGTGCGCAAAACAGGGCCTCGGCCTGTCTTCCGATTTCCAGCAATGGTTTAAAATCAAGCTTTGCGGCCTGATGTTCAACCGGCTGGAAGGTAAAGCGCCCAAACCGCAGTGTGGTCGGAATAACCTTGCCCGACACCAGATCATCGGCTGTACCCTCAACCATTTCAATGATCGCAAGGCCGGGTGCTTCGGGGTCCTGGGTAAACAGCACACCGGCGAACTCTGCCGCCACCATGCTTTGCACCAAAATATTGCCGTCCTCGGCGTTTAGATTTTCCCGGTCATAACTGCCCGCGCGTTCCGAAGAAAAGGATTGCGCCACATCGACAATCGCCTGTCCAAGCTGCTGACGCGAAACGTTCAGAAAGCTGTCAAATACGCCTGCGAAACTTTTGGCTTCGCCGTCTTCTGATCCGGCAGAACTGCGGACCGCCAGCGTAGGCGCGCTGACCGCGTGCCAGATCATATCATCCATTTTTTGCCGGGCCTGACCATTGGCGCCTAAATACTTGCGCAGATAATGTGTGGTCAGGACAAGCCCGCCGGGCACCGCGATACCTGCTGATTTCAAAACTGCAAGCCGCAGCGCCTTGTTTCCACAGCGCTGCAGTTGTTCGGGATAATCAAGCAAAACAAGCCCGCCAAGCGCCCGCGTTTTGCGCCGGGCCGTCGCTGCTTTTGCGAATTTCCGTAAGCTGCCAAACAGCCCAACCACATAGGCACGCTGCACCAGCAAAAGCGTCAGGCTGCTGATCAAATAAATATTGCCCGCAGCGCTAAGGATAAACGCCAATGCAAACAGCACGGGTGCTCCGATGGCCCAGTAATATCTTGCTTGTTTCGGTGATTTGGCCACAGCCACATGCAGATATGCACCGCCCAGAAGGGCGAAAATCAACGGTAGGATGAATATGGGATCAGGCGTGCCAAGTTTGGGCACCCACAGGAATGTTCCGCGCACCGACGTGGCCGCCAGTTGCACCGACGCCAACCCCAGCATCATCAACGGCAGGAAGGCCAATGCCAACAGGTTGCGCATGGGTGTAAGGCCGTGTTTGGCGTAAAAGCTTTTGATCGCGCGGGCCATGCGGACCGGATCGTCTTTATGTTGGGCCTTCAGACCCGCCAGTTCGCTTGCCGTACGGCCCGTGGTGATCTGATCCTGTTCCGCTTTCAGTGATATCGGCATGATCAACAGGCGGGACAGCACAGCCAACCCAAATATTGCCAACAGGAAATGAGTTTGCTGTGTCACGGCCAACACCACACCTGCCAGAAATTCCACGCTCTTTTGCCAAAGGCCGCGATTACCTTCGGCCAGCCAGGCGGCGATATGGGGTTTCAGCGGTTTGGGGATGTAATATTCCCACGGCACGGTATAACGCCCGCGAAAATCAAATCCGGCTTTGGTCAGCTCCAGACCCAAAACCTGCCCCATAAAACAGCTGCGGCGGTCATAACAGGCGACAACAATGGGTCTGGCGTCCAGGGCCTTGATCCGCTGATTGATCTCTGCGCTTGGCAGGGCACGCAGCGGGATGTTTGTGGCGTCCGGCAAGTGCCCGGCGTCAAAATCGGCGGGGTAACGTGTGTCGATGAACTGGATATCATCGTTGTCAATCAAGCGCTTGACCTCTGTGGTGTTCAGCAGTTTTTGATCATTCTTGTAATCGGGAATTGCCCTGAGGTCAGACAGCGAGCGCACGGTTTCATCCGTAAATTCATTGCTTTCAATGATCCATTTTTCGATCCCTCCGGCGATAAACTTGCAGTCAATGCCCTGCGCTGCCAGTCGTTCGCAGGTTTCAGAACTGCGATTGCCGTTATAACAAAACAGCACCACCGGCAGGCCTGTCAGATCGATTTTGGAGGCGGGCAAATCCGGAAAACGCACGTGTTCAGCCCCCGGTATCGTGCCCATCTGGTGTTCTGCGTCCTCGCGTACGTCCAAAAACAACACGCGCTCGCCACCGTTTTGGCTGGACGCCAAAAGGGCTGCGGCCTGTTGGGTTGAAATACCCAATTCATTGCTCTGCTGGGCGGAAAAACTGGATATTTTCAGGTTTTCGTCCAAAATTTTGGTGCCTGCAGTCTGGGCCGGGCGCACCAACGTTGATTGCAGCCGCGCCAGATTTTCGCTGCGGTTGCCGGAAAACTGTAAAATGTTAACAACCAGTAAAACGATGACGAAAACACCCAATACACCGGCTGCCCGCATGGCGGTTTTCGCCGTGCGGTTGGCGTCCGCCTTTTTTCGCCCGGCCCGCGCGCCAACAGCCAAGGCTCCGCCACCCAGCATCGCAGCGCCCAGTGCAAACAGCTGCGAGATACTGGAGATGGATCCGATAACAAGTTCCGGCGAGGGAATGGCAAAGGCCGGATTTGCGCCGGCGAAAATTGTCAGGGCCAGTGTGGCCACAACCGGATTTGGGGCCAATCGGCCGGTGTTCACGTTCATTTCGATCACTCATTTGGCAGTGCATTCGACTGCCGGGATTGACGCCGAATATGCGAATTGTGCTTATTCGGGCTAGGAGCGATTGGTTTACGCTTGGTTAATTTTGTCTTAACGACACCGCACAGGTTTGTAGAAATTAGTTAACGAATACCGCTGGTTAAGGGAAAACCCCAACGAACTATGGGCCGGATTTCATAATCTCGATTGTTAACCAAATGGAAATAATTAGGGAATATAGGAGATTTTGTTTCCAAATATTGGTTGTGAGTAAGTGGGCAATACAATCTGAAATTGAAATCAAATCTGTTTCAGTCCAAAGCAGATATGGATTTCGTGATCCAGACCCCTTATAGGGCGGCAATGCGGTGCCGTTTCTGACGCGTACGTGCCGCGCATATTGCTTCTCAAACACCGGGCCAAACCAAATGACACCACATAGATCAGAGCTTTTGATGCCCGCGGGCAATCTGCGAAAACTGAAAATGGCGATCCTTTACGGGGCCGATGCGGTTTATCTGGGCACGCCGGACCTCAGCCTGCGCACCAAATCGCAGTTTTCGCTGGAAGACGTGATTGAGGGCGTGGAATTTTGCCACGCCCACAACAAACGCGCCTATCTGACCCTGAACCTGTTCAGTCACAACAAGGACGTGCCAAAGCTGGAGGAATATATTGAAACCGTGCGAAAGGTGAAACCGGACGGCCTGATCATCGCTGATCCCGGCGTGTTTGCCTTTGTCAAAAAACATGCACCGGAACTGCCGCTGCATATTTCAACACAAAGCAACGTGGCAAGCTGGCTGAGCGTCAAATTTTGGCAGGATCAGGGGGCGGACCTGTGCGTTCTGGCCCGCGAGGTGTCTTTTGACGAACTGACTGAAATCCGCGAGGAATGCCCGGACATAAAACTGGAAGCCTTCGTTCACGGGGCCATGTGCATGACCTATTCCGGGCGCTGTCTGTTGTCCAATTTTATGAGCGAACGCGGCGCCAATCAGGGCAATTGCGCCAATTCGTGCCGGTGGAACTATAACGTGCGTATGCGCATGAAAGACGGCACCGTGCAGGCGCTGGACATCAATGAAGACAACGCCGAAATGTTTGAGTTTTTGCTGGAAGAGGGCTGTCGCCCGGGCGAGTTGATGCCGATAGAAGAGGACGGGCGTGGCAGCTATATCCTGAACTCACGTGATCTGTGCATCATGCCGAAACTGGATGATTATTTGCGCATTGGTGTTGACAGCCTGAAGGTCGAAGGCCGCGGCAAATCGGAATATTATTGCGCCGTTGTGGCGCGTGCCTACCGCATGGCGATTGATGATTATTACGCCGATCCAGACGGCTGGGACGCACGCCCGTATATGCGGGAACTGGAAAGCGTGGGCAACCGGGGTTACACGCTGGCATTTCATGACGGGCGTTTGAGCAATTATTCCCATGATTACGAGCACACGGCAGCGCTGGCAGCCTGGGAATACGCCGGCGTTGTGGCCGAGGTGACGGAAGATGCGTTTTTGGTTGAGGTTAAAAACAAGCTGGAAGCCGGTGAGGTGCTGGAGTTTGTTTCGCCTGTATCGCGCGAAACCGTATTGCTGCGGGCCTATGATTTTGAAGTGGCAATAACGGGGGAGCGCAAGGACGTGGTGCAGGGTGGCACCCAAACCACCGTGCGCGTTCCGTTTGAATTGTTTGATCAGGAAGATATGGGCGAACTGAAAGCGCGGTTTCCACAGTTTACGGTTCTGCGCAAAGAAAAAGCCCTGACGGACGAGCAGTGGAACCGCCTGAAGTTTGATCGCCTGACGCAAAACCTGGAGGCCAAAGGGTTGCGGAATGATGGGAAATACGAGGCGCTGCGCGACAAGCTTGCGGATTCAGTTGGGGATGGCACCAAAGACCGCCGCCTGAAAACCAACCGCGTTGGCGTGAAAGGTTGTTGCGGTAAGGGCTGCAACGGCTGTCTGATGTTCTGGAATGACGACATATACGCCAAGGCCCGCACGGCGCTGCTGGCGCGAAAGCACGGTGAACAGCTGAGTCGTGCAGAGGCGAAAAAGCTAAGGATCGACCAACCCCGGCAGCTTGTCGGGGAATGACACCGCATTATTCACCTTGTTGAAAATACTCCCGCGCGGCGCGCTCCGGACCTGAAAAATCAATTTGTCCGCGGGTCAATTCAGTCCCGTAATAATGTCAATGCCGCCTCAACGATCCCGTCGCGCGAGGGCAAAGTCGCCCCAAAGGCCGGGCCGGTGGCGATAAAGCTGTCTGTCGCGGTTAACCGAGCGGGTTTGGCTGAAGATTTCTCAGCAAACAATGTCATCAGTTCTTCCGAGACATTGCCGGATTTGCGGCATTCATCGACGAACAGGATTTTTTCAAACCCCTTTGTTGCCGCCAGCAGCGCGTCTGCGGGCAAGGGCAACAGCCAGCGCAGATCGATGATTGTGGAGGCAATATCGTGATCGTCCCGCAAAACCTTCGCGGCCTGTCGCGACAGATAAAACCCGTTACCATAGGTGACAATGGCGATATCTTTGCCTGTACCGTGAACGGCGACATCGCCAAACGGCGCAACTTCGCTGTGGTCCGGATACACCGACAACCAACCGCCATCTTTTTCAGCGTGCAGGTCTTTCATGGTGTAAAGCGCAATAGGTTCCACAAACACCACCACCCGCTGTTCTTCACGCGCCAGTCGCACGCATTCTCGTAAAACGCGCACAGCATCCGCCCCATCCGACGGACAGGCGACGATAAGTCCGGGAATATCGCGCAGCACCGCCAGCGAATTGTCGTTGTGAAAATGCCCGCCAAAGCCCCGCTGATAGCCAAGACCGGCGACGCGCAGAACCATCGGGTTGGTGAACTGGCCGTTTGAGAAAAACGGCAGCGTGGCCGCCTCGCCTCTGATTTGGTCCTCAGCGTTGTGCAGATAGGCCAAAAACTGGATTTCCGGGATCGGCAGAAAACCATTGTGCGCCAGACCAACAGCAAGGCCCAGAATGGATTGTTCGTCCAAAATTGTGTTGATCACCCGGTCCCGGCCAAACCGGTTGACCAGCTTGTTGGTAACCCCGTAGACACCACCTTTGGCGGCAATATCCTCGCCCGCCAATATGATGTCACTGTGGTCCAGCATCAGATCAGTCAGCGCCCAGTTGATCAGCTTGTTCATGGTCTGGGGTTGTGACATCACCTTGAAATCACTGCCAAAAGCAGTGGCACGCGCGGCATCGGTGGGCCCGTTGGAAGGCGCGCATCTGCGCTTTGGCGGCACAATGCTGGCCATCACCTGCTTGGCGGTTTTCAGACGCGGGCGCGTGACCGCCCGTTTGGAGATATTGGCGCAGGATTGACCGGCTTGGGTATAAATCTCTATGGCCTGCTCGGGCGTCAGCCAACCCTTGTTGATCAGCAATGCAGCGGAGTTGATAAGCGGATCGGCTGCCTCGTCCGCCTCGATGTCGGCGTGCGCACGATAAGTGGTTTCCACATCCGATCCCGCATGACCCAACAGACGCACGCAACGGATATGCAAAAACGCCGGTTTTTTGCGTAAGCGCACAAACGCGGCGGCGGCCTGTGTGGTGTTAAATGTATCAAACAGATCAAGCCCGTCACAGGCAAAATACTTCAGTCCCGGACGGACGGAAAAACTTTGTGCGATCCAGCCCGCCGGTGTTGTGGTGGAAATGCCGATGCCGTTGTCTTCGCAAATGAACAGCAGCGGCAGGGGCACATTCTGAAAGGCTGTCCAACACGCCGTGTTAAATGCCCCCTGAGCGGTGGAATGGTTGGCCGAGGCGTCGCCAAAGGAAACGCTGATGATGGCATCCTCCGGCATCACCTGAAACTCAGGCCGGTTTCGTTTGGCAAGGCCAACGCTGTAAGCAGCCCCCAACGCCTTGGGCAGATGACTGGCGATGGTTGAGGTTTGCGGCGGGATGTTCAGGGCTTTGGATCCCAGCACCTTGTGCCGACCACCGGATATCGGATCGTCAGATGAAGCGGCAAAACTAAGCAGGATGTCTTTGACCGGCGTTTGCCCTTGCACCTGCTGCGCCCGCCGGATGAAAAACGCGGCGTCCCGGTAGTGGCAGAACGCCATGTCTGTGGGGCGCAGGGCGGCGGCAACCGCGGCCATGCCCTCGTGCCCTGATGATCCGATGGTGTAGTAGCCCTGGCCGGCACGCTGCATGGCTCTGGACGTGCGGTCCAGTTGGCGGGACTGGACCTGTGACGTGTATATCGCAATGGCGTCCGCTGCTGTCAGATTGGAGGCGTGTATATCCTTGGACGGCGCAAAACCCTGCGCGGCAACACGGGAAAGAAAGTTCTGATGAACGATGTGCTCGCGGTCCATAAAGCTGTGCCCGATGCGGTCTGTTGGGGTTCACCGTACCAGCCTGTACATCGGCGTAAAGGGCCTAGGTGTATAGTCCCGGCTTGTGATGGGTTGGATTTACAGTGAACCTTTCGGGCCTCTTTGCCCGGGCAGCGCCCGATCCGCCCCATGGGCGGGCGCTTCGCTGCCAGCCCTCGGATCGGGCGCTGCCCTTGGTTTGGGACTACATTAAAGCGCAATCCGAAAAGTGGGCACCGGTTTACGGAATAAATTGCGCGGAAGA
>CAYZQS010000126.1:0-7182 GCA_964480735.1 uncultured Rhodobacterales bacterium
CAGGCGTGCGAGTTTGATTATTCAGGGGCGCAGGCCTGCAAAGCGCTGAAAGAAGAAGGCTACAAGGTTATTCTGGTCAATTCCAACCCGGCCACCATCATGACAGACCCCGGCATGGCCGATGCCACCTATGTGGAACCGATCACGCCCGAAGTGGTCGCCAAAATCATCGAAAAAGAACGCCCGAATGCCCTGCTGCCCACTATGGGCGGGCAAACCGGGCTGAACACCGCGCTGGCGCTGGATGACATGGGGGTATTGGCTAAGTTCAACGTCGAGATGATCGGAGCAGACCGCAAAGCCATTGAAATGGCCGAGGACCGCAAGCTGTTCCGCGAGGCGATGGATCGCCTGGGCATTGAAAACCCGCGCGCCACGATTGCTGAAAATATGGAGCAGTGTATGGCAGCACTGGAAGACGTGGGCCTGCCTGCCATTATCCGCCCCGCGTTTACAATGGGCGGCACCGGCGGCGGTATTGCCTACAATCGCGACGACTATGAAAAAATCTGCGCCAGCGGGCTGGACGCGTCACCCGTCAACCAGATTCTGATTGACGAGTCATTGCTTGGCTGGAAGGAATTTGAACTGGAGGTGGTGCGCGACAAGGCCGACAACGCCATCATCGTCTGTTCGATTGAAAATATTGATCCAATGGGGGTTCATACGGGCGACAGCATCACCGTGGCCCCGGCCCTGACCCTTACGGATAAAGAATATCAACTGATGCGCAGCCGTTCCATCAACGTGCTGCGCGAAATCGGGGTGGAAACCGGCGGCTCCAATGTGCAATGGGCGGTCAATCCGGCCGACGGGCGCATGGTGGTGATCGAGATGAACCCGCGCGTGTCGCGTTCTTCGGCGCTGGCGTCAAAAGCCACCGGTTTTCCCATTGCCAAGATCGCCGCCAAACTGGCGGTGGGTTATACGCTTGATGAACTTGACAATGACATCACCAAAGTCACACCGGCGTCCTTTGAGCCCTCAATCGACTATATCGTCACCAAAATTCCGCGCTTTGCCTTTGAAAAATTCCCGGGCGCCGAGGCAACCCTGACAACGGCGATGAAATCCGTGGGCGAAGCAATGGCCATTGGCCGGTCCATTCACGAAAGCCTGCAAAAGGCGCTGGCGTCGCTGGAAACCGGTCTGTCCGGATTTGACGATATCGCCATTGACGGCGCACCGGAAAAATCTGCTGTCGTCAAAGCCATTTCCGCGCAAACGCCGGACCGGTTGCTGCTGATCGCACAGGCCATGCGGCACGGGCTGACGGACGATGACATCAACCTCGCCACCTCATATGATCCGTGGTTTCTGGCCCGCATCCGCGAGATCGTGGACACCGAAGAGCGTATTAAGGCCGAAGGCCTGCCAAGCGATGAGGCCCCGCTGCGGGCGTTGAAAATGATGGGGTTCACAGACGCCCGTCTGGCCACTTTGACCGGCCAAAACGAACGTGACATCCGCATCACCCGACAGCGCGTTGGAGTTGTCGCCGCCTTCAAACGTATCGACACCTGCGCCGCCGAATTTGAGGCGCAAACACCCTATATGTATTCCACCTACGAGGCCCCGATGATGGGAGAGGTGGAATGCGAGGCCCGGCCTTCTGAGCGCAAAAAAGTCGTGATCCTTGGCGGCGGTCCAAACCGCATCGGTCAGGGGATCGAGTTTGATTATTGCTGTTGTCACGCCTGTTACGCACTGACAGAGGCTGGTTACGAAACCATCATGATCAACTGCAACCCGGAAACGGTTTCAACGGATTATGACACGTCGGACCGTCTTTATTTTGAACCGCTGACCATGGAAAGCGTCATGGAAATCCTGCGGGTGGAGCAGGACAACGGCACCTTGCACGGGGTGATCGTGCAGTTTGGCGGGCAAACGCCCCTGAAACTGGCCAATGATCTGGCGGCGGAAGGCATTCCCATCCTTGGCACCACGCCGGACGCCATTGATCTGGCCGAGGACCGCGAGCGGTTTCAGAAACTGCTGCACGATCTGAACCTGAAACAACCCTATAACGGCATCGCCTCGTCGCCGGAACAGGCATTTGAGATTGCGCAGGATGTCGGCTATCCACTGGTCATCCGCCCGTCTTACGTGCTGGGCGGGCGAGCCATGGAAATCATCCGCGATGACGCCCAGCTGACCCGCTATATTACCGAGGCCGTTACGGTTTCCGGGAAAAGCCCGGTGTTGCTTGACAGCTACCTGACCGGCGCGATCGAGGTGGATGTGGACGCCATTTCCGACGGCACAAACGTGCATGTGGCGGGCGTGATGCAACATATCGAAGAAGCCGGCGTTCATTCCGGTGACAGCGCCTGCTCGCTGCCGCCATATTCCCTGCCACGGCATCAGATAGACGAAATGAAGCGCCAAACGGTCTTGATGGCGCTGGGGCTGAACGTGGTTGGCCTGATGAACGTGCAGTTTGCCATCAAGGACGACGATATTTTTGTGCTGGAGGTCAACCCCCGCGCATCCCGCACCGTGCCGTTTGTGGCCAAAGCCACTGACAGCGCGATTGCCTCTATCGCCGCCCGCGTGATGGCCGGAGAGAGGCTTGCAGACTTTAAACACCGCGCGCCCTACCCGGCGGGCGTTGGCATAGACGACACCCTGCCCTTTGCCGACCCGCTAACGCTGGCTGATCCGGATATGCCCTGGTACTCCGTCAAGGAGGCGGTGATGCCCTTTGACCGCTTTCCCGGTGTTGATACGCTGCTGGGCCCGGAAATGCGCAGTACCGGCGAAGTGATGGGCTGGGACCGCTCGTTCGCCGAAGCGTTTTTAAAGGCCCAGATGGGGGCCGGGCATCGGCTGCCAACCGAGGGCCGCGCGTTTATTTCCATCAAGGACGCCGACAAAACGCACCTGATGGTGGAGGCCGTGCAAATCCTGGTTGACCTTGGCTTTGACATCATGGCCACCGGCGGCACGGCGGCGTTTTTGGCTGAAAATGGGATTGAGGCCGAAGTGGTCAACAAAGTCTACGAAGGCGGGCGCACGGTGGTGGACCACCTCATAGACGGGCGTATCGACCTGTTGTTTAACTCGACCGAAGGCGCTGAAGCCGTTGAAGACAGCCGCGAAATCCGCAGTATCTCGCTTCGGGAACGGCTGGCCTATTTCACGACGGCGGCAGGGTCTCATGCGGCGGCACTGGCGATGCGCAGTGCGGCGGAGGGGGAGATTGGGGTAAGGTCGTTGCAGGGGTAGACGGACCAAATCACGCTAAGCCAGCATCACCGACGGTAAAGTTGGCGGCTTTTAAACAAGCCCTGCCAAACACCCGTCCGGGCCCCTTTGCCCGGACAGCGCCCGGACCTCCCCCATGGGGAGGGCGCTTCGCTGTCCCCGAGGTCCGGGCGCTGTCCTCGCAACTGCTCATTTAAATTGCAATCGATTGCAGCCTAAGAAATATTGCGATTTCATTTGGCTCAACGCAATTTTCCTCTTTAACCTTTCTGTTAATTATGCTACCCCCCACCCACACCATAACAAAAAGGGGAAACCTTCATGCAAGAACTCATAACAACCTATCAAACCGCCCTCCTCGCCCTTGGCGTGCTGTCCCTCGCCGTCGTCGTGCAGTCCTTCATCGCCGGCCTTGTCAAAAACGGCATCAGCGGACAGCCCGCAGGCGTGGACGTGACCGGCGACATCAGTGACCGCACATTCCGCATCGCCCGCACGCACTTAAACAGCATCGAGAATTTCTCGGCCCTGTTCGCCGCGTCAGTCCTTGCCATGATGGCCGGGGCCAACGCCCAGTGGCTGACGTGGCTGGTGCTGGCCGCTGTGGGCCTGCGCCTGATCTACTGGCCAATCTACTATGCCCGATTTGGCAAAGACGGCGGCGGTTTGCGCAGTTTTGTGCATGTTTTTGCGCTGGTCGCCAATATGGGCATCGCGGCCCTTGCCATTTGGGCTCTGCTTTAGCCAATTCGCGCGTTGGGTACGCATCCGGCGCGCCCCTGCCCAAGGGTTAACCCTTGACCTGCCCCGGCCCAGCGGCTTCACTGACGCCACCGCGATCAGGAGCCAGCCATGCACCAGCCCGTCATCACCGGAACCGGCGTTTTCACGCCCGCCCAATCGATCACAAATGAAGAGCTGGTTGTAGCCTATAACGCCTATGCGGACAATTATAACGCCGAAAACGCCGCGAAAATCGCCGATGGCACCATTGAAGCGCTGGAACCATCAAGCGTGGATTTCATCGTCGCCGCCAGCGGCATCCACCACCGTTATGTGATGGACAAAGAGGGCGTGCTGGACCCCAAAACCATGCACCCGCGCCTGCGACAGCGTTCGGACGAAGAACCCGGCATCATGGCCGAAATGGCGCTGGACGCCTGCAACAAAGCCCTCAGTCAGGCCGGCAAGTCCGCCGCTGACGTGGACGCGGTGATCGTCGCCGCCTCCAATCTGGAACGGGCCTATCCGGCTGTGGCGATTGAGGTGCAGGACCTTCTGGGCATCAAAGGCTTTGGCTTTGACATGAACGTCGCCTGTTCCTCGGCCACGTTCGGCATTCAGGCCGCCAGCGATATGATCCGCGCCGGATCGGCCCGGGCCATTTTGGTGGTCAACCCCGAGATTTGCTCGGGCCATCTGGAATGGCGCGACCGGGACTGTCATTTTATTTTCGGTGACGTCTGCACCGCCACGCTGCTGGAGCGTAAAAAGGACGCGACCGGCGACCACTTTGAAATCCTCTCAACCCGCTGCCTGACAGAATTTTCCAACAACATCCGCAACAACAACGGTTTTTTGCGCCGCTCGCGGCCCTCAGGCACCAAAGACCGGCGCGATATGCAGTTCATGCAAAACGGCCGCAAGGTGTTCAAACAGGTGTTGCCGGTGGTGTCAGAGCATCTGCAAAAACACCTTGAAGATGAAAACACCAGCGCTGATGATCTAAAACGCCTGTGGCTGCATCAGGCCAACAAAGCGATGAACGATTTTATCGGCCGCAAGGTTCTGGGCCGCATTCCACAGGATGGCGAGCAGCCCAATATTTTGCAGGAATACGCCAACACATCCTCTGCCGGTTCCATCATCGCCTTTTCCAAGTTTTCCGATGATCTGGTTGACGGCGATCTGGGGATGATCTGCTCTTTTGGGGCGGGGTATTCGGTGGGATCGGTGCTGGTGCGTCGGTCAGTGTAAATCTGACAGGCCGTCCACAACACCGGCAATTGCCCAACTGGGCCGCAATTTCACCGCATCGATATAGCGCCCAACATGCGGGTTTTCTGCGCCGCCCCACCAGTCGGCAAACCCGTGCATGCGAAACCGGGCCAGCGCGGCAGTGGCAAAGGTATCGGCCAAAGTGTAGGTATTGGCCGCCACAAATTCTGTCTGCCCAAGGGCGACGTTCAGCGCCCTTACAACGGTTTTGGCGGCGTCCAGATGGGTTTGCACCTTGCTTGAATCCGCCAGTATCGCCTGCATCCGGCGGTTGCCGTCAATCCGCGATTGCAACAGCGCCGCGTGCTCTGGTCTGTCTTGCAGCATCTGCCGCAGCATTTCGCCGCGTGCAACAATCGTTGGCGACGTGCCTTTGGACGTCAAACTGCCTGAATACAGCAGCACGCCGTAATGCAGACCCATAATATCACGCATCATTTGGTTCATCTGATCAGGATCAGATGGGGTCAGGGACGGCCCCTCAAACCGCGCGTCCACCGCCTGTACGATGTTACCCGTGTCGGTGATAATCTCGTCATCTATGCGCAACGTCGGCACCACGGATTTCGGGTTAAGCGCCACATACCAGGGCTCAAACTGTTCCTTGGCCCGCATGATATCGACCGTCTGGCGCTCAAAGGCCACGCCTTTTTCCACCAACGCCAGCCGTGCCATTTGCGAGCATATGGAGCCCGGATAATCATACAACAATACCTGAACCATAAAGCCATCATACACCAATAATTCGCTACTTGCGAAATTACCGGATTGGCATAGGCTGAAAGCCGTAAATCGAAAGGCTAACTCATGGCGATCCTTCAGGTGCAAGGCGTACATCACATCACCCTAAACGGTGCCGACCGGCAGACATCCATCGATTTCTGGCAAGGTGTTCTGGGCATGCCGATGGTGCTGGAACAGCCCAATCTGGACGATCTGAAAACCAACCATCTGTATTTTGATCCCGGCGACGGCCGCTTGATTACGGTGTTTACAAATGAGGATCGCAAAGCCGACGCCGACGCCAATCCCGGTGCGCCGGGAAACGTGCATCATCTGGCGTTCATGGTTTCAAGGGCCGTTTTCACCCAGGCCGACGCACGCCTGAAAGCCGAAGGATACAGCCATTCCGGCCACAAAGACCGCGGCTTTATGGATTCGATTTATTTCCGGGAACCGCTTGGTCAACTGATCGAACTTGCCTGTTACAAATTCGAACCACCCCGTGGCTTTACCCATACCGACGTTCTGGTTCTGGCCCATAAGCTGCGCGTGGACGCCGGGGATTTGAACGTGGCGGACCGGCATCTGGCCGATGCTATTGAGCAACTGTCGTTGGAATCATCGCGGATTTAAAGGCAATATCGATAGAAGCTTGATCCCCGATGCGTAACGCGGCACATAACTCCTGATGGCCAAACTTTATTTTCACTATTCAACCATGAACGCCGGCAAGTCGACGATCCTGCTGCAGGCCTCGCACAATTACGGCGAGCGGGGCATGCAGACCTATCTGCTGACGGCAAATCTGGACAACCGCGCCGGTGAGGGGCGCATTGCCTCGCGCATAGGCATCGGTTCGCAAGCGGATACATTTACGCCAACCGACGACATGTTCGAGATCGTTAAGAAACGGTTAACCAAAGGTCCCTGTGCCTGCGTGTTTCTGGATGAGGCGCAGTTTCTGACCAAAGATCAGGTCTGGCAACTGGCCCGCGCGGTGGATGATCTGAATGTTCCGGTCATGTGCTACGGCCTGCGGGTTGATTTTCGCGGTGAACTGTTCCCGGGTTCTGCCGCTCTGCTGGCGCTGGCAGATGAAATGCGCGAGGTCCGCACCATTTGTCACTGCGGGCGCAAAGCCACGATGGTGGTGCGGCAAGGCGACGACGGGACCGTCCTCAAAGAAGGCGCGCAGGTGCAGATTGGTGGCAATGAAACCTATGTATCCCTGTGCCGCCGCCACTGGCGCAA
>CAYZQS010000127.1:0-6953 GCA_964480735.1 uncultured Rhodobacterales bacterium
GCAGGTTCCGCAAAGGTTTGTGGCCTTGAATGCCCCAGACGCCGGCCTGCCCGCCATATTTGAACTGCTGGACAGATTTGCCGGTGCGGTAGGTCGGGCAGGGCCGGAACGGGGCTGTATGTTGTGCAACGCGGCGGCGGAAACGGCGTATCAGGACAAAGCGGTTCATGCGTTGGTTGAACGGTATTTTGATCTGATGCGGTCCTCGCTGGCGCACGCCCTGACCGGCGCTAAAACCAAAAAAGAGCTGCCTGAAGAATTCAAAACAAATGACTGGGCGGCAGCTTTGACCACAACATTGATCGGCATGTTTGTCATGATAAGATCACAGGCCGGTGGCGACGCACTGCGGGCCACAGTTGATCTGGCAAAAATGCAATTGACCAAAAAATCATGATTCATCTGCCCGCGTGCCGCGAACCGCAAGCCGCGCGGGTCTTTTTGGAAAGTATTCTGAAACATGGCGCGAATTCCCGCTTTCCTTCGCGATCAATATCCGCTAGACGCGCGAAATCTGAGACGTGGTGCCCTGATCCCCGCACCCACGATTGATAGAACAGGGATCGGCGGCAATGGGGCCGCCATATCAACGGGAGACCCGGGAAGGCCCGGGAGTGCTCCCAGCTAGGAAAACCAAATGTTTAACGAAGTAAAAAAGTCCATCCAGTGGGGCGAGGAAACTCTGACTCTGGAAACCGGCAAGATTGCCCGGCAGGCCGATGCCTGCGTCATCGCCACCCTAGGCGAAACCTCGGTGCTGTGCGCCGTGGTGTTTGAGAAAAAGCCGAAAGCGGGCCTCGATTTCTTCCCGCTGACCGTTCACTATCAGGAAAAATACTACGCCGCCGGTAAAATCCCGGGCGGCTTTTTCAAACGCGAAGCGCGGCCAACCGAAAAAGAAACCCTGACCTCGCGCCTGATCGACCGGCCCATCCGCCCGTTGTTCGTGCCCGGTTTCAAACATGAAACCCAAGTCATCTGTACGGTTCTGTCCCACGATCTGGACAATGATCCCGACGTGGTGGCGATGATCGCCGCCTCTGCCGCACTTACCCTGTCCGGCGCACCTTTCCGCGGCCCCATCGGTTGTGCGCGCATCGGGTTTGTCGATGGTGAATATGTGCTGAACCCAACCGTGGATGACATGCACAAGCTGCGTGAAAACCCCGAACAGCGCCTTGACCTGGTTATGGCGGGCACCAAAGATGCGGTGATGATGGTTGAATCAGAGGCTTACGAGCTGACCGAGGCTGAAATGCTGGGTGCGGTCAAATTTGGCCACGATTCCATGCAGCCGGTGATCGATCTGATCATCGATATGGCGGAAGACTGCGCCAACGAGCCTTATGATTTTCAGGCCCCGGATTATTCCGATCTTTACGCCAAAGTCGAAAAAGCCGGTGAAAAATCCATGCGCGCCGCCTTTGGTCTGACCGACAAGCAGGAACGCACCACCGCGATCTCTGCCGCCCGTTCTGAAATAACCGAAGCGTTGTCAGAAGAAGACCGCGAAGACGGCAATCTGGGCTCGTGTTTCAAGAAACTGGAAAGCGCGGTTGTGCGCGGTGACATCATCAAGACCGGCAAGCGCATTGACGGCCGCGATCTGGCCACCGTGCGCCCGATTGTGTCTGAGGTGCAGCTATTGCCCCGCACGCACGGCTCTGCCCTGTTCACCCGTGGTGAAACCCAGGCGATGGTCGTGACCACGCTGGGCACCGGCGATGACGAACAGATGATTGATGCCTTAAACGGCACCTATCGGTCCAACTTCATGCTGCATTACAACTTTCCCTCCTACTCGGTTGGTGAAGCGGGCCGCATGATGGGCCCGGGCCGTCGCGAAATCGGCCACGGCAAACTGGCGTGGCGGGCGCTTCAGGCGGTGCTGCCTGCGGCCACCGATTTCCCTTATACCCTGCGGCTGGTGTCAGAGATCACGGAAAGCAACGGCTCGTCTTCGATGGCGTCTGTCTGTGGTGGTTCGCTGTCGATGATGGACGCGGGCGTTCCCTTGAAAGCCCCGGTCGCCGGTGTGGCCATGGGCCTGATCCTTGAGGGTGAAGACTATGCGGTTCTGACCGACATCCTTGGGGACGAGGACCACCTTGGCGACATGGACTTTAAAGTCGCCGGAACCGCTGCCGGTATCACGTCCCTGCAAATGGACATCAAGGTTGCGGGCATCACGCAAGAGATCATGGAAAAAGCCCTTGATCAGGCCAAAGCGGGTCGTCTGCATATTCTGGACGAAATGGGCAAGGCCCTGTCCGAGGCAGGAGAATTTTCCGAACACGCACCGCGCATTGAAACCATGCAGATCAACCCGGATAAAATCCGCGAAGTCATCGGTTCCGGTGGCAAAGTGATCCGCGAGATTGTGGAAGTGTCCGGTGCCAAGGTTGACATCAACGACGAAGGCATCATCAAAATCGCCTCGGCCAACGGTGAAAGCATCGCCAAGGCCTACGAGATGATCAACGAGATCGTGGCCGAACCCGAAGCCGGTAAAATCTACACCGGCAAAGTGGTCAAGCTGATGGATTTTGGCGCTTTCGTAAACTTCTTTGGCAAGCGCGACGGTCTGGTGCACGTCAGCCAATTGGCCAACGAGCGGGTGAACCACCCCAAGGACGTTTTAAGCGAAGGTCAGGAAGTCAAAGTCAAACTGATGGGCTTTGACGACCGCGGCAAGGTGCGGTTGTCCATGAAGGTCGTGGATCAGGAGACAGGTGAAGAGATCGTGCGCGAAGACGCTTGATCATTTTCAATTGATTGCCAAACGGGGCTCTGGATTCCGGGGCTTCTTTTGTGGATCATAATCGTCGTTTCGCGACTCACAGATGCGTTTGGCTATCAAATGTGCTACTCAAACTGATTTGAGGGTCATATTTGATAGTTATTGATCCTCAAATATCTTTGAGGTACGTTGGCGCAACTCAATTCATTTTGTGAACCGAAATTGTGACAGAATGATCCTCAAAGGTAAATATGGCACACGAAACTGAGATGGATCTGAGCGAAGCTGTAGACTACCACTACGGCGAATTTCCACCGGAAACCCTAGACTACGAAAGGCTGGTCCAACCTCTTACGGCGGCGGTCAGTTCTTTGACAAGATACGATCAATTGCTGAAGGGAATGCACAACAGTGCAATTCTTCTTGCGCCCTTACGAAGTCAGGAAGCGGTGGTTTCCTCAAGAATGGAAGGAACAATCTCAACACTCGATGAAGTTTTGCAATATGGAGCCGACGAAGGCACAGGAAGCAAAAAAGATATTCAAAGAACGCGCAGCGAAACCATTGAGGTATACGCTTATCAATTGGCAATGCGACGGGCGCAGAAAGCATTGGAAGAAGGACAACCCTTTTCAGAACATCTAATCAAAGCCACTCACGCTTCACTATTGGCATTTGGACGAGGCGCGGAGAAGAGCCCGGGCAAATACAAAACGGAGCAGAACTACATCGGTGAAAGGGGCCGGAAAAAGATTTCGTTTATTCCAATTAGTCCAGTTCATTTGAGCGCCGGAATGCAGGCGCTCATGGTATTCTTAGCAAACGAAAAAACTGCGCCGCTGCTTAAGACGGGGCTGTCCCATGTTGAGTTCGAAGCCCTCCACCCATTTGAAGACGGCAATGGCAGAGTTGGCCGGATGATGATAACTCTCCTCCTTTGGCAATTAGGAGTCATCAGCGAACCTCATTTTTACGTCAGCGGGTGCCTGGAGGAAAACCGGGAAGAATATATAGAGAAAATGCGAATGGTGTCGGAAAAAAATGACTGGGACTCGTGGGCAGAGTTTTTTCTAAATATGCTAGACGAACAGGCCAAGCGAAACATCAAAATTGCCCAAAAAATTGTTTCACTTTACGAAGAAATGAAAGAAGTTTTCCGCGAAAAGCTAAATTCTCGATGGGCGACACAAGCTCAGGACTTTATGTTTGAATACCCGACCTTCCGGAACAGTCGTTTTACTGGCACCAGTGGAATTCCAAAACCTACTGCCGTCAGGATTTCGCGAACATTGCATGAAGAAGGCTTATTGAAGCAAATCATCCCAGCATCTGGACGACGACCTGCGATGTTTTCGTTTGAGCCGCTGCTTGAGATTGTTAGGAACGCCGGCTAGCTGCGTGGATTATTTTTGAGTGGGACACATATCTGCCGCTCTAATATTCAAAGGCAACTCTGTTATAAATTCTGATGGGAATAGCCATATCTAACCCCTTGCTTCCCCGCCAACACAATGACAGGGTACGGCAAAATCCAAACTCGTTTGAGAGAAAAAGACAATGCTGGATAAGCGCAATTTCTACATCAACGGCCAATGGATCACCCCTGACACCACCAATGATTTTGAAGTGATCGACCCGTCAACCGAGGAGGCCTTTGCCACCATCTCGCTTGGCACGCAGGCGGACACCAACAAGGCCGTCGCCGCCGCCCGGGCAGCATTTGAACCCTGGGCGGATACACCAAAAGACCAACGCCTCGCCGCCATTAAACGCCTGTCAGACATCTATGCCCGCCGGTCCGATGAAATGGGCGCGGTCATCAGCCAGGAGATGGGCGCGCCCATTGACATGTCAAAGATGCACCAGTCCGGCACCGGGTCGTTTCACATCAACAATTTCATCCGCGCCTATGAAACCTACGAGGCGGATCAAATGTTGGGCAGCCACGCCCCCAATGATCGCATCCTGCACGAACCGATCGGTGTTTGCGGCCTGATCACCCCGTGGAACTGGCCGATGAATCAAGTCACCCTGAAGGTCATTCCGGCGGTGGCCACGGGCTGTACGGTTATCCTGAAACCGTCGGAAATTGCGCCGCTGTCTTCCATGCTGTTTGCCGAAATGATGGACGAGGCCGGTTTTCCACCCGGTGTTTTCAACCTTGTAAACGGCGACGGTTTGGGCGTTGGCACGCAATTGTCCGGCCACAAGGACGTCGATATGATTTCCTTTACCGGCTCAACCCGCGCGGGCTCTGCGATCACCAAAAACGCTGCTGATACGGTGAAACGGGTGGCGCTGGAACTGGGGGGCAAGGGCGCCAATCTGATTTTTGCCGATGCCGACGAGAACGCGGTTAAACGCGGCGTTTTGCGCTGCATGAACAATTCAGGCCAATCCTGCAACGCCCCGACCCGCATGTTGGTGCAGCGCCAGATTTACGATACGGCGGTTGCAACCGCGGCCGAGGTTGCCGCGAAGATTACGGTTGATGCCGCATCGGAAAACGGGCGTCACATCGGGCCGGTTGTGTCGGAAATGCAGTTCAACAAAATTCAGGATCTGATCGAGGTTGGCATCAACGAGGGCGCCAGTTTGATCGCCGGTGGCCCCGGCCGCCCGGACGGTCTGAACCGCGGCTATTTCGTGCGCCCGACGATTTTTGCCGATGTGAACAACGACATGCGCATCGCCCGCGAAGAGGTCTTTGGGCCGGTCCTGACCATCCTGCCCTTTGACACCGAAGAAGACGCCATCGCCATCACCAATGACACCGATTATGGCCTGACCAATTTTCTGCAAACCCAGGACGGCGAAAAGGCCAATCGGGTGGCGCGGCGACTGCGTTCCGGCATGGTGGAAATCAACGGTACGGTACGCGGTGCGGGTGCACCGTTTGGCGGTTACAAGCAATCGGGCAACGGGCGCGAAGGCGGCAAATGGGGCATCGAGGATTATCTGGAAATCAAATCGGTTTCCGGCTGGGGCGGGGTTGTCTGACCTAAAACGGGCAAGCCGCGCTGCATGTGACACCTTCCCCGCCGTTGGGATGAGCCAGCGAAATATTTTTGGCGTGTAGCATCAGGCGCGGCGCCGCCGCCAAAGCGGTGCCTTCCGCATAAAACCTGTCACCCAAGATGACATGGCCGATTGCTTTCATATGTACCCGCAACTGGTGACTGCGCCCGGTTGTAGGTGCCAGCAGCATTCGGGTGGATGTTTGGTGCCGCAAGATCACCCGCCACGCGGTTTGCGCCGGCCTGCCGGTTTCAAAACACACCTTTTGCAGCGGTCGGTTTGGCCAGTCCACAATCAGGGGCAAGTCTATCAAACCGCTGTTTTCAACCGGCATGCCCTCCACCACCGCCTCATATTCTTTGAGCACCTGACGCCGTTCAAACTGCAGCCCCAAATGCCGCTGCGCCAAGGCATGCATCGCAAACACCATCACGCCTGATGTGTCCATATCCAGCCGGTGCACCAACAGGGCTTGGCGATATCGCTGCCTCACCCGGCTTTCCAGACAATCCCGGTGTGCAGGATCCCTGCCCGGCACCGACAGCAATCCGGCAGGCTTGTTGACCACCAATATATCATCATCCACATGAATAACCGCCAACCCGGTGTCTGGCGGCTGATATTTAAACCCGTCCTTCACATGCGGTCCCCATCGCCACAATTACGTGGCGTTTCCATTGTGTTTGCACAAATTATACCCCCAAATTCGATTTGGCCAACTCGATAAGGACGTGCAGATGCATCCCACCATAACCCGCATGCAAGAGATCATCGCCAAGGGGGATGACGGCGCCATAAAAACCATTTTGGCGGAAAACGTAGAGTTTCGCCCGCCAACCTATTGGAAAACATGGACCGGGCGCGCACCGGTGGCCGCTGTATTGGGCCATGTCGGCCAGGTGTTTTCCGATTTCCGCTACCGGCGGATCATGGGCGGGGGCAACAACTGGGCGCTGGAATTTCAATGTAAAATCGGCGATCTGGACGCGGTTGGTGTTGACCTGATCACCCTTGACGAAAACGGTATGATTGCCGAATTTGAGGTCGCCATGCGCCCCCAAAAATCCATCGCGGCTTTGCGCGAGGCCATGAACGCGCGCGTTACGACCGATCCACGGTTTCTAGAGCCGCGTCCTTTTTTCTGAATCAGCGGAGCGGCTCTATCCTTTTGATCTTGCGCGCAATTTATTCCGAA
>CAYZQS010000128.1:0-6767 GCA_964480735.1 uncultured Rhodobacterales bacterium
CGGCGGTTCTGGCGGCGATACTGGTTGGCATCATCGGGATTATCCAAGGCGCCACCTTAAAGCGAATGGGAATGGTGCGATGAGTTTGGTGACCGGAGTCGTGGTGTTCTGGCTGGCTGCATGGATGACCAATGTCTGGCTGTCACAGCGGGGTAATTCGCGGGCGGTTCAGTTCTTTGTACCGGCCCTGTTTGGTGTGTCGATACTGGTCCTTTGGGAAGGTGTGGTACGCGGATTTGATATAAATGCCGTATTGTTGCCGTCGCCGTCTGCGATCGGCCTTCAGTTCAGCCGCGAACTGGATACGCTTTGGATCGATTTCGTGCAGACCTTCGTGAAAGGTGCCCTGTCCGGCTACGCAATCGGGTGCGGGGCTGCGTTTTTGACGGCTGTGGCGGTGGACCGGTCACCGTTTTTGCAGCGTGGTTTGCTGCCTGTGGGCAATTTTGTGGCGGCATTGCCGATCATAGGGATGGCGCCCATACTGGTGATGTGGTTTGGCTTTGACTGGCAGTCAAAATCCGCCGTGGTGGTGGTGATGGTGTTTTTCCCGATGCTGGTGAACACCGTCCAAGGGTTGCAGGCCTCTGACCATATGCAGCGGGATCTGATGCACACCTATGGGGCGAGTTATCCGCAGGCGCTGCTGAAACTGCGATTGCCGGCGGCAATGCCGTTTATCTTTAACGGGTTGAAGATTTGCACGACACTGGCGCTGATTGGTGCTATTGTGGCAGAGTTCTTTGGCTCGCCCATCAAAGGGATGGGATTTCGAATTTCTACCGAAGTCGGGCGTCTGGCGCTGGATATGGTTTGGGCAGAAATTGCCGTGGCGGCCTTGGCCGGGTCCGCCTTTTACGGCAGCGTGGCGATGATCGAAAGGTCTGTGACCTTCTGGCATCCCTCGCAACGCGGCTGAAGATGAGAAGTGAACTTAATCAACTGGGAGAAGACCAATGAAATATCTGATGACAACAGCCCTTGCGGGCGCAATGGCGATTGGCGCGTCAATGGCGCAGGCAGCCGACGACGTGACGCTGCAGCTGAAATGGGTCACGCAGGCACAGTTTGCCGGGTACTATGTGGCGCAGGAAAACGGCTATTACGCTGACGAAGACCTGAACGTCACGATCAAACCGGGCGGACCGGATGTGGCGCCAACCCAGGTGATCGCCGGTGGCGGTGCCGATGTGGTGCTGGACTGGATGCCATCAGCGCTTGCAGCGCGTGAAAAGGGCCTTGATCTTGTCAACATCGCCCAGCCGTTCAAGTCTTCGGGCATGATGCTGACTTGCCGCAAGGATGCCGGTGTGAATTCACCTGACGATTTTGCCGGTAAAACCCTTGGCGTCTGGTTCTTTGGCAACGAGTATCCGTTTTTGAGCTGGATGAGCAAACTTGGCTTGGCCACTGACGGTTCTGACGGCGGTGTTACTGTTCTGAAACAGGGCTTTAACGTTGATCCGATCCTGCAGGGTCAGGCGGCATGTGTGTCGACCATGACCTATAACGAGTATTGGCAGATCATCGATGCTGGCCTGACACCGGCAGAACTGAGCGTGTTCAAATACGAGGAACAGGGTGTCGCCACGCTGGAGGACGGCATGTATGTTTTGGGTGAAAACCTGAAAGACGCGGCCTTTGAGGACAAAATGGTGCGCTTTGTGCGCGCGTCCATGAAGGGCTGGAAATGGGCTGAGGAAAACCCTGAAGCCGCTGCCCTGATCGTTTTGGATAATGACGCCACCGGTGCGCAGACCGAAAAACACCAAGTGCGGATGATGGGCGAGATTGCCAAGCTGACCGCCGGGTCCAACGGCGCGCTTGATCCAGCCGATTACCAGCGCACGGTTGACAGCCTGCTGGGTGGCGGGTCTGATCCGGTGATCACCAAGGAACCCGTTGGTGCCTGGACCCATGCGATTACCGATAAAGCGTTGAACTAAAAGTTTGGCGGGGTGAACCCCGCCCTACCACTTGAAAGCGCCCGGAGGAAACTTCGGGCGTTTTGTCATTGTCACGTTGCCCGACCGTCCGCTTCCAACAATTTGTTGGCCAGATTCAAAGCGTCGGGGTAGGCGTTCAAAACGAAAATGTCGGACTCATTTTCGACGATATCGGCTTTGCGCATCATGGCACCCGGGGCTTTTTGCACACCGGTGAATATTATCTTTGATCCCTGTGTGCGGCACATATCCACCAGATCCTGAACGGCGTTGACTCCGGCAACATCCATATGGGGCACCAGCTTCATACGCACGATCAAAACCTTGGGACGCGCGCCCATGGATTTTAGGGTGTCAATCATTGCGCTGGTCATGCCAAAGAAAACCGGGCCGGTCAGGCGAAACACCTCGACACCAGGTGGTAAATCGAGACGTTGGGTCGGGTCTTCTGCTTGCCCGTTGCCGCCGTCGCCGTTGCTGTCGTGCACCCGGCCCTGTTGCAAATGGGCCGCGTTTGCCTGGCTCATCTCGTATTGGAACATCAGGGACGCCAGTGTCACGCCAACGCCGATGCCTACAGTCAGATCGACAAATACCGTCAGCACGAACGTCAGCAACATGACGATCCTGTCGTTGCGGGACATACGAAAAATGTGTAGAAAATGATGGATTTCACTCATATTCCAGGCCACAACAAACAGGATGGCCGACAGGGCGGCCAAGGGGACAAACCCCATCAGCTTTCCAGCGAACACAATGAATATCAGCAAAAATAATGCGTGGAACATGCCGGCCAGCGGAGTTTTGCCGCCTGATTTGATATTGGCCGCGGTGCGGGCAATTGCGCCGGTGGCCGGCAGGCCGGCAAACAGGCCCGAGGTAATATTGGCAAATCCCACGGCCACCAATTCCTGATCAGAGCGGTGTCTGTAACCGGTCATACCGTCAGCGACGGTGGCCGAAAGCAGGGCCTCGATACCGGCCAGAAAGGCGATGGTGAACGCTGAAGGTATGATCTCGACCAGTTTGGCAAAATCCCACCCTGGCAAGGCAGGCATCGGCAGACCGGCAGGCATATCCGGGAACCGGGAGCCGATCGTGTCCACCGGTAAGCTTAACATGAACACCGCAGATGCCGCGCCAACCACTGCAATCAGAAAAACCGGCAGGCGCGGGGTGAGTGATTTTAGCCCCAAAATCAAGCCGAATGACGCCAGACCAACAGCCAGCGTCACAAGGCTTATGGTGTCGATATGGTCAAGGTAGGTCTGCAGCTTGGGGATAAACTCCGCGGGCACTTTGTCGATCCGCAACCCAAAAAAATCTTTGATCTGCGCTGTGGCGATGATGACAGCAATTCCAGCGGTAAACCCTGTGACAACCGGGTAGGGTACAAATCGGATAATGCGCCCAAAACCGGCATATCCGGCCACCACAAGTATCACACCTGCCAACAAGGTGGCCAATATCAGGCCTTGATAACCGTGCTGGGCAATGACCGAAAAGACCACCACAATGAAGGCCCCTGTGGGGCCGCCAACCTGCACACGGGAACCGCCCAAAAGGGACACAACAAATCCGGCAACAATTGCTGTGACCAACCCTTTGTCAGGCGAGGCCCCGCTGGATATGGCCAACGCCATAGCCAACGGCAGCGCAATTATAGCGACAGTCAACCCGGCCAGAATATCTGACCTTAACGCGCCAAGGCTGTAGCCCTCGCGGAGTGTCGTAATGAGTTTTGGTGTAAACCGTTCAGGTAAAATGACAGGGTCCAGACCGACGTGAGAGACTTTTAACTCTGTAAGTCATGTAATGTCTTTGATGCAAGTATGATTGGTTCTAATCTGTTGGAAACAGCGGGCCGAAGGCTTTGTAATGCAGCGCTTCAAGGATCACGGCGTTGGTGTTTAAGGACAGCGAGGTATTGGCTTTTCCGGTCTCTTCGTAGCGCCCGACAAGCCAGCCTTTGCCGCTTGCAAGATCACTGACACAATCCACCAGTTTCTGGCTGTAAGGATTGCGCAACAGCGCCCACCAGCAGAAAGCGGCCTTGGTGGACAGGCACCGCAGATGCGAAATATCGCGGCCCTTGGTGGAAAAACTGGCAAACGGCTGGTGCCCGGCAAGGATGCCGTGAAAGGCAAATCCCGGCGGTGTGTCAAGGGTGTCCTCGGTCAGGGCGGTCAGGGTGCCGGTTTCCTCGAACCGGGCCTTTTGGGCCATGAACAGGGTCAGGGCCACATCCCGCATATCCGGTCGCCAGCCAAATTCCAGCGCTTCCAGACAAAACGGTTCCGGTGTGATCACCGCGGCCCGCCCGTTGATCAGCCGCTTGTCACCCGGCAGCAGTTGCCCGTTCACCCATTGGCCGCGCAGGATCGGGCGCATGTCCATCGCCGCCTGCAATGGCAAATCAATCAGAACGCCGCAGCGGGCGGCGTATTGTTCATAGCCCAAAACGCCCTGCTGAACGGTTTTGAATTGGCCGTCAGCGGTGGGTTGGGAGGCCAAAAAGCGCCCGTCACCGACGATGTCGCGCATATGCCAGCGTTTCAAAACCAGCGCCACCACCGGCGCCAGTGCCGTGTGGTGGTGCGCCACCACAATAAGCCCGGCGATCAGGCGCATGATGCGGGCCGGTGACCAGCCAACGCCGCGGGGCGCCAGCTCGGCCTTGCGGTTCAGCATGGCAAAGGTTTCCACGTGGTAAAATGCGTTGGGTATCCGGCCTGCCGCCAGTGGCATGTCGGTCAGGGTTTCGATACATTGGTTGATCCGGGCCGTCGCAGCATCCGGTGCGATCAGCGCCAACCGTCCGGCGCAGACGAGGGCCAGAAGATTTGCCCCCATTTCCCACGGCGTGACGGTCTGATCATCCGCGGTGATTTGCGCAAATCCGGTCCGGTGGTTGGTAAAGGTCTCAAAATAGGACCAGGCGGTTTTGGCCTGCTCCAGTTCTTCAGGGGTAAGCGGGCCGTGCGCCACGTGCCGGGCCAAGGGCGTCAGGTTTTCCAACAGATTGTGGTTGCTGCGGGTTGCCAGATATTTTTGCGATAGACCAAAATTGTGCAAGACAGCCCCGCCGCGGAGATAAGTTGTTACGGCACAAAGCGGGCCCTTACCCGATGTCTGAATATGAATGTCCCACTCACGCCTTTGAACGTGCTATGGGGCGGCGGTAAATCCGGGGTAAACCCGGCACGGGAAAATAGGTTCAATTGTCAGGATCAGGGCCGAGTTCGGCTTCCAGAAACTGTTCAAACCGGTCCAGATTGACCGCTTCAAACTGCCCGAAACTTTCTATCCAGACAGAGACATCACGCAGCGCCGTGGGTTCCAGCTTGCACCATTTAACCCGCCCGCGTTTTTCCTGACTGATCAGGCCCGCGCGGGTGAGGATTGTCAGGTGTTTTGAAATGGCGGCAAGGGACATGGGATATGGCGCGGCAACATCCGTGACCGCCATATCGTCTTCCAGCAACATGGTCAGAATTGCCCGGCGGGTGGGATCAGACAGGGCGGCAAAGACCGTATCAAGAGCATTGGGCATAGGGGGTTGGTAGCGGGTCACGGTCAGAAAGGTCAACCGCTTGGTTGAGGATTGGTTTGATTTTCCGCAGCAGTCGAGGGCGGTTGTCTCCGGTGCCTCCGGCGGGGATATTTGAACCAATAAGAAGATGCGCGGGTGAGTACGAAAAATGTTAGTCAACCAGTTGGTTGAATATATCGTTTGTAGTGCAATTGACGCAATCTGCTGACCGGGTGTCTGAGGTGATGATGACGCATCATATTAAACTGTGTTATATCAATGGGATAGATGGTTCTTACGGGTTCAATTCGACCTTGACTCGCGTTGGCAGTGTTCCTAGTTTCCGCGCGACGCTCAGGAAGGGTCTTTTTGATGTCGGATGCGCCGGGTTCGAATGATTTGAAAAATCTGGAGACGCGGATCAACGCGGCGAAGGCGGAAAAGGAAACCGGACGGCGTCATCAGGATCATCATTCAGCGGCAGGGGCCGCGTGGCGGATGGTGATTGAACTGGTCGTCGGACTGGGGATGGGGTTTGGGATTGGATTTGGGCTGGACAGCCTGTTTGGGACGATCCCGATCTTTCTGGTCGCCTTTACATTGCTGGGCTTTGCCGCCGGGGTGCGCGTGATGATGCGCACGGCGAAAGAGCTGCAGGACCAAAACGCGGCGGCTGAGGCCGCAAAGAAGTAACGCCCGTACGGGCAGATTATGGGACCGACCATGGCAGAAGACAGCGGCAGCGCGTTCAACATCCACCCGATGGATCAGTTTGTGATCAAGCCGCTTTTTGGCGATGGCGACATTCTGTGGTACACGCCCACCAACATGACCCTGTGGATGGGTATTGCGGTGCTGGCGATTATCGTATTGCTGGTGATTGGCACGCGCGGGCGGGCGATTGTTCCGTCGCGCAGCCAGTCGATCGCGGAAGTCATCTATGGTTTTGTCCATTCGATGGTTGAAGATATCGCGGGCAAAGATGGGCTGAAGTATTTCCCTTATATCATGACCCTTTTCATGTTCATCCTGCTCGCCAATATCGTGGGTCTTTTACCCATGAGCTTTACCTCCACGTCCCACATCGCGGTAACGGCAACCATGGCGATGGCTGTGTTCCTGTCGGTCACCATTCTGGGCATCGTTAAAAGCGGCACCAAGTTTCTGTCGCTGTTCTGGATTTCTGACGCGCCTTTGATTCTGCGGCCCATTCTGGCGGTGATCGAGGTTATTTCCTATTTCGTGCGCCCTGTCAGCCACTCTATTCGTTTGGCGGGCAACATGATGGC
>CAYZQS010000129.1:0-6596 GCA_964480735.1 uncultured Rhodobacterales bacterium
TCTGAAATCAGCGCGTCCTGATCCACAAGGTTCAGACCATCGGGCAGCCCCGGCTTTAGCGCTTCAAGACAATGGGGCGTGACGTCATCCGCCATGCCCACGAAAAACCTGTTCCATATCCACGCGAAACCCGCGCCCGGCCAGCCGTTGCCGCAGGCGCATCACATCACCCATATTGACCAGCCGAAAACCAAAAATCCGGTCTTCCTCCAAATGATCCAGCAAGCACTGCCAGCCAAATTTTTCCGGATTGTCGGTCGCCATATAACCCGCGGCCACCGCAGCACCCTCTGACCATTTGGACCACTCGCATTCCCGCGCCACTTTTTGCTGAAGCTGAATTTGCGCGTCACTGCCGCAATAAATATCCATCGGGGTCTCTTTTGAATTCAAAATGCCGGGCACCACGGGCGCGTCGCCCCATCCGTTTTAACAGCTGTTTTTGCCCGTTCAATTGTGGGGAACGCCGCAGGGGAAATGGTGGCGGCAACCGGATGACTTGCACCTATGCGGCAGGCCTGCCAATAAAAAGCCCACCACCAAAGGAGTTTGATCATGGTCACCCATCCTTCGCTTGACCCCAAGGACTGGGCGGGATTTCGCGAACAGGCGCATGCGGCGCTGGAGGCGGCCATTGATCTTATGCAGGACCGCGCAACAGCGCCGGTGTGGCGGGAAACGCCCGCTGCCGTAAAACAGCGATTGGCTGAAGACCTGCCGATGGAGGCCACGGATTTATCAGGCCTTAACGCCCGAATTCAAGCAGATGTTCTGCCCTTTGGCACCGGCAACACGCACCCCAGGTTTTATGGCTGGGTCCACGGTGCGGGCAGTCCGACCGGCGTGATCCCGGATATTTATGCGGCCGCGTTAAACGCCAATTTGGGCGGGCGGGATCATGTGGCAAACGAAGTGGAAAAGCAGGTGATCCAGTGGTGTCGCCAGATTTTTGATTTTCCCGCCGCCGCCGGTGGATTGGTGGTGTCCGGCACGTCAATGGCAACGCTGATTGCGTTAAAAAGCGCCCGCGACGGCCATGCCCAAGAAGCTGCCAGCACAGGTGGGGTGCGCCCGGGTCTGGTTGGCTACGCCTCGGCACAATCTCACAGTTGCATCGCGCAAACCTTTGACATCATCGGCCTTGGACAAAACGCATTGCGCAGAATTCCTGTGGATGACCGGTTCCGCATGGATTTGGCCGCGCTGAAATCCGCGATAGCCAAAGACAAAAACAACGGATTACAGCCCTTTTGCCTGATTGGCACGGCGGGCACCGTCAACACCGGGGCCATTGACCCGTTGGACGCGCTTGCCGATGTCGCAAAAACAGAAAACATGTGGCTGCATGTGGACGGCGCGTTCGGGGCATTGGCGGTTTTGCACGCGGACCTGAAACCGAAACTGGCGGGCATTGACCGCGCGGATTCGCTGGCCTTTGATTTTCACAAATGGATGCACGTGAATTATGACGCCGGTTTTATTCTGATGCGCGACGCAAACGATCAACTGCGTGCCTTTTCCAGCCGCCCGGAATATCTGCAAAGCAGCCAACAGGGCCTTGCCGCAGGCAGCCCGTGGTTTTGTGATTTTGGGCCGGAACTGTCGCGCGGATTTCGGGCCTTGAAGGTCTGGTTCCAGATGAAATCGGTCGGGCTTCGGCGCATTGGCGAGAAAATTGCGGAAAACTGCGCGCAGGCGGACTATTTGGCCGGGCAGGTGTCAAAACACCCCATGCTGGAACTTCTGGCGCCCACCGATCTGAACATCACCTGCTTTCGATTTATCCCGGAAAATCATGATGCGGCCGCGCTGGATCAACTGACAACCGACATCGTCACCCAGTTACAATTGCGCGGTCTTGCGGCCCCCTCCACAACCAAAATCAACGCAAAAACCGCCATTCGGGTTAACCTGACAAACCACCGGACCACGCTGCAGGATCTGGACGCTCTGATCCGGGATGTCACAGACATCGGCAGCGCTTTAAGCGCAGAAAGGACAAACCGATGAGCAACCGCGTCACTGTCACAATCAACAACTATATCGCCGAGGTCGCCCTGTCGCGTCCGGAAAAGATGAACGCGCTGGATCCTGAAATGTTCGACGCCATCGCGGCGGCGGGCGAAGGCCTGAAAGGCAATAATGATGTGCGCGCCGTGGTGCTTTATGGCCAGGGTGATAACTTTTGTGCCGGGATTGACACGTCATCTTTTGGAGAAATGATCGCCAAAATTGATACGATCAAAAAAGACATGCTGAACCTGAAACCGGGCGAGATCGCAAACCCGTTTCAAAAACCCTGTTATGTCTGGCAGGAGCTGGACGTGCCGGTCATCGCGTCGTTGCACGGCGTGGTCTATGGTGGCGGTGCCCAGCTTGCGCTGGCGGCTGATTTTCGCATCGGCGGGCCCGATCTGCAGTTTTCCATTATGGAAAGCAAATGGGGGCTGATCCCGGACATGGGGATAACCCAAAACCTGCCAAAACTATTACGTGCCGATCAGGCCAAAGAGCTGATGATGACAGCCCGGGTTTTGAACGACAAAGAGGCGGACAGCCTTGGCCTGATCACCCGGCGTGCGGATGATCCCCTGAGCGCGGCCCGTGAATTTGCCGCCGCACTGGCGGCCCGCGCACCGCAATCCGTGCAAGGCTCCAAACGTCTGATCGAAGACATGTGGGCCGCAACACCCGCTGAAGGTCTGGCCCGCGAGGCCATATTGCAGGCTGACATCATCGCAAGCCCCAACCAGATCGAGGCGGTCATGGCCAACGTGCAAAAACGCCCGCCTGACTTCAGGTAAACTGTTTAGAGGGCCGGTCAAAAACCGTGCCGCCAAAGCGCCGGTACCTTAGGGTCAGGACTTTAGGGCTCCATCGCCTCCAACTCGTCAATCATGCCGGAAATCATGCTCAACCCCTTGTCCCAAAACCCAGGGTCCGAAGCGTCCAGCCCAAAGGGTGCCAACAGCTCTTTATGGTGTTTGGAGCCACCGGCGCGCAGCATTTCAAAATATTTTGCCTGAAAATCCGGATCACCCTCTTCGTATACCGCATAAAGAGCATTCACCAGACCATCGCCAAACGCATAGGCATAGACGTAAAACGGCGAATGGATGAAGTGCGGGATGTAGGCCCAAAAGGTCTCGTATCCTTCCATAAACTCAAATACCGGCCCCAGACTTTCGCCCTGAACCGACATCCAAAGCGCGTTGATGTCTGCAGGCGTCAGCTCGCCCTCGCTGCGTGCCGCGTGCAGTTTGCACTCAAAGTCATAAAACGCAATCTGGCGCACCACGGTGTTGATCATGTCCTCAACTTTACCGGCCAGCAACGTTTTGCGCGTGGCCTGATCCGGAGCTTCTGCCAGCAGTTTCTTAAACGTCAGCATCTCGCCAAAAACGCTGGCGGTTTCGGCCAGCGTCAGGGGTGTAGAGGACAGCAACTCGCCCTGCCCCGCCGCCAATACCTGATGCACCCCGTGGCCCAGTTCATGGGCCAGCGTCATCACATCGCGCGGTTTGCCCAGATAATTCAGCATCACGTAAGGATGTACGGTGGTCACCGTAGGATGGGCAAACGCCCCCGGTGCCTTGCCGGGTTTTGTGGCGGCATCAATCCAGCCATTGTCAAAAAAGGGCGTGGCAATCTCTGCCATTTCAGGGGCAAAATCGCCGTAAGCCGCCAGCACGGTTTTGCGTGCCGTCTGCCAGTCCACGGTCTTTTGTTCCGCCTGCGGCAGGGGCGCGTTGCGGTCCCAGACCTGCATTTTATCAAGGCCCAGCCATTTGGCCTTGAGCGCATAATAGCGATGCGAAAGTTTCGGATAGGCCGCCACCACCGCGTTGCGCAGCGCTTCCACCACCTCTGGTTCCACGTGATTGGCCAGATGCCGCCCGGCCTGAGGCGTTGGCAGTTTTCGCCAGCGGTCCTCGATCTCTTTTTCCTTGGCCAGCGTGTTGGTGATGCGGGCGTAAAGGGGCAGTTGTTTGTCAAACACCGCAGCGACCGCCCGCGCACCCTTTTCGCGGCGTTCGCGATCCTGATCGGTCAGCAGATTTAACACGGACTCAAGGTTCAGTTCCTGATCGTCCACTTCAAACACCAGGGCTGCGGTGCTTTCGTCAAACAGACGGTTCCACGCCGTGCCACCGACCACCGATTGGTCATGCAAAAACTGTTCCAACTCGTCAGACAACTGGTGCGGCTTCATGGCCCGCATGCGCTCCAGCACCGGTGCGTAGCGGTTCAGATCAGCGTTTTTTGCCAAAAGCCCGTTCAGAACCTCGTCTTTGATCCGGTTCATCTCCAGTGAAAAGAAAACCAAGGGCGTGGACATATCGGTGATCCTGCCCTGCATATCAGACATAAACTTGGCCCGGTCCGCGTCCGACGTGTTCTGGTAGTACCTGAGCCCGGCAAATGACATAATCCGCCCCGCCGTGGTTTGAATATTCTCATAGCGCTGAATGCACGACAGCATCGCGCCTGCGTTCAGTTTGCCCAGCTTTCCTTCAAAATCCCTGGCAAATTTCGCGCATTCTTCCGCCAGCCGGTCCAAATCGGTGGATATTTCGGGACCGTCCTGACTTGGATAAAGGTCATCCAAATTCCAAACCGGCAGATCGCCAAAGTCAGGCGCTGCGCCGGTTTCATTTGCCGCGTCACGTTTGATCGAAAAATATGGAAGAGTCATGCCTGCCTGCCTGATTATGCCTGTGCACCAGACATAAGGGCACAAGCCCGCCGCCTTCAACCCCGCACGTCTTTCATTGTTCCAAAAATACTCGGGTTAGGGTCCCCACCGCAGGTATCGGTCGTAAATTTTTCGCGATTGAAAAACACGCGGCGCAGGCGGGCGAAACCCTCAGGCGTCATAAAAATTAATCCGTGTGCACCCCTTCCCTTTGTGGTGATTCCAATCTATAGCAGCCGCGTCTGCGGCGCTGACACCCTTGGAGGCTTGCCGTTTTTAAAAACCTTTAGGAGAATTATCATGGCTGGATCCATACCAGATCTTATCGCCACCGAACGCGCGGGGACAGGCAAGGGGGCCGCCCGCCAAGCGCGCCGTAGCGGATTTGTACCGGGCGTTGTTTACGGTGGTGGCGTTGACCCGATGCCGATCAACCTCAAATACAACGAGCTGTTCAAATTGCTGAAAGCCGGCAAATTTCTGTCCACCCTTTTCAATCTGAAAATCGACGGCACAGAAGACGTGCGTATCATCTGCCGCGGTGTGCAGCGTGACGTGGTCAAAGACCTGCCAACCCACGTGGATTTCATGCGCCTGACGCGCAACACCCGGATCAATCTGGCCATCCCGGTGGAATTTACCGGTCACGAAAACTGCGAAGGCCTGACAAAGGGCGGTGTTGTCACCGCGGTGCGTTCAGAGATCGAGCTGAAAGTGACTGCCGGCAATATCCCCGAAAGCATTATCGTTGACCTCAGCGGGCTGGACGTGGGCGATGTGATCAACATTTCCGACATCACCCTGCCCGAAGGCACACGACCGATGATCACGGATCGCGATTTCGTTGTCGCCAATATTGCGGCCCCAAGCAGCCTGAAATCCGAAGACGAGGAAGAAGAAGGCATCGAGGGCGAAATCGATGGTGAAATCGAGGGCGAAGGTGAAGCCGCGGAAGGTGACGACGCAGAGGGCGACGGCACGCAAGAGTAAGTCGCCAACCCAAAACTTCCGTGTTATTGTAAAACGCGCCGGATCAGGTTCCGGCGCGTTTTTTATGAGACAGGTGGCATTTTGAAACTTTTCGTCGGCCTTGGAAATCCCGGGGCCAAATATGCCAACCACCGCCACAATATCGGATATATGGCTGTGGACCGGATCGCGCAGGCGCACGGGTTTTCGCCCTGGCGCAGCAAATTTCAAGGCGTGGTGGCCGAGGGGCAACTGGGTGGCGGCAAAATTGTGCTGCTTAAACCTGAAACTTTCATGAACCTGTCCGGACAATCAGTTGGCGCTGCCATGCGGTTTTACAAACTTACTGAAGAGGATGTCTTTGTTTTTCAGGACGAACTGGATCTGCAACCGGGTAAAATCAGGCTGAAAACCGGCGGTGGACACGCCGGGCACAACGGACTGCGCTCTTTGCACCAGCATATTGGCGGTGGCTATCACCGGGTACGCATCGGCATTGGCCATCCGGGGCACAAAGACCGGGTGTCCGCCTATGTGCTGCATGATTTTGCCAAGGCTGACAGTGCGTGGCTTGCCAATGTGCTTGACGGTATTGAAGACGGTGCCGCCGAACTGGCGGCAGGTGATGCCGGGCGTTTTATGAACAAGGTGGCACAGCGCACGTCCCCGCCCCGATCCTTAAATGTAAAGCCGGTCAAAAAACCGGATCAGCGTGCAAAAGTTGAACCGCCGGTCGTGGCCGCAGACGAGCGCAGCGTCCTGCAACGGCTGGTGGACCGTTTCAGGTGACCATACAGGCGCATTTTCTGGAACAGGCGGTGGCCTGCGAGAAAATGGGATCGCCTTTTACCGCGCGCCTGTGCCGGATGTTTGCCAACAATCTGACCCGCCGCTGCAAGGTGTCCGAGTGCCTGCTTGACTGGCCCGGCGA
>CAYZQS010000130.1:0-6511 GCA_964480735.1 uncultured Rhodobacterales bacterium
TTTTCGGATTGCGCTTTAGGGCGTTGAAACTTCGGACGATTATCTTGCCAAGGACAGTTTAACCCTCGCACTCTTCGTCGTATTCCGGGTATTGCGGCGGCGCATTGCCCTGCGCTGCAATCACCTCGGCATCCTTGCTATCACCACCGCTCAACCCGGTCTCGGTGCAGTGCAGGTGGAAGTGCCATTCATCGCCGTAATCAAACAAAAACAACCGCTCAACGCCCGGCTCAAAAACACTGCTCACTTTGGTTTTCTTAACGGACAGACCATGATCCGGGTCGTCATCGTCCAAAAAATCGGCAAACGAAGTATGAACCGATGTGCTGGCGTAATGATCTTCAAGATTGTCGTAAAACCCAAAAGCATGGTCAAGATCAAAGCCGTATGCAGCGATGATCGCTTCGGCAAGCTGAAACAGCGATTGGTTTTCCCTGATCTTCAGGGTTCGTGTACATGATCCCCCTTGTATCGGATCAAAGCCGGATCCAAGGTTGGTGGTTTTGATTACTGTATAACGCGCCATCTGTTCCCCCACATTGATAGTTCAGTTATGGGCAAATCCCCCGACCTCCGTCAAGACGTAGACGGCCACCTTATTGTGTCCAGCACCACGCGGTATTTACCCGTCAACCTCACAACCGCGCGACGAAATTCGCGGCGGGGTTGTTGTTGCACCGCGCTATGCGCATCTTCGCCCGCCGACCCGCAGAACGCAGGGCCATCCATCCTCCGGCAACACACGCCACATTTTATTAACCGTGTCAGGCATGGTCATTGCCAGTTCCTCGGTTCAGCAATAATGTGAACGCAGGTTTGAACCGGAGACAAAATGCGCATTCATTTGACACCCGCCATCGCCTGCACGTTAGTTGTATCCAGCGCCGCGCTGGCCCATGACGACAAGCCGCATGCAGATGATACACAACCGGATCACGGCGCCCATGTGGCCAAACTGGTTTCTCCGCCGGGTGACAGCGTCAACGGTATGAAGCTGTTTGTGGAACTCAGCTGCGTTGGCTGTCACGCGGTCAACGGCGTTGGCGGGCATGATGCGGAACCGCTGAACGCCCATGACATGATGCCGGTGATGAATCCGTTGGATTTTGCCGCCAAAATGTGGGCCAAAGCCCCTGCCATGATCAAAGCGCAGAAAGAGGCCTACGGCAAACAGATCACATTTACAGGGGCGCAGTTGGGGGACATCATTGCTTTTTTGCACGATGATCCACAGCAACATCTGTTTTCCGAGGGCACTTTGTCACCCGAGGCGCTGGCGTTGATGGATCATGATCACGGCGGCGCAACGGGCACCGAGCATCACAAAGATGAAATCGGCCACGGCGACACTGTTGCCCATGTGGATGACGGCCACAGTCACGAATAACCTTGTGGCCGCGATTTTGCTGTGATGCCACACCGATAAAAAACAATCTCTCACAAGCCCGTGACGAAATTCGCGGCGGGGTTGTTGTTGCACCGCGATACGCGCATCTTCGCCACAGCACAATTGGAGTTCGTTATGTCAAACAGCAAGATCACGTTCACGGGACACAACGGTGACACGCTGGCGGCACGGCTGGATATGCCGGAAGGCCCGCATCTGGCCACAGCGATTTTTGCCCATTGCTTTACCTGTTCCAAAGACATCCCCGCCGCGCGGCGGATTTCCCAGCGGCTGGCAGCGATGGGCATTGCGGTGCTGCGCTTTGATTTCACCGGCCTTGGGTACTCTGGCGGAGAGTTTGAAAACACCGGATTTACCAGCAATGTTGATGATCTGGTGCTGGCCGCCAAATATCTGGCGGACAAAGGCAGCCCGCCCGCTATGCTGATCGGGCATTCGCTGGGTGGCGCTGCGGTTCTGAAGGCGGCGGGGGAAATTACTTCTGTCAAGGCTGTGGTCACGCTGGGCGCGCCGTTTGATCCGGCCCATGTTATTCATAATTTTGGGTGCGAGATCGAGGAAATCAACAAGAACGGTGTGGCAGAGGTTAATCTGGCGGGCCGCCCGTTTCGCATCCGTAAGGAATTTATCGATGATGTTTCCGCTGCCAACCTGCAACCGGCCATCGCCAAACTGGGGCGTGCCTTGTTGGTGATGCACGCACCGCTTGACGAAACCGTTGGCATTGGCAGCGCCAGCCAGATTTTTCTGGCCGCCAGGCACCCCAAAAGTTTCGTCACGCTTGACAACGCCGATCATCTGATCAGCCGGGCGGCAGACGCTGAATATGCGGCTGAAGTCATCGCCACTTGGGCCGCGCGTTATCTTGATATCCGCCAGCCTGCCCCGCCACCGGGCGCACCAGAGGGCGTGGTGCGCGTGGAAGAGGCTGATCCAAGGGGATTTTTGCAGGATGTCAACGCCGGGCCGCGCCATCATACGCTGGCGGACGAACCGGAAACCTATGGCGGCACCAACAAGGGCATGACGCCGTATCAGTTTTTGTCCGCAGGGCTTGGCGCCTGCACTTCGATGACCATCCGCATGTACGCGCGGCGCAAAAAATGGCCGTTGGATCATGTGTCTGTGGATGTCACCCACGACAAGGTGCACGCACAGGATTGCGAAAGCTGCGAGGCCGCGAACAATAAAATCGACCGGTTCAACCGGATCATTCACCTTGCCGGTGATCTGGACCGCGACCAAAGGCAGAAATTGCTGGAGATTGCCGACAAATGCCCGGTGCACCGCACCCTGGAAGGCACGATCGATGTGGTGACGGTGCTGGCGGACGGGTAATTTATTTGGATCAGACCCTCGCGGCTTTGAACGCAGACGTAAAATCTAAAGCGCAATCCGAAAAGCGGGCACCGGTTTTCGGAATAAATTGCGCGCAAGATCAAAAGGATAGAGCCGCTCCGCTGATTCAGATAAAAAGGACGCGGCTCCATTGAGACCGGCAAATTCACAGCAGTTTTAACGGGCCGCAGGTATTCTGATTAAGAGCTGGGCAATTGCCCGGCAAGTGCCTGCGGATTTGGCAGCACATACCACAGCCTGCCGCCCAGCGTCAGCGCGGCCAGCGACAGGCCCACAACCAGCCCCACCCAAACGCCCACACCACCATATCCAAAGGTAAAGCCCAAAAGGTAACCGGCGGGCAGCCCGATGATCCAATAGCTGATCACCGCCAAAACCATAGGCACTGCCGTGTCTTTCAGGCCGCGCAGCAGTCCCAGCAGTACCACCTGCAGCCCGTCGGCCACCTGAAAAGCGGCGGCCACCACCATAAGGCTGATGCCAAAGGCAATGATTGCGGGTGCGGCGGGGTCTGAGCGGCTTAAGAACAGGGCGATCAGGTGCTCTGGAATAGACAGAAACATGGCGACCACGCAAATAGACACCAGCATCATCGACGCGATGACAACCCAGGCGGCGCGGCGCAGACCGACCCCGTCTTTGCGTCCAAGTGCGCGACCGGCCCGAACCGTGCCCACATTGGACAGGCCCAGATAAATCATAAACGTCATGGCGGCAATCTGCAGAACGATGCCGTGCGTTGCCAGCTCTACCGTTCCAATCCAGCCCATCATCACGGCAGTGGCGGAAAACAAACCGGTTTCCGCCAGCAAAGCCGCGCCAATCGGCCAACCAAGGCGAAACACCGCCCAAAAAGCCGGCCAGTCAGAGCGCCAGATCCGCACGAACAGATCGTATTTCTTCAAAGCCGGGTTAAAATTGGCATATGCAAACAGCACAATGAACGTCACCGTGGCGGTCATCAGCGACGCAATCGCCGCGCCTTTGACGCCCAGCTCTGGCGCGCCCCAATTGCCAAAAATCAGCGCGTAATTCAAAAGCGCGTTGATCACAGTACCGGCCAAGGTCGCCCACAGCACCCATTGTGGCCGTTCCAGTGCCGACAGGTAACTTTTCAGAACCATCACCAGCATGGCCGGAAACATCGCCCACTGGGCGATGCGCATATAGTCTTGCGCAAGTACCGCCACATGGGCTTTTTGCCCGATCGCCAGAAGGAATGCCTCCATCTGCCACATGGCCGGCATGGCGAAAGTGCAAAAGATGACCGTGATCCAAAACCCCATGCGCACCACCCGGCGCACCTGGACAATGTCGTTTTCACCCTCCGCGTTGGCCACCATTGGCATGATGGCCAGCGCAAAACCCGAACCAACAATGAAGACCAGGAAAAAAGCGGACCCGGCCAGCACCACCGCTGCCAGCTCGTTTACCCCGTACCATCCCAACATCAGCGTGTCGGTCAGATTGACCGACATTTGTGCCAGATGCGAGCCGACCATAGGCAACCCCAGCGCCAGTGTCGCTTTGAAGTGGCCGGACCACGGCATTTGGGCAGTAAGGTTTTGCATGTAGCTGGCATAGATGCGCGGCTTGGCGGCTGCAAACCAAAAGCACAGGTTTTGGCGGTTTTGGTGATGAATATTGCAAAAGTTTTTAGTCTGAAAATGACAACCGGTTCCGCGCCAGGAAAATGATTTCAAAGCCCCGTTGCTGTTCATGCAGCAATTTTCACCGTTCGGCGATTTTCCAGTCCTGTTTGCGGCATTGATCGGTTCGTCTGGTGGACAGAAAACACGGTGCCTGCGATGCTGAGGATTATTCGACCAATCGGCAACTGCAGCGGTCTGATGGGGTTCAGTTTGCCGGTCCTTTTTCCATTGCTGGATATCGTTGACCATTACTTAGAAAAACAATCTTTTAGGCTGTTGGTCGTGCAATGTATTTCTCTGTCGGCAAACAGGCACACCAGCGATGTTTTGAAGCTGTACCCCGGTCCGCTGGTCGATCCATCGGGGCGTTGGCCACTTCTTGGTAAGTCAAACGCAAATTGATCGATGCGCCCGCTGTCGTGCGCACTGACAATCCGGTCAACCGACCGACACGCCCGTCGGTACCACGGTCATGCCAAGTACCGAAATTCCAGCCGTCGGGTGCGACGGTATTCGCGCCTGCCGGTGGATTGGTAGAACTGATTTCCGTCTGTCTGGCGCTCCGGTGTTCTGGTCATCTGGAATTCCGGACTTCTGGTATTCTAGAAGTCCAGAAGTCTAGAATTCTGGACTTCTGGACCTCCGGACTTCCGGAAAACTGGACCTCTTTACCGGTTTTGTCGAAAATTGGTACAGGACGAATTTTTGCGCATCCAACCCTCATTTGGCGCCTTATCCTGCAAGTTCCAGATCACTGGATCCGCCCGTTGGTGTTACCGGCCCCACAGATTGCCGATGCGATTCCATTTGGCGCTGATGGTCTGTTTGACGGCCTTGAGCATAAGGTTTTCGTCGGCTGCAAAGACTTGCGTCAAAGGTCCAGATTGCGCGAAGAGAGCGGCAGATCCAAAATTTACACACACACGGTTCTTGTGGCCCCCTACGCAACGCCGCAAGCGCAGCTTGTCAGTTGACACCAGGGACCGACCGCCCCTGGCCAACTCAACCGCTAATCCGTGCGGCATTCTACTGTCGCTGTACCGGACTAGAAATGCACCATCGTCCGGTATCACAGCTCGCCTTTCCCGCCTGATCACACTGCTAATTATCCTGCGGTTAAACCCGTTTAAAACCAGCACCACCCAAGCGGCGCAAGCCAAATGCCGCGGGATTTGGTGCCCTGTTTATCCAGCGAAAATAATCAGAGCATCAAACTTTGAAATTGGATCAAAACCACAGTAAAACGGGTGGCCACACGTGCCCGCATGCCAGGCAGCCGCAAAGTCGCCCACAGGCATTTTAACCGGGTTTTCGCGCAACCAGATCAATCAGTGCGGACATGCCAGAGTGTCCGCGGCCTTCGTCAACTGCGCGGCGATAGGATGACAGCCGCAATATGTCCAGTTCGCCAAATGCGTCTTCCAGCATATCTTTTGTGTACATGTTTTCAACATACGGTGGCCCGCCGGTGCCCAATTCGATTTGTTCGGGAGTATAGCCGTGCAAAAGCAATATTCCCCCGGGTTTAAGCGCATTTTGCAGTCCGGAAAAAATCTGTGCCCGAAAGCCGGGGCCGGCAAATTGAATAAATATCGCCGCCACCACATCATATTGCGCAGCGTCCCAGTCCCAATCCTTTAAGTCAGCAATATGAAAATCAACCGCGGCCCCACGCGCCGCTGCCAACCCGCGCGCCTTGTCAACAGCAACGTCTGAACTGTCAACCGCCGTCACCTGCAAGCCCTTTTCGGCCAGATAAACCGAATTACGCCCCTCGCCGTCTGCCACGGCCAGCGCAGTTTGCCCACGCTTTAGATAGGCGCTGCTGTCGAACAGGAATTTTGCCGGCGTGACCCCGAATAAAAACCCGGGCGCCGCATATCGTTTGTTCCAAAAGTTTTCCGCCATTTCGATTATAACACTAGCGCATCCTGCTCTGCCATCAACCGTAAATGAATTGTGCTCTTGACATGTAACCGTCGTTACAATACATCGCAACTATGTCTGCAATTACCTGGCTACTATTCACGTATAAAATTCCGCCCGAACCGTCGTCCAAACGCATCGCCGTTTGGCGCAAGCTGAAAGGCAT